>JACQHC010000066.1 GCA_016199245.1 Gemmatimonadota bacterium | reverse complement strand
GTCGCTGTCATCGGTCGAGGGCCGTGGACGCTTACAATGCCTCACAATGGGAGAGCATCGTCGCCAGTATGGCACTCAACGCGCGCCTCACACCCGACGAGACTCAGGCAGTGCGCGAGTTCCTAGTGGGTGCAGCGCAGGCCCGCGAGATCGCTGCGAGCCGCGCCGCGTTGTCGGCTGGTCGGCGCGCTCCGCTCGTGCTGGCCAGCAGGGGACCCGTCGGCGTGGGGCCGGCGGCCTGGGGATGCTGCGACCCCGAGGTCGGGGGCGAGGTCTTCAAGGCCCAGTGTGTGGCGTGCCACGGCGCGCGCGGCAAGGGCGACGGGCCGGCGGCGGTAGCACTGACTCCGCGGCCGGCGAATCTCGCCGACGCGACCCGTATGGAGCAACTCAGTGATGACTCGCTGGTCCAAGTCGTCACTGCCGGGCGGAAGGCAATGCCCGGCTACGGGAAGATCTTGACGCCCGAGCAGATCCTCGAAGTTGTGGCCTACGTCCGAAGCCTAAATCGCTAGGGTTCGATCCCAGCCGGGGAGAGGCGGGCCGAGCATCATGCCTGGCCCGCCTCTGCTTGTGAACGGCGGAACGTCGGCCCGGGCATGAGCCCGTACCGCTGCCGCCCAGCACCTTCCTACAGCTTGAAATTCAACCGCGCGTAGTACATCGCCCCCGAGAACCCCATCTGCACCGCGTCCCACACTCCGCCGGTCTCGGTTTCCGTGTCCTGCTGGCTCGGATACCGGTTGAAGACGTTGTTCCCGCCCACCGTGAAGCTCACGTTCCTCGAGACGCGGTATGTCGCGGACGCGTCGGCCGTGATGCGGGCCTCGTAGATGTCCTCCGTGTCCAGCCAGTCGATCAGCGTCACCTCGCCGAACCGGACGAACCGCACCAGCGCGTCCACGTTCCCGGTGCCGTAGGTCGTGGTGAGGCCGAGCTTGCTGTCCGGCGCCGAGGCGAGCAGGAAATGCTGCTCCCGGCTGCCGTAGTAGATATCCTCCTTGCCGGCCAGCTTCGGGCTGGTGTTGATCTCGCCGAGCTCCATGTCGTTGAAGTTGGCGGCGAGTGAGACGCCGATCCGGTTGAACCCGATATTCCCCTGGTAGCCCAGCACGATGTCCACGCCCTTGCTCTCCGTGCTGATGGCGTTGGTGAAGAACTGTCCCGCTCCGACGCCCACGGCCTGGAGATCCGCGCCGATGTCGGGATCCGTGTCCTCGAACGCGCCCGTGAGCACAATGCGGTCGTTCACGTCCACGAAGTAGCCGTCCACCGTGGCCGTGAAGCCTCCGGCCTGCACGGTGACGCCGAGGCTCGCGTTGGTCGCCGTCTCCTCGCTGAGCGCCGGGATGCCGAGTGCCCGGGTGATCGGGCTGTTGTTGCGCGCGATCAGCTTGTCCACCGGCACACCGCTCACGAAATCGGTGAACGTCGTGTTGTAGTAGACCTGTGCGAGCGACGGGGCGCGGAACCCCGTGCTGGCGGACCCGCGCAAGGCGAACCCGTCGGTCGGCGCCAGGCGCGCGGCGAGTTTGCCGTTCAGCGTCGTTCCGAAATCGCTGTAGTCCTCGAATCGCACCGCGCCACCCAGCGTGAGCTGGTCGGTGAGGTCGGCCTCCACGTCCACGAAGGCGGCCAGATTGGTGCGCGACTCGTCCACCTCGTTCGCCGGCTGGAAGCCGGGGAAGCCCTGCGATCCGGCGGGCCGTCCCAGCCGGTCCACCTTCACCACAATTCCGCTGGCCGTGACGGAATCCACGATGCCGTAATTGCGCCACGAGGCCTCTTCCCCCGCGAAGATCTCGTAGTGGTCAATGCGATGCTCGGCGCCGACCGCGACGTTCACGCCCTCCAACGCCTCGGCGAAAAAGCGGCTGAACGTGATGCCGGTGGTGTTCTGCGAGAACTCGAAGCCGCCGGCGTCGAAGCGCGTGGGGGATTTCGCGAGCAGGGACGCGTTGAGGGTGCCGTCCACGAAGAAGTGGAACCGGTTCGCCCCGAAGGCGTTGCTGACGTCCACGTCCCAGTCGCCGAGCCTCGCGCGCACGCCGGCCGCGAGCGACTGGTCCGTGATATCGGAGAGAATCCGCGGATCGAACCCGAGGGGGTAGATCGCCAACACATTGCGGATGGACCCGGGGTCGCGGCTCCAGGCGTAGGCATCCGTGTGGCGGAAGTTGTACCCGCCGAAGGCGTACGCCGCGGCGTCCTCCGTGATCGGCACGCGGGAGTTCACGAACGTGGAGAAGTTGTCGAGCGCCGCGTCCCCGAACTGCCGGCGGTAGATCGAAAACACGCCGGGGTCCGCGGGGCGGTTGGTGCGCTCTTTCGAGAGGTACTCGGCGGTCATGTTGACGAACCCACCGCGCTGTCCCAACGGCACGCCGTAGTTGCCGCTCACCTGCACGTTCTCGCCGTCGATGGTGTTGGGCCGCGTCACGTCGAATTCCGCCGGCGGCTCCGCGTTGTTGAATCCGCCGGCCACGCTCCCCGTGAACTCGTTCACCGTTGACTTCAGCACGATGTTCATCACGCCGGCGATGGCGTCCGAGCCGTACTGGGCGCTCGCTCCATCACGCAGAATCTCGATCCGCTCGATGGCCGCGAGCGGAATGGCGTTCAGATCCGTGCCGGTGTTGCCGCGACCGCGCGAGCCGAAGATGTTGATCAGCGACGACTGGTGACGCCGCTTGCCGTTCACCAGCACGAGGGTCTGGTCCGGGCCGAGGCCGCGCAGGGACGCCGGATCGATATGATCGCTGCCGTCCGCGCCGGACTGGCGGTTCGCGTTGAACGACGGGGCCGCGTAGTGCAGCACCTGATTGACGTCGAGCTGGCCCAGCGCCCTGGTGACTTCCGGGATGTCGATGACGTCGATGGCAACGGGTGTCTCGGTGATCGTGCGGTTGGCGCGGCGCGTGCCGACGACCTCCACGCCTTCCAGCGTAAAAGCCGTGAGCTCCATTGTGACGTCGAGGGTGGCCGCGCTCCCGACGGGACGCTCCAGCCGCCGGAACCCCACCTGGCTGAACACGAGTACGGCGTTACCGGCGCTGTAGCGCAATTCGTAGGTGCCGTCCGCCCGCGTGGTGGTCCGGTTGAGCGTGCCGCGTTCCTCGACCCGAACTCCGGCCAGCGCCCGGCCGTCGGGATCGGTGACCCGGCCGGTGACGCGGCCGGCCTGAGCGATCGCGCTGGTCGCCGCGAACGCGAGCGCGAGCGTCATGAGCAGGACTCGGTGCATGGATGTCTCCGAAAGGCAGGTTGTGTCCGGAGGGCCCGGCGGCGGGCGACACATGCCGCCGCCCGCCCGGGTAAACATGATGGGGGCGGTTACGGTGCCGTCAAGGGAAGGGGCGGAGGGCCTGCGGTCAGCCCCTTGTCCCCGGCCCCCGCAGGATGCGGACGTGTCCGGAGCCCGTGTCCACCTGGAGCGTTCCGCGCCCGTCACCGATCGTACCGGTCAGGTGATCGCGGTCGACCGTTCGAGTCTGGACGGGGAAATCGAGGTCGATCCCGCCCGAGCCCGAATCGATGTCGACCGTGGCCCCGTAGGAGGGCGGGAGGGTCAGCGTCACGCTTCCCGAGCCCGTGTCCACCTCGAGAGTCTCCGGGTTCGACAGGAGCTCGCAGCGAACCGATCCGCTCCCCGTGTCGAGTCTCACGATGCGGGCCACGACACGGGTCACGTCCACCTCCCCCGATCCGGTGTCGATGGTTAGCGTCCCCGTCGTGACGGCCGACACCGTGGCGTCGCCGGATCCGGTATCGACGTTCACGACATCGCCGCGTACGCCGGTGAGGTCAACGGTTCCGGACCCGGTATCCACGTCCACGTCGCCCTGGGCGTCCCGCACGGTCACGTTTCCTGACCCGACGTCCACCGAAAGCGCGCCGGAGGTGCCACTTGTCGTGACGTCCGCCGAGGCGGCGTCCAGCCGCACGGTCCCCCGCACGTTGGTGGCGCCGAGCCGCCCCGCGGCGAGGTAGACCTCGATCTCTTGTCCTTCCGGCACCAGGATCTTGACGTCGGCCCGGCCGTCGAATGCGCCGCGATCGCCGATCCGCACGCGACGACCCTCGCGCCAGTCGAACCCCCGCCGGTCGGGACCTGCGTCCCCGAATGTCCCGTCGTCACGGACCCGGAGCTCGGTATTGTGGCGCCCGAACGGCGTGGTGTAGTGGATGTCATCACTGGGGTAAATCACGCGCAGGGTCGCGCGGTTCCCGATGGGCCCGCGCTCGACTGTGAGGCGGCTGCCGTCCGCGCCGCCGCGCGTCAGCTCGACCGTCACCGCGGAGCCACGCCCCGGCTCGACGGTTACCTCGCCGACCAGATTGTAGATCGCGACGCGCGGGCCGGTGATTTCGTACCGCTCCTGGGCATCGGCGCGCGCCGCGAGGCCGACTATTGCGAGACCTGTGAAGCAAGTCGCGAGATGTCTCATGTGTTTCCCCTGGCAAGGAAGTCCCAGACGTTAGATAGGTGAGACATCAAGAAGGTTTCCGCGCCTCCCAGCGACAAGGGAGAGGTGACACCGGGACAGAAGGTGTTGACCATCGACGTCGCGGGCGGTGTGGGGACGTTCACCGTGCAGGTCGCGAGGGCATTCGGAGGAGAGGACACCGGTGTGTGCGGCACGACAAAGACGGACCGGAGAGGCAGTGACCATGCTCTCGCAGGGCCGGCGTCATGATAGGCGCTGGCGGCTGGCGGGCGCGCGCTTGGGCGGGAAGGCAAGCGTAGTCTCTACGCCTTCGGAATCTCCTTTGTCGGATCCACGAATGGCATCGGCACGACCGTGGCGCTCCGTTCGCCCGCGCCGGGGATGGAAACGGAAAGCTTCGTGCCCGCTGCGGCATTCGGCACTGGGACCATGGCATACCCGATGTTCTTCTTGAGCCGCGGCGAGTAGATCGCCGACGTGATCCTGCCGACCGGTCGGCCGGCCGCGGCGACGGGCCATTTGGTTGCGTTGAAGTCGAGGCGCGCTCCGTCGATCTCGACTCCCACCAGTTTGCGCGCCACACCCTGCGCCCTGATGTGCCGCAGCGCATCGCGGCCCAGGTAATCGTCCTTCTTGCCCTCGTCCACCAGGCGCTCGAGGCCCACCTCGTACGGATTGTCCTCCAGGGTCATGTCCGCGCCCCAGTTGAGAATCCCCGCCTCGATGCGCCGAATGTCCGACGGTCCGGTCGGTCGAATCTGGTGCGCCTTGCCCGCGGCCATGATCCGCTCCCAGAGCTCGTCGCCTCGGCTCCCGTCTCGCAGGTAGATCTCGTAGCCCACCTCGCCGGTCCATCCGGTACGCGTTACTACCACGGGAATGCCGTCGAGCTTCGTCTCGAGGAAGTAGTAGTAGCCGAGCTTCAGCACGGCGTCGCCGAGCAAGGCCTGCACCACGGGCTTCGCCTGGGGTCCCTGGATCTGGACGGGAGACACGTCCGGTTCCCGGATTTCCACCGTGAGGCCGCTCCGCAACGCGGCGCCCCGTGCCCACAACAAGACGTCGCTGTCGGCCAACGCGAGCCAGAAATGATTCTCGCCGAGCCGCAGCAGGACGGGATCGTTGATGATGCCGCCGTCCTCCGCGGTGATGACGACGTACTTCCCCTGACCCACGGCGCACTTCGTGAGGTCCCGCGGCGTCAGCATGTTGGTGAATCGGAACGCGTCCGGGCCGGTGATCTCCACCTGACGCTCCACGGATACGTCCCACAGCGTCACGTGATTGATCAGGTGCCAGTATTCCTCTTCCAGGTCCGCGAAGCGGATGGGGAAGAGCATGTGGTTGTAGACCGTGTACGCTTTGGCGCCGTAGCGCTGCGTGGCTTCGAAGAACGGCGTGCGGCGCAAGCGCGCGCCGCACTGGATCAGACTCATGTCGAACACGGCAGGCATGTGGCGTCCTCAAGGATGGCGTGCGCGTCCATCGGAATCCGCGGATTACGGCTCCGCCCCGCTCGGCGCGGGCGGCGCGAAAGGTGACGGGTCCGGCCTTCCGCCACAAGCGCCGTTCGCATAGACTGCCGCCGCATGCTGAAAACCACGCCGTTCCACGAGCGGACGGCCGCGCTATGCGTCAGCCATGCCTGGCGGCGCTGGGCGGGCTACGTCGTGGCCAGCTCGTACGAATTGCAGCACGACCGCGAGTATCACGCAATCCGCAGCTCGGCGGCGCTGCTCGACATCTCACCGCTGTACAAGTATCTGGTCCGGGGGCCTGACGCCGCGCGGCTGCTCGATCGCGTCGTGACGCGGGATGTGGGGCGCGCCGCGGTGGGCCAGGTGTTGTACACCCCATGGTGCGATGCGGCCGGCAAGGTGCTGGACGACGGCACGGTGGCGCGACTCGAGGAGCGGGTGTTCCGGCTGACGTCCGCCGACCCCAACCTCGGTTGGCTCGAGGCCAACGCCACCGGTCTCGATGTCGACGTGGCGGACGTATCGGAATCCACGGTGGCGCTCGCGCTGCAGGGGCCAAGGTCCCGCGAGATCCTCGGGCAAGCGTGCGACGGCAGTGTGCCGCCGCTCTCGTACTTCCGCGTTGCGACGGCGACATTGCGCGATGTCCCGGTGACGATCTCACGAACCGGCTATACCGGGGATCTGGGCTACGAGATCTGGATCGATGCGGCGCAGGCGCTGGCCGCGTGGGATGCGCTCATCGACGTCGGGACGGGGTACGGTATCACGCCGGCGGGCATCCTCGCCCTCGACGTGGCGCGGATCGAGGCGGGGCTCATGCTACTCGACGTCGACTACATCTCGGCCCGCAAAGCCCTTCGGGAAGGCCAGAAGTCATCGCCATTCGAGCTGGGGCTTGGATGGGCCGTGGCGCTCGGCAAGGAGCGTTTCCTGGGGAAGGCGGCGCTGGCCGCCGAGTCTGCGCGAGGACCGGAGTGGGAGTTCGTTGGCGTCGAAGTGGAGTGGAACTCGCTGGAACGCTTGTATGCCAACGTTGGGCTCGCGCCGCGAGTTCCCACCGCGGCATGGCGCATGAGCGTTCCGCTCTACGCCAATGGGAGCCAACAAATCGGGTACGCGACGAGTGGGTGCTGGTCGCCGCTCCTCAAGAAGTACATCGCGCTGGCGCACGTGCGCTCGCGCTGGGCGAAGCCCGGCACGGCGGTCGAAATGGAGATCACGGTCGAGCACGTCCGCCGCCGCGCCGCGGCGCGTGTCGTGAGAAAGCCGTTCTTCGACCCGGAGCGCAAGCGTGCATAGGGGGACGGGGATTCGCTGAGTGACCACCTACGACGCGATCGTGATCGGCGGCGGTCACAACGGCCTCGTAGCGGCCGCCTATCTGGCGCGCGCCGGCCGGCGCGTGCTCGTGCTCGAGCGGCGCGAGCGCGTGGGCGGCGCGGCAGTGAGCGAGCAGGTGTTTCCGGGGTTCACGTACTCGGTGTACTCGTACGTGGTGAGCCTGCTCCGGCCCGAGATCATCCGCGACCTCGACCTGCCGCGGCACGGGCTCCACGTGCTCCCGCTCGACAGCACCGTCACACCCCTCTCGAACGGCGACTACTTCGCCCAGTGGGGTGACCCCGACCAGCACCGCCGCGAGCTGTTTCGCCATTCGGCGCGCGATGTCGAGGCGTATGAGGAATTCGGCCGGTTGATGCATTTCATGGCGCGCGCCGTGAAGCCGATTCTCGGCATGGTGGCGCCGGATCCCGCTTCACTGAGCCCGCGTGACCTGCTCGGCCTGCTCCACGTGGGGCGGCATGTCCGGAGCCTCGGCAGCGAGCGGTTCCACGCGCTGTACAAGCTCATGACCATGAGCGCGGCGGACTACCTGGACGAGTGGTTCGAGACGGAGCCGCTGAAGGCGACGAAATCGGCGAGCGGCATCATCGGCACGTTCCTCGGGCCTCGGTCTCCCGGGACGGCGTACGTGCTGCTGCACCACTACATGGGGGAGATCGACGGTGTGTTCCGCGCGTGGGGGTTCGCGAAGGGCGGCACGGGTGCGCTGAGCGAGGCGATCGCGGGCGCGGCACGGGCCGCCGGGGCCGAGATCAGAACGAGCGCCTCGGTGGACCGCATCCTGATCGCGGACGGCCGGGCCATGGGCGTGGTGCTGGAGGGCGGCGATGAGATCCGCGCCAGGCTGGTGGTGTCCGGGGCCGATCCGCGCCGGACGTTCATCGACCTCGTGGGCGAGCAGCACCTGCCGGACGACTTCGTTGCCGCGATCCGTCGTTTCAAGTTCCGCGGCTCTTCAGGAAAAGTGAACCTGGCCCTGGGCGAGCTGCCTGACTTCACGTGCCTGCCGGGCGTGGGGCCGCATCTGCGCGGGGCGTTCTCCATCAGCCCGAGCATCGCCTACCTCGAACGGGCGTACGATGACGCCAAGTACGGCGAGTTCTCGCGCCGGCCATACATGGACATCGTGATTCCGTCCATGATCGATCCCGGCATGGCGCCGCCGGGCAAGCACGTGATGTCCATCTTCGTGCAATACGCTCCCTATCGATTGAACGGCGGATGGACGGACGCGAAGCGCGAGGCCTTTGGCGACGCCGTGATCGACACCCTGTCCGAGTACGCGCCGAACCTGAAGTCGGCGATCCTCCACCGGCAGGTGATCACACCGGCGGACATCGAGCGCGTCGCGGGGCTTGCCGAGGGGAACATCTTCCACGGCGAGCTGTCGCTCCAGCAATTGTTCTTCTTGAGACCGGCCCCCGCATGGTCGCGGTACCGCACGCCGATACGCGCGCTGTATCAGTGCGGCTCGGGCACACACCCGGGCGGCGGCATCATGGGTGGGCCGGGGCGGCTCGCCGCGCTGACTATACTGAGGGACCGCGCGTGAGCGACCGGGTGATCGTGATCGGGGCCGGCGTGGACGCGCTCGTGGCCGCGCACTATCTCGCCCGCGCCGGACGCCAGGTGCTGGTTCTCGATGGTGCGCCACAGGCTGATCCGTCTCCGGACGTCGGATGGATCCCACCACGCGTGGTGCGCGACCTGGGGCTCGAGCGGCACGGGCTGACCGTGCAGCAGGCGGATCCGTGGATTGCGGCGCCGCTCGACGGGGGGGGCCGGCTGGAGCTGCGGCGGGACATGGCCCGATCGGTGGAAGCGATTCGCCGTGTCAGCCCGCGTGATGCCGATCGCTGGCCCGAGTTCTGTACGCGGATGAACCGGCTCGCCCGTCTCCTTGAATCCATCTACACGGCTCCTCCACCGGACGTGATGAGTCGTGGCCTCGGGGATCTTCTCGACCTGGCCAGGCTCGGGCTGCGGGCCCGCGGGCTCGGCCGT
>JACQHC010000065.1 GCA_016199245.1 Gemmatimonadota bacterium | reverse complement strand
TCGGGCGGCGACGTGGAGGACATCATCGGCGCGCTGTTCGCCCGGGACTACAAGGGACTGCTCGAGTTCACGCGCATGAACTGCGATCTCAGTCTGGCCTTCCGCCGCTTCCGCCGGCCGGAGATGGCGGCGCTAAACGGCACGGTGGCCGGAGCGGGGGCGGTGATCGCGACGGCGTGCGATATCCGCATCGCCGCGGACAGCGCGAAGATCGCCTATCTGTTCACGAAGGTCGGGCTGTCCGGCGCGGACATGGGCGCCGCGTGGCTGCTGCCGCGCATCATTGGTTTCGGCCGCGCCACCGAGCTGCTCATGACGGGCGACTTCATCGACGCCGCCGAGGCGCACCGCATTGGCCTGTATCATCGCGTGGTCCCCTCCGCCCAGCTCGCGGCGGAGGCACGGGCGTTCGCCGAACGGCTCGCGCGCGGGCCGTCCGAGGCGCTGGCCGTCACCAAGGACGCCTTGAACCGCGAAGCGGCTATGGACCTCACGGCGGCACTCGAGGCGGAAGCCGAGGCGCAAGCGCGCTGCATGCTGCATCCCAATTTCCGCGAAGCCTACGAGGCGTTTCGCGCCAAGCGCGACGCGCGGTTCAGCTAGTGCCGGACGTCCCGACGGTTCGAGCGTTTCTGTCGCCCTCTCACGAGGAGCTGGCGGCGCGGTGCGGCGTGTTCACGGAGGCCGAGGTGGCGCCGCTTCCGTCGCCGGAGGGCGACGCTGCGTGTCGGGCGCAGGCGAGGACGCTCGCGCGGCTGTTGGGACACGCCGGGTGGCTCCATCCCATCGGCCAGCCCGACCTGCGCGCCTGCTGCCTCATCCGGGAAACGCTGGCCGCCGCTTCGCCGCTCGCCGACGCGGTGTTCGCGCTTCAGGCGCTCGGTGGGTTGCCGCTCGTGCTCGCCGGGACCGAGGCGCAGAAGCGGCGCTGGCTCGAGCCCGCCCTCGCTGGCACGGCCGTGGCCGCGTTCGCGATGACCGAGTCGGACGCCGGCTCCGACGTCGCGGCGATGAACACCCACGCGGCACGGGACGGAAATGGATTCGTGCTCAACGGGGCCAAGACGCTCATTTCCAACGCCGGCATCGCGGATTTCTATCTCGTGTTCGCCTCGACCGATCCGGCGCTGGCGTCCAAGGCGATCGGCTGTTTCCTTGTGCCCGCGGATGCCCGGGGGTGCCGCTTCGTGAAAGCCCAGGTGCTGTCCGCGCCCCATCCACTCGGCGAAATCGCCTTCGAGGACTGCCGCGTGCCGGCCGATGCGGTCCTCGCGTCCCCGGGTGCCGGCTTGAAGCTCGGCTTCGCCACATTGGACCGCCTGCGGGCGACCGTCGGCGCTGCCGCCTGCGGCATGGCCGAGCGAGCGCTGGCAGAGGCCCTCGCGCACGTCCGCGCTCGGCGCCAGTTCGGGCAGGCTCTGGCCGACTTCCAACTCACCCAGCTGAAGCTGTCTCGCATGGCAACCGACCTCGCCGCGGCTCGCCTGCTGGTCTACCGGGCCGCCGCCGAGCAGGACGGCGGACAGGAGCGGGTCACGGTGGAGTCCGCAATGGCCAAGGCCTTTGCCACCGAAGCGGCGCAGCGCATCGTGGATGACGCTGTTCAGTTGTTCGGCGGCCGCGGGGTCCTGGCGGACCATCCCGTGGATCGGCTGTACCGCTCCGTTCGCGCACTCCGGATTTACGAGGGGACGACCGAGATCCAGCACCTGATCATCGCCCGGCACCTGTTGCGCGGCGCCGACGCACCGGCCCCCGCATGAGGATCGTGTCGATCGGCGGCGGGCCGGCGGGTCTCTACTTCGCGATCCTGATGAAGAAGGCGGATTCGTCCCACCGGATCACGGTGTACGAGCGCAACCGGCTGGACGACACCTTCGGGTTCGGCGTGGTGTTTTCCGACGCGACGCAGACCACGCTCGCGGACGCTGACCCTGAGACGTTCGCCGAGATGGCACACCACGCCTACCGCTGGGACGACATCGACGTCCACTACCAGGGGAAGGTGATCCGCTCCACCGGACACGGGTTCAGCGGGCTGTCCCGTCAAACCCTGCTCGCGATCCTCGCGGGGCGCGCACGCTCCCTTGGCGTGGAGCTCTGCTTCGAGCGAGAGATCACCGACCATCGCGCGGTGCAGGGCGCCGATCTCGTGCTCGCGGCTGACGGCTTCAACAGCGCCGTGCGCGACGCCCTGAAGTCGCACGTTCGGCCGAGCCTCGACTGGCGCCCGAACCGGTTTGTGTGGCTCGGCACCACCCGGCCGTTCAACGCCTTCACGTTCTACTTCAAATGGACCGAGCACGGGCTGTGGCGCGTGCACGCATACCAGTACGATGGACGGCACTCGACCTTCATCGTGGAGTGCACGGAGCACACGTGGCGCGCCTCCGGCATGGACCGAGCAAGCGAAACGGACACGGTGGCGTTCTGCGAGTCTCTGTTTCGGGACGAGCTCCAGGGTCACGGATTGATGGCCAACCGCTCTGTGTGGCGCCAGTTCGCGACCGTGCGCAACGAGCGCTGGCATCACGACAACGTGGTGCTGATGGGCGACGCGGCGCACACGGCTCATTTCTCGATCGGCTCGGGCACGAAGCTCGCCATGGAAGACGCCCTCGCGCTGGCCAGGGCCCTCCAGGGAAGCCGCGGCATTGCGACCGCGCTCGACGAATACGAATCGCAGCAGCGACCCGTAGTGGAGAGCTTCCAGCGCGCCGCGCAGATCAGCCTCGAGTGGTTTGAGAACACCGAGCGGTACATGGAGTTTCACCCCCTGCAGTTCGGGTTCAACCTGCTCACGCGCAGTTTTCGGGTCACGCACGACAATCTCAAAGTTCGCGATCCGGCATTCGTCGAGACCGTGAACACCTGGTTTGCCGACGAGGCCACGCGGCAAAGCGGCGTGCCCGTCGACCGGCCGGCACCGCCACCCATGTTCACCCCGTTCCGCCTGCGGGACCTCGTGCTCAACAACCGTGTGGTCGTCTCACCCATGTGCCAGTACAGCGCGGACGACGGGATGCCCAACGATTGGCACCTCGTCCACCTCGGCGCCCGCGCGATGGGGGGCGCGGGACTGGTGTTCGCCGAGATGACCGACGTGAGTCCTGAGGCCCGCATCTCGCCTGGGTGCGCGGGACTCTACCGGCCGGAGCACGTGGGCGGCTGGCAACGCATCGTGGACTTCGTGCACCACCACACCAGCGCCAAGATCGGCATCCAGCTCGGCCACGCTGGCCGCAAAGGAGCCACGAAGCTCGCGTGGGAAGGCATGGACCAGCCGCTCGAGGACGGCGCCTGGCCCATCCTGGCGCCCTCCCCCCTGCCCTACTACGCGCATGGTCAGGTGCCCAAAGAGATGGACCGACGGGACATGGACACGGTGAACCGGGACTTCACCCGGTCGGCGGAGTTGGCGGAGGAAGCGGGATTTGACATTCTCGAGCTCCATTTCGCACATGGGTATTTGCTCGCATCGTTCATCTCGCCCCTCACCAACCGGCGGACGGACGCGTACGGTGGATCGCTCGAGAATCGCATGCGGTTCCCGCTGGAGATCCTCGATGCCGCGCGGGCGGTCTGGCCCGCGCACAAACCGCTGTCTGTGAGAATCTCGGCGGTGGACTGGGCGCCGGGTGGGCTCGAGGCCGAGGACGCGGTGGCCGTCGCGCGGATGCTCCAAGGCCACGGATGCGATATCGTGGACGTGTCCGCGGGCCAGACCGTGCCCGATCAACGCCCGGTCTACGGCCGGCAATTCCAGACGCCCTTCTCAGACCGGATCCGCCACGAGGCGGGGATCGCGACCATGGCGGTAGGGAACATCTCGTCCTACACGGACGTCAACACGATCCTCGCCGCGGGCCGCGCCGACCTCTGCGTCATGGCGCGCGCGCACCTGTGGGACCCGTATTGGACACGCCACGCGGCGCGCGAGTTGGGCTACGCGCTGCCCTGGCCGCCGCCGTACGAATCCCTGAACCGATACAACCCGCGGTTCGTATAAGTGGACGTGCACGCGTCGATCATGAGGGAAGCTCCGCGCTCGTCGCTGCGGTGGGTCCCGACGGACGCGTTAGTGAGCGGCGCCCGGCGTACCAACCTGCCGCACTCGCGAACTGCAGCGGCCCAAGGGACCTACCGCGCGACTTGCGCAGAGCTTCCCGAGTGGGTGACGGCGCAAGTCTGGAGCAGGAAGGCGTGCGGTCCCACATTCGCCTTCTGCATCCCGCGATCCGAGATTGAGAGGAGCGCGTTATGCCCGTGACGTACTGGAGTTATCTCAAGCTCGACGAGCTCCTGTCGCTCCAGAAACCGTTGTCAGACGGCCCGGAACACGACGAGATGCTGTTCATCGTGATCCACCAGGTGTACGAGTTGTGGTTCAAAGAAGTCCTCCACGAGTTGGACCATCTCCAGCACCTGCTGACCACAAATGACACACCTCGCGCGCAGCACACGCTCAAACGGATTCTCACCATCCTGAAAACGCTGGTGGCGCAGATCGATGTGCTGGAGACGATGACGCCGCTCGAGTTCCTCGCGTTCCGCGACCGCCTGGAACAGGGAAGCGGCTTCCAGTCGGCCCAATTCCGGGAGCTGGAGTTCGCGCTCGGCCGCAAGGACCCCAGAGCCGTCGAACGGTACCCGGAGGGCTCGGCAACCAGGCGGCGGCTGGAAGCGCGGTTCCGCCAGCCGACCCTGTGGGACGCGTTCCTTCGCTATCTCGAGGCCAACGGATACCGCGTCCAGGAGGACGTGAACGAGCGGGACGTGACGCTGCCGATCGTGCCGTCACCCTCCACACAGAAGGTCTTGATTCAGGTCTATCGCACCAATCCCGTCGTGGCGGGCGTCTGCGAGCGGCTGGTGGACCTGGACGAGGGATTCCAGGAATGGCGCTACCGGCACGTGAAGATGGTGGAACGCACTATCGGCGATAAGCCGGGCACCGGTGGCTCCACGGGCGCCGACTACCTCAGGAGCACGATCTCGCGGCCGGCGTTCCCGGATCTGTGGGCGATTCGTACAGCGTTCTGAGACGGGCGATGCAGAACACGGGCGACGACGGGCGATGACAGGCGATGTGAGCTCTTGCGAGCGGGGGGAGGGCCGTGCGCGGAGGCTGACGTCGCCTGCGATTGCCTGTCATCGCCGGTCATCGCCTCTCGTCACCGGCTCGACATGAACCCCGCCGATCTCTTTCGCTCTCCCAACGCCCTGGCTCGCTACTACTCGCGCTTTCGCGTCACCGAGCGACTGCTGCTGACCGGCCATTCACATCAGGCCTGGCCGGACGTCGGGTTCGAGGCGCAGGTGGAGGCGTGGCGCGACGCGGCGGAACTCGTGGACGACAAGTGGGAACGCGCCTTCGCGAAAGCCGCACGCGTGCGGGAAGGCTTCGCCCGCCTGCTAGGCGATCGGGCTGATCGGATTGCTCTGGGCCAGAACACCCACGAGCTGGTCGTGCGATTCCTTTCGGGGCTCGACCTGCGCCGCCGCCCGCGCCTCGTCACCACGGATGGTGAATTCCACACGATCCGGCGGCAGCTCGACCGGTTGCCTGAGGAGGGCATTGAGCTGGTGAAGGTGCCCAGCGATCCCCCCGAGGAAATCGCCGAGCGCCTGTGCCGCGCCGTGAGCGACGCCACCGCGGCCGTGCTCGTATCGGCCGTGCTGTACGCCAACGCCCGCATCGTCCCCGATCTGGGCCGCGTGCTCCTCGCGTGTCAGCGCACGGGGACGGCGTTGCTCGTGGACGCGTATCACGCGCTCAACGTCGTGCCGTTTCCTCTCCCGGAGCTAGAGCTCGACGGTGCCTACGTGACCGGCGGCGGCTACAAGTACTGCCAGCTCGGCGAAGGCAACTGTTTTCTCCGTGTGCCGCCTAGCTCAACCATGCGGCCGGTGCTCACCGGATGGTTTGCCGAGTTCGACGCGCTAGCGGCACCGGGCGATGGCGTCCCGTATGGCTCAGGCCCAGCGAGGTTCGCCGGGGCCACCTACGATCCCACGAGCCATTACCGGGCCGCTGCCGCGTTTGACTTCTTCGAACGCGAAGGCCTCGCGCCCGCCCTGCTCCGCCAGGTGAGCCAGCACCAGGTGGAGGTGCTCGCGACCACCTTTGACAGTCTGGACGCGGATCCCGCAGTGATCTCGCGGGATCGCCGGGTCCCCGTGGAGAAGATCGGCGGTTTCCTGGCGCTCCGCGCGCCAGGCGCGGAGGACCTGGTGAGGCGGTTGCGCCGCGAGGGCGTTCACGCCGATCACCGGGGCGATCTCCTGCGCCTGGGACCGGCGCCGTATCTGAGCGACGATCAGCTCAGGGCCGCGGTGGAAGCACTGCGTAGCGTGGTGAAGATGGCAGACTAGCCATTGCCTGTCTCACCGCCCCTCCGGCCGCAGCGTCGCCGCGATCCTCGCCGCGACGTCTTCCAGGTGATACCGCGTGACCCGGTCCGCAGTGGTTGGCGCTCGGCGACGCGCCGCCGTCTCGAGCTCCGTCAGTTGCGCTCGCGCCAGCGCCCGAATGTCGGACTGACTCACGTCCACATTCGTCCGCTGCGCCGCCTGGGCCTGCGCCGGCGGCGCCGCCGGTTCCTGGGTGAGCAGGTATTCCAACCGCTCGAGGTGAGCGCGCTGGAGATTCCGACGGTACACCTCGATTGGACCGGTGCGTTCCAGTTCCCCCCAGATACCACGTCGCAGGTCGTCAAACAGGTCCACGAGCCGGTAGGCGCTCCGGGGATCGAACGCCTCTTGCTCGATCAACCGTTGCAGCCTGCCGGGATCGAGCAGCTGGTTGAGCCGGTTGGCCTGCATCTGGCGCACGCGGTCTACGGCTCCGGCGTGTTCGACGCGCCTCAACAGGTCTTCGGGTACGATCCAGGAAGGCGTGGCGAAGACCTCACGTGTCAGGAACTCAACGGCACCCCGCTGCCGCTCGCGCGTGGCCGGGGCGAACACGGGCCCGGCCTGGTCGCTGGCCTTGAGTGTTTGGTGCACGCCACCCACGAGGGACAGCGCGTGCCCCGTGTACAGGTTCCACATGTCGACGGTCTCCTCGTACAGCTCGTCGAGGTCCGCGTAGGCCTCGCCGGGCGTCGTCGTCCACTCCACGAGGAACGGCACCACACGCTTCAGGTTCGCGATGCCGTATCCGCTCGCTCGGACGGGGTCGTCACTCAGATCTTCCGTCTGCGCGCCGGGATCAATCGGCAGTCCGCCCTGTTGGGGCCCGAATCGGTAGCGCGGGTCGCCGTCGTGCTCGCGGATCCAACGGTTGAGAACGGCGCGCTCGTCCTCCGGCGTCCGCTCCTCGGGAATCACGCGATAGCCCCAGTTGATCACGTACAGGTCGTAGGGCCCGAGCATGCGGATGAAGCGGACGTTCCCGTCCCCCGGCTGGGCGACGTAGTTCTGGCGCGCGTAATCCATGATGGTGGGCGTCAGTCCCCACCGCTGCGTAAAGCCCGGCGAGCGCAACGAATCCACCGGGTAAGCCGAGCTCGCGATCATGTTGTGCGGCAAGCCGATCGCGTGCCCCACCTCGTGCGTGATCACCGCCTTGATCGCCTCGCCCAGCAGCGTGTCCGGCATATCGAGCGTGCGCGCCGCCGGATTCGCCGCGGCAGTCTCGATCAGCAGACGATTGCGGTACGATCGCAGGTGGTTGTGGAAGAACATGACGTCGCTGTCGATGATCTCGCCGCTGCGCGGATCGGACACGGACGGGCCGACCGCATTGCGTGTCATGTTGGCGACCCAGCGGATGCTCGAGTAGCGGACGTCCTCCGGATTCCACTCCGGGTCCTCGGACTCGGACGGCGGATCGCGGGCAAGAATCGCGTTCCTGAAGCCCGCCGCCTCGAACGCGGGAAGCCAGGCCTCGATGCCCCGCCGCACCCAGGGCCGCCACCGCTCCGGCGTCGCCGGGTCCACGTAGTACACGATCGGCTTCACGGGCTCAACCAGCTCGCCGCGAGCGTACGCCGCCGGGTCTTTCGGCTCGAGCCGCCAGCGCCGGATGAACGTCTGCGTCGCGGCCTTCTGCTCGTCGAGCCCGAAGTTCACCTGGTTCAGGGCGAAGAAGCCGACCCGTGGGTCGGCGTACCGTGGGCGCATCGGATCAGCAGGCAGGAGCACGAGGGATTGCTGGAGCTGGACGGTGATCGTGCTCGCATCCGCGTCCGACGGCGGCTCGGCGGCGTCGAACGTCAGCGTGTGGCGCACCTCGACGTTCAACGGGTAGCTCCGGGCGTAGTCAATGAGCGTGCGGCGCGGGTCCAACCGGCGGATCCGGTAGGTGTTGCGCTGGGTATTGCTGAGTGGCCCGATGGCTGGAACGTCGTCCTTATAGAGCTCCGTCACCTCGATCACCACGGCGCTCGAGTCACCGTTCTCGGCTCGAATGTCGAAGGTCTGGATGATGGGCTCGAGGTTATTGACCTGCACCGACGCCGCGACCGGCGTGCCGTCGTCAGCGACGTTCGTGTAGGACCGCTTGCGGAGCAGCACGCGGTCGCTGCGGCGCTCCCACCGGAGCACCTGTTGGTGCAGGACCGTGCCGGACGCGCTGAACGCCCCGAGCCCGGCGGGCGTGGCCGCAACGGACGTCATCATCAAGAAGTCGCGACCCAGCAGCGTGTCAGGGATCTCGAAATACAACCGCTCCCCCACCCAGTGGACGTGCATCACGCCGCTGTCGGTGCGGGCACTCGACGGGATGATCTCCGTGTACGGGCGGATCCTGGGCGTCGTGTCCTGGCGCGCGGCCGGTCCCTGACGCGCCGCCGGTTGCGGCACGCCCGTCCCGGGCGGCTGGCTGTTGACGGGGCCGGGGGCCGGCGTGGGGACCGTGGCGCGTCGCGACGTGCAGGAACTCCCGAGACCGGCCATCATGACGGCGCCGCACAGGAACGTGAACGGTCGCATGTTGTTTCCTCAGCGAAGTGGACTGGGCAATGGAACGATGCAAGGGCCGAAAGTGTCGCGTCCCGGGCGCGAAGCCGTGCCGCTACGGGCGGTGCTGAAAGGACGGGATGAACCGCGGCACCCGCCGCTGGTACTCGCGGTACGCGTCTCCAAACCGCTCTACCAGCTCCCGCTCCTCGAGCACCGCGACGAGATAGAGGCCAAGCGCCATCACGGGAATCAGCACGTACGTAGCCAGGTGATTGGCGAACAGCGCGATCCCGACCACGCCGATCATGGACGCCACGTACCGCGGATGGCGCACCCACCTGTACGGGCCGGCCTGCACGAGACTGCCGGGCTCCCGCTCCCCCTTCAGCTCGGGGATGCCGAGAACCGCCCGGATTCCCAAAGCGCGGGCCCGGAGCACATCAAGCCGCATGCCGACGACAAGCAGCGCCGCGCCCGGCACGGCGAGCAGCCAACTCGTGCCGAACTCCACGTCCAGCAACACTAACCTCATCAGGTACAGCACGGCCATCATGGCGATCAGCACGGGCATCGTGACCGCGTACGTGACGCCCGGGCCCACGCGCCGCCACACGCCAAGGAACGGGTGCAGCAGGAACCACGCCGCGACTGCGGGCGGGTACATCACGATCGAGAACAGCGCGACGTAGTAGCGCGCCTTATCCATCGTCGTTCACTCAGCGCGGTTGACGGCTGAGCGACAGGAGTTGTTGCACCAGCTCATGCACCGCGGCATCGGCCGGCGCCAGCTCCAGCGCCCACTGCGCCTCGGCCAGCGCGTCGGCGAGCCGCCCCGCAGCCGCGTACGCGCGCGCCAGATTCGCGTGCGCTGGAGCCATGGCCCGGTCCAGCCTAATGGCGCGCTGGTAATACGCGATTGCCGAATCCAGCTCGCGCCGCCGCATGCTGACATTCCCCAGGTTGAACAGCGCCAGCGATTCAAAGGGATTCAGGTTGAGCGCTGCGCGATAGGCCGCCGTCGCGCCCACGCCGTCGCCCAGGTTCTCCAACGCCACTCCCAGGTTGATCTGAGCCAGCGGCTGCGCTGCGTCGGCCGCGAGACTCCTGCGGTAATACGCGACCGCCGCCTGATGATCGCCTGATCGGGCGTATGCCAGACCCATGGCCTGGAGAATCGCCGGGTCTTCCGGCGCGATCTCGAGCGCCTTGCCGTAGGTAGCGAGCGCGCGGCGTGTCTGTCCCGCGTCCCGATACAGATCGCCGAGGTAGCCCAGGGCTACGCGCCACCGATCGCGCAGCAGCGGCTCCTCCGGGCCCGCGTGAACGAGCTCGCGGGCGAGAAACCGCCGCACGCCGGGCCGTTCCCCCTGGGCCAGGTGCAATGCGGCAAGCGCGAGCGCCCGCACGTCACGCCCATCGCTCTCCGCAAGCCGGCGCAACCGCCCGACGACTTCCCGATCCAGCCGGACCATGTCCGGTTCGAGGTGTCGCTCGAGCAACTCGGCGAGCGCCAGCTCCTGCGCGGCGAGATGGCGCAGATCGGGTCGCAGCAGCTTCAGCATCCGCTCACGCGGGGACAGGGCGGCAGCCGGCTCCATCAGGGCCGCGACCAGCGGAGGCAGAGGCTTGATGTCGCCCCACCACTCCCTCGCCGCCGCTTCGAGCTGCGCAGTCGACCGGTCCCGGTGACATTGTGCGCACGCGCCCGTGATCCCGAGAGCGGTGTCGAGGGCCGGTCGAGGGATGCCGATCGTATGATCCGATCGCGCATACCGCAGCCGATTGCCCAGCTCGGGATGCTGGAGGTACGGCATGTGGCAGGCGACACAGACGCTCCCCGGCGACCCCACCGCATGTTTCGTGTGCCGCTCGATTCCCGCAGCCTTGCTGGCGTGGCAGCCCGTACACTGTCCATCGTCGAACCGCCCGTGCAGCGGCGTGCCCCACGGATCGCGATAGCCCTGGGTATGAGGATCGTGACAGTCCACGCAGGTCATGGATCCGTTGAGGTAGCAATCGCTGAAACGATGGGTCTCCTGATACGCGAACGTCCGCACACGGCCGTCCGGGAACAGCGGTCGATCACCGAGCGAGGGGAGGCCCAGCGAGTAGTGCGCCTGAAGCGACCGTCCAGGAAGGTAGCCGGATCGCAGCTGGTCCTTGACCGCGTGGCAGCTGAAGCACACGTCCAGCGACTGATCCTTCGACAACCTCGCAAGAGATGGGAGGCCGATATCCGCCGAACCGGTGAACGCGCCGCTTAGCGCCAGCTCGACGTGTCGCTTTGCGGGTCCGTGGCAGGACTCGCAGTTGATCTGTAGCGTGGCGAAGCTGGTCTGGTAGCGCTTCGCCTCGACGTCCAGTCGGAACGCGACCTGCGATGCATGACATTCCTGGCAGGTGGAGAATCGTGGGTCCGAGCCCAGCACGCGCGACGGCGCCCAGTCCGAGCACGCGCCGATCGGCAAGTCCGGCGTGATCGGCACCCAGCCCGCCGCAGTCCGGCCCACCGTATTGCAGAACCACACGCCTTCACGCCGGATGAAATCGAACGGCAGGAAGCGGACCGTGCCGTCGGGATACTCGGTCACGAATCCCTGCGTGCCCCCGCCCACCATGTGCCCGCCGCCGATCACGCCGGCCACGCGGTAGGCGACGTTCGGCCGGCCGGGCTGGGCAACCGTGAACACGTAGTCGCCACGGGCCGTGACGGACGGCGTTACCGTCGCATCTTTGAACCGCAGGGGGCGTCCGTCGAACGGTGCAATCACTACGTCGCGCCGCGGCGGACCGCCGGCCCGCCCGTGCGTCGAGCGGCTCCAGGAGGCGTATTGGTCGTTGTGACAGTCACGACATGTTTCCGCGCCCGCGAAGTCCTCGAGCGAGACCGGGACCTCACCGGCCGGAACCAAGGGCCGAGGCAACTCGATCCGACGCGTGACGTGAAGCGCGAGCCACACGCCGCCGACGATCACCGCCGCACCCACCGCTCCGTACGCGATCCGCCCGGCGCGGCTCATGGCCGCGACCAGCCGGGACCCTGACAGCGGCAGAGCTCCCGCAGATACGCCACAAGACCGAGGATCTGCTCACGCGAGAGCGTGAGGCCGAACGCGGGCATCCGGTGGCTCTTGTTCAAGATGTATCCGCCGCCGTAGATGCCGTCGAACAGCGTGTCGTCCGGTCGCGTGGACAGGTAGGCGCTATCCGCGTGTGCGGTCGGCCTTACCGGCAGGTATCGCACGTTCGCACCGTCGCCCCCGCCGTGCTCGCCATGACACGCTGCACATGCTCTCGCGTACAGAGCTGCGGGATCATCGATTTCAGGCAACGGGATTCCGGCGCCTGCCGCCCCTGTCATTCCTGCCGCTTCTGCCGCCTCTGCCGCGCCTGCCGCTTCCGACCTGCCAGCGAGATACGAGGCCACGAGCCGCGCCCAGGCCGCCGGCATCGGCGTCTTCGGCATCAGCGTGCCCGGCCAGCTGCGCACAGGATCTGCGATCATCGCGTAGATGAACGATGCGCTGCGCCGTGCGCCGACTGCACTGAGGTCCGGTCCGATCGTGCCGCCCTCGTCGTCCAACCGATGGCAACCCAAACAGGGCAACCGGTCGCGCAGCAGTGCTTCGGCCTTGGCCTGCGCGAAGGGAGAAAGGGGTTCCGGCCGGAACGGGGGAGCTTCCTGCGCCTCTGCGCCGGCCAGCCGGGCCAGACCAAACGCGAGAGTGAGCCAGCCAGCCTTGAGCATGCGCAAACCTCGACGCGCGATGAGTGGCGCGTCAAGCGGCGCGAAACGCCGTGCCGACGACTGTAGATTGTCGGATCGCCACTCACGCACCGGAGCCCCCTCATGAAACGCATCTCCGCCGAGTTGACTGCGGGCACCGCCGTCACGATCACGGACGGCCGCCACTCCTGGCGCGCGGACGAGCCGCCGGACGCCGGAGGTACGGACACGGGACCCACGCCCTATGAGCTGCTACTCGGCGCGCTCGCCGCCTGCACGTGCGTAACGCTCGCGCTGTACTGCCGGCACAAGGGCATCCCACTCAAGGCGGTCCGCGCCTCGTTCGAGCACGACAAGATCCACGCCGAGGACTGCGCCGACTGCGAGGACAAGGCGGCGGGCTTCATCGACGAGATCCGAACGCACGTGGTGATCGTGGGGGAGTTCGACGAGGCCCAGCGCCAGCGTCTCGCCCAGGTCGCCGAGCGCTGCCCGGTGCACAAGACGCTGGTGAACGGCGTGAAGATCCGGGACCGGGTGGAGTTGGTAGCGATGTGACAGCCAGACAGGCCGGCCCAAGTCGCCTTGGCGACAGATAGCCGAGCCGCCGCTTCAGTGGCGGATCCGACTCGATCACCTACCTCGGCACCGCCTCCAGAAACTCCTGCGCCACCTCCCGCAGCGGCCGTTGCTCCACATCCACCAATCGGTTCAGCTCGCGCATCCGTTCACCCGTGATCGTCCCGCCGAGCGTCCGCAGCGCCCGGGCCACCTCGGGATGTCGCTCGAGGACCTCCTGTCTCACCACCGGCGCCGCCTCGTAGGGCGGGAAGAACCGCCTGTCGTCTTCCAGCATGAACAGGTCCAGCGCGGCGATCTGACCGTCCGTCGAGTTGCCGGAACTGAAGTCACCGAGACCATCCGCCAGCGCCCGGTACACCAACCCGAGCTCCATGTTTACGGGTTGGCGCTCGAGCTCGATCCCGTACGCCTGAGCGAGCGCGCGAAACCCGTCGGCGCGTTCCGTGAACTCGTATCCGAACGCCGGCCGCCACTTCCGCATGTGAGGCACCGCGTCCGATATGGTCCGTATCCCCAGCCGCTCGGCGTCCCGCCGCCGCACCAGGATCGCGAACGTATTCTCGAAGCCCAGCCCGTCGCTCCACACGACCCCAAACCGCTCGCGGTAGACGGAGTCCACCTGCTGTCGCACGCGCTGTGGATCGCGCTCGGCGGGCAGCTTCAGAATGGCCGCATGTGCCGTGCCCGTGTACTCCACGTACACGTCGATCTTTCCCTCCACCAACCCCTGGTGACAGAGAAACCCGCCCAGGTTGAATCGCCGTTCCACGGGAACCCCGTAGCGCTCCAGCTGCTGCGCCACGATTTCGCCGAGCAGGATGGACTCGGAGAAGTTCTTGGAGCCAACGACGACGGTGTCGGGGGAGCGACCGCAGGCCACGGCGAGGCCGAATAGGGCGGCATAGACGGCATGGGCGGCACGAGTCTGCTCGCGTTCGCGAGTCGTTGTGGTCACCGACACCATGCCGCTGATGCCGCTCATGACGCGCATGCCGCCGTTGTTCCCATGCCGCTCATGCCGCCTTCCGCCGCCAATCCAGGCTCCGCTCGACCAAATGCAGCCCCCCATCCGCCGCCAGCGCCAGCAACGCCGCCGGCACTGCTCCCGCGAGAATGACCACGTGGTTCACCATCGCCACGCCGCGAAAGATGAACTCACCCAGTCCGCCACCCCCGATGGCCGCCGCGATGGTTCCGATGCCTACTCCCCAAACAGCAGCGATCCGGATGCCAGCCAGAATCACGGGAGCCGCAAGCCGCAGCTCGACCATCCACAGGAGTTGGAAGTCCGTCATCCCCATGCCGCGCGCCGCTTCCCGGACCGCCGGGTCCACGGACGAGATTCCCACGTAGGTGTTGCGAATCAGCGGGAGGAGGCCGTACAACACCAGGGCAACGATCGCGGTCCGGGCGCCGATGCCGCCGATGATCGGGAGCGGAATCAGGAACCCGAACAGCGCGAGGCTGGGAATCGTTTGCACGATGTTGGCGAATCCAATCACCGGGCCACTCAACCTGGGCCGTCGGGTCAGCGCGACGCCCAGCGGCAACCCGATCGCGATGGCCAGACCGCAGGATGCTGCCACCAGACCGACGTGCTCCAGTGTGTTGTGCAACACTTCGGCGCGGTTGGCGACCATGTACTCGAAAAAGCTCATGCCAGCTCCCGCAGCGCGCGTACGTGCGGGTCTCCGCTGTCCCGGAACGCCATGGGACTCCCCGAGAAGTGCACCTGCCCGCCCTCCAGCACGGCGATCCGCGTCGCGAGCGCGAGCGCCTCGCGCACGTCGTGAGTCACGAACACCACGGTGCGCCCGAGCCGCGCCGTGAGGGCCTTGAATTCGACCTGGAGCTCCGCACGCGCGATCGGGTCCACCGCGCCGAACGGCTCATCGCACAAGAGGATCGGCGGATCGGCCGCGAGCGCCCGGGCCACGCCGACCCGCTGCCGCTGTCCCCCGGAGAGCTGATGCGGCAGCCTGCGTGCAAACTGCTCGTGCGGCAGCCCCACGAGGGAGAGCAGCTCCGCGACGCGAGCGCGGATGCGCTCGGCGGGCCAGCGCTCCAGTCGCGGCACGAGCCCGATGTTCCGTTCCACGGTCATGTGGGGAAACAGCCCGATCTCCTGAATCACGTACCCGATTCTCCGCCGCAGTCTCACCGGATCCCATTCACGCGTGCTGCAGCCTTCCACCAGGACGTCGCCGGCACCGGGCAGCGCCAGCCCGTTGATCAGCCGCAGCGCCGTCGTCTTCCCGGAGCCGCTCCGGCCCACGAGGACCAGGACCTCCCCGGCAGCGACGGTCAGGGCGACGGGGCCCAGGACGACTCGTCCGTCAATACGGTAGGTGACGTCGCGAAACTCGACGACGGGAGCGGTCATGGCCTTGACGGGATCAGCACGCAGGGGAAACGTTCCGGCAGATGATCAGGTTCCTGTCGCGCGTGTTCGTCGGCGGGCTCGGGCTGTTGGTGGCGGACGCGCTGCTTGACGGGATCCGCTTCGACGGCCCCGCGTCGCTGTGGCTCGCGGCCCTGCTGCTCGGCCTGGTGAACGCCGTAGTGCGACCGCTCGTCGTGCTGGTCACGTTACCCCTCACGATCCTCTCCCTCGGCTTCTTTCTGCTCATCGTCAACGGCGCGATGCTGTTGCTCGTAGCGCGGCTCATGGACGGTTTTCATATCGCGGGCCTGGGCTCGGCCATAATTGCTTGGATCATAATGGGACTCACCGGGCTTGTCGCCAACGCGTTGATCGGCGATCGTCGAGCCGTAGTAATCAAGAAACTCGGGCGCTAGTAGGCTGCTTCAAGCGGGCGCGAAGGTGATCGAGCCGACGTGCTCGCTCGGAGCGATGCCGGGGCGCGAACCCGGTAACTCGTCCGGTCCCTCGTGGTTGGCCCGGCCCATAGGCATCGCGGAGGGCGAGCACGTCCGCTCGATCGCCATGTAGCGCCCGTCGTTCAGCTGCCCGCTAGACCCCGTAGAAGTCCTGAATCCTCGGCGAGTCGAGATCGGGCGGCCGCCGGGGCAGATCGAACCACACGCGGTCCAGTCGCTCCCGCAGCGACGCGGGCAACTCGACCTCTGTCGCCCGCAGGTGCGGGGCAAGCTGTGACGGCCGGCTCGCTCCGATGATGGCCGAGGCGACGACCGGATTCTGGAGCACCCAGGCCACGGCGGCCGTGACGAGCGACCACCCGGCTTGCTCCACGTCGCGCTTCAGCCTCACGACTTCCTCCAGCACGCGATCGTCCCAGTACCGCTTGCGATACACCTCCCCGATCCCCGGCATGGCGAATCGCGTACCCCTGGCTGGCGCACGACCCGGCCGATGCTTGCCGGACAGGAGACCCCCCGCGATCGGGTTGTACACCGTCACGCCCAGCCCGAAGCGCCGTGCCGTGGGGAACAGCGACTCCTCCGCCTCGCGCTGGATCACGCTGTATCGCGGCTGCACGCCATCGAACCCACGCACTCCCGAGCGGGCCGCGACGACCAGCGTCTCGGCCACCTCGTGAGCCCGGACGTTCGACAGTCCCGTGTAGACGACCTTGCCGTCCTGCCGGAGCTGCTCGAGGGCCCGCAGGGTTTCCTCGACGGGGACGGTCGGATCCCAGCCGTGACACAGGAACAGGTCGATCCGGTCCGTGCGGAGTCGCTTGAGCGAAGCCTCGCACGAGCGCACGAGATGGAGGCGTGAATTGCCCCGGTGGATGGGCAGGCGACCGCCGGAGAAATACGCCTTGGTGGCGAGGATCGCGTCGTTGCGGCGCTTCCGCTGTGCGAGCCAACGACCCAGTAGCGTCTCGGAGTCGCCATACGTGCGCAGCGTCATCGGGACCGGGTAGACGTCCGCCGTATCGAAGAATCGAATACCGCCGGCCCACGCGGTATCCAGGATGGCGGCGCTCGCCTTCGCGTCCGCCTGCCCGGCCAGCGTCATCGTGCCGAGGCACAGCTCGGTGACCTTGAGTCCACTCGCGCCAAAGGAGTTCCATTTCATCGCCGCAGCACCCGTAGCCCCATGGCTGCAGCCCGCACCGCGATCACGCCCCGACCACCATGGCCACCACGGCCCGCTCGCGCGGCTTGCTGTCGAAGTTGAACACGACGACCTGCTGCCAGGTGCCCAGCTGCAGCTCCCCGCCTAGAACGGGAATGGACATGTCCGTCTTGAGCAGCGCCGAGCGGACGTGCGAGAACCCGTTGTCGTCCCCCTGACGCCGGTCATGCTCGTACGCAGCCCCAACCGGCGCCAGAGTTTCCAGCGCGCGCCGGAGATCGTCCAGCGCGCCGGACTCGTACTCCATCGTCGTCACGGCGCCGGTCGTTCCGGCGAGCCACACAACAGCGAGCCCGTCCCGGACGCGAGACTCCGTCACGAGCTTCTTCAATTCGGGCGTGATGTTCCGATGGCCAAACCGGGACTCGAGCCGGAAGCTCCAGTGGGCGTGCGTGGCGGGACGATTTTCTGGAATCGGCATGGCCGGTGGGATCCGAGAGATGGCTGAAAGGTTACGCCGGGGGTTCGGCGATCGGGGACGATCTGGGGCGATCGAGGACGATCACGCTCCGACCCTTGGTCGGCCGCGACCGCCTCTGATCGCCCCCGATCGTCCGCTACAATGAAGACGCCGCCGCCCGCTCCTTCACGTAGCGGTCATACCACTCGATCATCCGCGCCACAACATCCATCACGCTCTCGCGCGCGGCGTAGCCGTGGGCCTCGAACGGCAGCTGCACGTACTCGACCGTGGCGCCGTGTCCCTTGAGCGCCATGTACATCCGCTCCGACTGAATCGGGAACGTGCCGCTGTTGTTGTCGTTCATGCCGTGGATCATCAGGATCGGCTCGTTGATCTTGTTGGCGTACGCGAACGGCATCATCCGCGTGTACACCTCGGGCGCCTCCCAGAACGACCGCTGCTCGTTCTGGAAGCCGAACGGCGTGAGCGTGCGGTTATAGGCGCCGCTCCGGGCCACCCCGGTCTTGAACAGGTCCGAATGCGCCAGCAGGTTCGCCGTCGTGAACGCGCCGTAACTGTGGCCGCCCACGCCGAAGTTGCCATCCGCGATCCCCTTGCTCAGCAGGTAGTCGATCGCGGCCTTTGCCCCCGCCACGGTCTGGTCGACGTAGGTGTTGTTCGCGGAATCGCCGCCCACGACCGGCAGCGTCGGGTTGTCCAACACTGCGTACCCCTGCGTGAGCAGGAACAAATGCGACGCGCCGCCGGGCAACACGAACCGGTTCGGGCTCCCCACCACCTGGCTCGCCGCATCCGCCGAGGCAAACTCGCGCGGGTACACCCAGAAGATCACCGGCACGCGCTGCCCGTCCTGGTAGTCCGTGGGGTAGTACAGCGTGCCCGAGAGCTTGACCCCATCACCCCGCGAATAGGTGATCAGCTCCCGGCGGACGTTCGACAACGCCGGCGCCGGGTTCGCGATCTGCGTGATCTGCGTCTCGCGACGGGATCGGAGATCTCGCTGGAAGTAATTCGGCGGCGCGGTACGGCTTTCGCGCCGCGTGACGACGGTGCGTGCCGCATCGTCCAGCACGGCCGTAACGCTTTCATACATGTCGGACGCGGACTGCCACAGCCGTTCGGTCGCCTTCGTCTCCAGGTTCATCCGATCCAGGAACGGCCGCTCGCCCTCCGGCGAAGCGCCCGCGCCGTCGAGGTAGATCCACTTCCCGTCCTGAGACTGACGCAGCACCGAGAAGCCGGCGCCGTCGCGCATGCGCACCGGCGTGCCCGGATCGCCGTAGCGATCCTCTGAAGAGCGGTCCCACACGAGCTGCCGCGCGCTCGCCGGCTGATTCAGCGTGAGCCTCCAGGTCCGCGTCTGTCGCGTGCGGCGGTCGGACTCCGTGAGCAACACCAGGCCATTGCGGCCGAACACTGTCCCTCCGCCCCCGAACCCGCCGCCCTGGAATCGGAAAGCGAATCGGGTCAGCTCGCGCGGCTGAGTGAACGGAGCGTCAACCAGCACCACCTTGTCTCGCTCCGCGGCCGGGCGGCGGTTGTCGCCGCCGTCCAGGGCCTCCACGTACATCAGCGTCGCGGGGCGCCCCGGCACCCAGTCCACGTTTCGCGGACCCGTGCGCACGCCGTCCATCGGCGCATCCTCGGCCAGCGGGATGGAAGCGATCGTCGCGACCTTCTCGCCGGTCACCGACCAGACCTCGATCTCCTGCGGGAAGTCCGTCAGCGGGACCTGATACGAGTAGGGGCGCTGCACTCGACTCACGAGGATCAACTCGCCGTCGGGCGACGGGGACGACTCGGTAAAGACCGCCGGCCGGCCCACGGGCCGAGCCGCCGCAACGCCCGCCGCATCCACGAGCACGAGCTGCGCCGTTGCGTAGTAGGTGAACAGCGCTTCGTCGTGCGGCGAAGTGAGGAGATCCTGATACGTGCGCACCGGCGCCGCCTGACCCGCGTTGCGCTGGACGATGGGTCCGGTCGGGACGGGCGCTTCCATCGGCGCCGCTGCTCGGCCCGCCGGCACGGTCCGGCACAACAAAGCGTCCGAGCGCGGTATCCAGGCGCACGGGCCTCCGGGCGTCGTGCCGTTCAGTCCTGTCGCAACACGGCGGGCTTCACCGGTCGCAGCGTCGGCGATCCAGAGTTCCATGGCCGCGCCCGCAATGTGGGTAAAGGCGATGCGCTTGCCGTCCGGGGACCAGACGAGTCCTCCGAGATGCGCAGCCGTTGGCACCGTAACGCGCCGCTCCTGCCCCGTGGCGACGTCACGCAGCGTGATCGCCTGGAATCCCGTGACGCTGTAGGGGCCGTTGGTCTGAGGGTTGATGCGCAGTCCCGCCAGCCTGAGCAGCGGCTGCGCGAAGTCGGCGATCGTCGGCACGCCCTTGGGCTCGGCGATCAACAGGGTGCGCCCCTCGGGCGACGGCACGAGCGCGGGGGGCCGCGGCGCGTCGAGAATACGCCGGACGATCTCAGGCGGCTGCTTGTAGGTCTCCTGTGCCGCCGCGGTCAGGTTGCCCACCGCGACAACGGCGGTCAGGAAGGCGACGAATCGAAGGGAGTACGACCGCATGGTGTGTTCCGATCAAAGGATGATGAAATGTATCTCGTGGTCGGCGATCCGCACGCGTGCCTACGAGCCGGTCATGAGGGCTACCTCGGAAAGGCCCGGAGCCACTCCAGGACCGCCGAACGGTCGTCGGAAGACAAGAACCCGTGAGGCCCCTCGGTCCAGCGGACTTGCACGGGGTGCCCGGAGACAAGCCGCTGGAACGGACGGATACTGGTCTCGGCCGGGAACAGCGCGTCGTTCTCCGTGCTGATGAACAGCAAGGGCCGCGGGCTGATCCGGGCAACGTAGTTGGCCGGACACGCCGCAGGCCGGTGGCCCCGTTCCTGAATGATCATGTGACCCACGTGCAACAGCCCCACACCGGCGAGCCGTCGGTCCACCGCGCCCGCAATGGCGCTCAGCACGGCTCCACGACTGATCCCGACCAGCGCGACTCGGCGGGGGTCCACGTCGCGCGCGTTCACCAGGTAGTCGTACCCCCGGCTCACATCCTTGACCGTCTGCGTCACGAACTCCAGGTAGGTTGCCGGCTCGTTGTACAGTCGCTCGGCCTTTTCCTCATTGCTGAACGTCGCCAGCAGGCCGGTCGTGCGCTCGCCAAAATGGAGCAGGTCGATCGCGAGAACCGTCCATTGATCGCGCGCCAACAGCCTGGCAAGCGGCCCAATGTTGCCGCCGTTCTTTCCGTTCGCGTTCCCCCCATGCAACAGGATCACGCCGGGGCGTGGACCCGACGATGGCGTGGACGGTCGGAACAGGTGAGCCGTGACCCTGACACCCGCAGTGCTCACATAGCTCAGGTGCTCACGGATGACGCCCTGATCTACGGTGCTATCGATGATCTGCGGGTCGAAGGGAAGGTCGGCGTTGTACGCAAAGAAGTCGAGGTACGTTCGAAACGTGGCGTCGCTCACGGGCTGCCGGAGCCACTCGTCGGCGGGCAGTTCCTGCGCAGACGCATTCGGTGCAGCGGCGGCCAGGAAAGCCGCGAATGTCGCCGGCCACAGGCGCGTTGCGGGCATCATTGCGGCACGGCCGTCCGCAGCCAATCCACCAGCGCCGTCCGGTCCTCCTCCGACAGGAATCCGTGCCCCCCGGGCGTCCACCGGATGCGCTTGGGCTCCTTGAGCAGCCGTTGGAGTGGGCGCACGGACGTGTCCGGAACGTAGTCCGCGTCGTTCTCTCCGTTGATCATCAAGACCGGCCGCGGGCTGATGCGCCCGATGTAGTTTGCCGGACACGCGGCCGCGCGGTGGCCCGTCTCGTAGAAATCGAAATGCCCCCCGTGCAATAGCGCGACCGACGCGACCCGGCGCTCGGCACCGCCAACGATCATCGCCAGCTGCGCCCCTCTGCTGAACCCAACGAGCGCAATACGCGTGGAATCCACGCCACGCTCGTGCACCAGGAAGTCGAACCCGCGACTCACGTCCTTGGCGGTCTGGGTCACGAAGTCGAGATACACCGCCGGCTGGTTGTAGAGACGCTCGTGTTTCTCCGGCTCGGAATACGTCTCGAGCAGCCCGGTCTTGCGTCCACCCCAGTGCACCAAGTCAATCGAGAGCACCGACCACGCGGCGCGCGCCATTAGTCGGCTCAGCTGGACGGAGATGACCGCATCCTTGGCCTGCGGCCCGCCGCCGTGAAGGAAAATGACGCCCCCTGGGCGTCCCCGAGACTCGTGTCTCGGCCGATACAGCCGAGCAGTGACCGTCACGCCGGGAGTGCTTTGATAGGAGAAGTGTTCCTCGAACAACCCCTCCTGCTCTCCTGATTCGAACACACGGGTAGCGAACGGTAGGGCGGGATCGTACGCGAAGAACTCGAGGTACGCCCGGAACGTCCGGTCGTCCACGGGTCGGCTGAGCCAATCGTCGGTCGGTCGGTCCTGTGCGGAGAGTGAGCCGGACGCGACGACGGCCGCGAGGAATAGCGCGGTGCGTGGGAAGGTCATGGGACTCGCATCATTGAGCCGGTACCGCCTTGACGAGCCGGAAGCCGATCGCCTCACTGGCGAAGTCGGGCGCGAAGCGCTCGATATTCGGCGTGTAGAACATATACGTCGGGTCCTGCCACGAGCCACCGATCGCGGGATACCGCGGCTCACCCGGTCCGGCAGCGAGCCACTCGCGCACGTTGCCGGCCATGTCGAACACCCCGTACGGGCTCGCCCCGGAGGCGCGGCCTCCCACCGGCCACGTCGCCGTCATGCTGAAGTTGGAGCGGTCGTCGATGGTGAGATGATCGCTCCCCCAGGGATACGGCTGGTCCACGTCACCCAGCGCGGCGCGCCACCACTGGGCCACCGTCGGCAGTTCCCTCTTCACCCAGCGCGCGTAGGCCGCTGCTTCATACCAGGAGATCCCGGTTACCGGGTGTCGGGCAAGCCCTTCAGGGTATGTGCCACCCGTCCAGTTGCGCGGCCCTGGCAAGCCCGTGCGGTCCACCAACGCCTGCACGCCGGCGTTCCAAGGGAGTAACCGGCCTGCGAGTCGAAGGCTGTCCGGCCAGAGATCGCCGTTCCGATACGCACCGTCCGACACGAACGCCGCGAACGCTTCGTTGGTGACCTCGTGCTGGTCGATCAGGAACGCGGGAATCTCGGTGCCGGTAAAGCTGGCGGCAACCGGGCCCACCACCCGTCCCGGCTCGATGAACACCATCCCGGCGGCGTCCCAGCTCGTGGCCACGAGCGTGCGATGCAGCGCCACCGTATCTCCCACGCCCACGGTCACAGTGAATGTCAACGGCTCGAATCCCGCGAGCTCGAGGGCGGCAACGTAACTCCCGGCGACGATGCGGACATCGCGCGCGGGTGTCCGCCCCACACGCTCCGGGTCCGGTTCAGCCACCGCCGGGGATACCCTCGCCAGGGAGAGGGCGGCCCCGGGGGGCTCCGTCACCACCCTGAGGGCACCCGCCACCAAACTGGCGATCTCGGCCAGACCTGCCGCCTCGAGCGCCCCACGCGCGGCGTGGAGCATCGCGTATACTTCATCCAGCCGCCCGGCCTCGGCAACCGGTCGCAGCTCGCGCGCCAGCGCTCGGGCGGTGGCGGTGCGCCGTTGCTGCACCACCAGCACCGCCACGCCCACGAGGATCAGCGGCGCCAGAACGATGGCGCGGCGCGTGAAGAATCGTCGCGCCCGCGGGCTCGCGGGCAGCCGGGCCGCGAGCCGCATGGAGGGAACGCCTCCACTCGGCGTCGCCAGGGCTTCGAGGCGCTGGAGCACGTCGTCCATGCTCCCCCACCGGTCAGCCATCCGCTTCTCGAGACATCTCATCACCAAATCGGCAAGCGGTGGCGGCGTCTCCGAGCGGTGAACGGTGACGGGCGGGGGCGGCTCGGCGAGGTGCGCCCCGAGAACTTCCTGGGTGGTCACGCCCGTGAACGGCGGCCGCCCGGCGAGCAGCTCATACGCCATCACGCCGAACGAGTAGATATCCGTCCGGTGGTCGATGAGCGGGTCGGCTGCGACCTGCTCGGGCGACATGTAGGACGGCGTTCCCAAGGCGACACCCGCCGTGGTCAGGGACTGCGCCCCAGTCGCCGAGGTCACCGCCTTCGCCACCCCGAAGTCGGTGACGACCGCATGCTTGCCGGAAATCATGACGTTGTCGGGCTTGACGTCGCGGTGAACCAGCCCGCAGCGGTGAGCCTCGGCCAGCCCGTCGGCGACGTCGCGCAGCAGGCGAATCGTGTCGGCGATGGGCAGCTTGCCCTCCCGGACCAGCCGGTCGCGCAGCGACTCGCCACTGACGAACGGCATCACGTAATAGAGGATGCCGCCGGCGTCGCCGGAATCAATGAGCATCAGGACATGCGGATGCTCGATCTGCGCCGCAATCTGGATCTCGCGAAGAAACCGCTCGCTCCCCAGGGCCGCGGCGAGTTCGGGTCGCAGCACCTTGAGAGCGACGTTGCGATTGTGCTTGAGGTCCTTCGCGAGGTATACGGTAGCCATCCCGCCGGACCCGAGCTCGCGCTCGATGCTGTACCGATCGGACAGCGCGTGAGCCAGCCGGTCCCGCAGGTCGCCCATGGGATCGAGACTCAGCGAGTGGCCGCGGCGTTCACCGGGACTCCATCAGCGCGCGCGCCTGCCGCACGCCCGCTTCGATCTTCAACTCGAGCAGCTTGCGGCCGTACTCCGCCGAGGCGCGCCTGGGGTTCCCGTTGACGCCGCTCCCCTGGTATCCGCCGTTGGGAGCGAACTTCTCGGGGCGCACCAGCGTGGCGTCGAGCGCCCAGAGCTGCGACGTGTCGTTGATGCCGGCGTGCGAGCCGATGTCTTCCTGTCTTTCGCCCTGGCTTTGGAGCCACTCCACGTTGCCATTCGCGCAGTAGTAATCGGGGATGTGATGCACGCGGACGCCGGTCCCCGCCCCCGCCCATTCGGCATTGAGCAGCTCCGCCACGGCCTTCTGCCCGTTCTGGTTCCCCCCACTGTCGCCGATCAACAGGATGTCCGTGAATCCGTGCGCCTTCAGGCTCCGCGCGGCCCACTCGAGCACCTTCATGTAGTGCTCGTTCGGTAGCGTGATCGTCCCCGCCATGCGCATGTGCCCCGATGGTGGATCGACATTCCCTTCCGGCACGTAGGCGATGACCGGCGCCACGAGCGCGCTGCCGAGCCGTTTGGCGATCTCGCCCGCCGTATAGCGCACAATGACGTTGTGCTTGCCGAGCGCCATATGAGGACCGTTCTGCTCGGTGCCGCCGGTCGGGACGATGACGGTGGTCGTGCCCGCCTGGATGGCATCCCGCACTTCGGTCCAGGTCAGTTCCTCGAGGTACACGCTGTTCTGAGCGAGGGCGACGCTGAAGTGCGCGACCCCAGCCGCGACCAGCGGGAATGCCGCTCGGCAACGGTTCATACGGTGGGTTCTCCGACCTTAAGGGAACAGCCTCTCGATCACCCAGCTCCGCCCCTCCCGCCTGTATCGAAACCGGTCGTGCAACCGATCCAGGCGACCCTGCCAGAACTCGATCATCTCCGGCGCGAGGCGGAACCCACCCCAGAACGGCGGGCACGGTACCTCGCGGTCACGGAACCGGTGCTCGATCTCGGCCACGCGCCGCTCCAGCGCCTCCCGACTCTCGACCACCTCGCTCTGCCGGGACGCCCAGGCGCCGATCTGGCTGCCCCGCGGCCGCGTGGCGAAGTACGCGCCCGATTCCTCCTCCGTCACCCTCGTCACCGGCCCCGTAACACACACCTGCCGCAACAGCTGCGGCCAGTAGAACGCGAGGGCGGCCCGCGCGTTCTCCGCCAGCTCCCGCGCCTTCCGGCTTTCGTAGTTGGTGAAGAACACGAACCCGCTTTCCGAAACCTCCTTCAGGAGCACCGTGCGCGCTGAGGGCTGCCCATCTGCCGACACGGTCGCAAGCGTCATGGCGCCCGGCTCCACGGGGGTCTCCGTCTCCCACTCGTCGAACCAGCGCCGGAACTGGCGGATGGGGTCAGCGTCGAGGTCTTTCCGGGAAAGAGCGAGTTCTTCGGCCTCGGACATGGGCGCAGAATAGTGGTGGAATGCCGGGGTCGCCAGAGAGGCGCGGTGCCAGGTCCGATGTTCGATGTCCGATACTAGCGATCGCGAGAGGAGGCGGACCTCCTGGATCGGACATCTGAGATCAGACATCGGACATCGGACATCGAACATCTATTACATTGGAGTCACCGCCAACCAGCGGAGTCCGACATGCCCGCGAACCCCGTGCGCCTCCTGCTCGCGGCCTTCTGCGCCGTGACGCTCGCCGCTTGCGATGGCGGCGGGAGCGGTGACTTCGATCCGCTCGCCACGAGCCAGGCCGCCGCCGAGGTCGTGAACGCCATGCAGCAGAGCCCGGCGTTCCACGCACTGGACGTGCTGGGCGAAAAAATCGTAGACGCAACGTCCCCCGGAATGGTCGCGGCGGCTCTGCCCCAGAACCTGCTCCCGCGCACGCCGTTCACCGCGTGGACGAGGGACCGGGCCGCCGACCTCGAGGCCCTGGCGCCAAGAGCCGTTGCCGCGCCGATCTTCCCCGCCGATCTGCTCGGCAAGACGCTTTCCTACAACGTCGGCCTCGGCCGATACGAGGTAAGCACCGAGACCGGCGCGCCCGCCAACGGCGTGCGGTTCATTCTCTACGCCGTGGACACGCTGCTGCACATCGTCAGGCAGCCGCTCACCGCGGTCGGCCGTCTGGATCTCACCGACGAGTCCACACCCGCTGCCGCCGTCCTTCGCCTGGTGGTCGTGATCAACAACGCCACGCTGCTCGACTACGCCGCGAGCGCGTCCTTCACCACGGGCAGCATCAGCTTCGGGGCCGAGGGCTTCATCTCCAATGGCGCAACGAGCATCGACTTCGACCTGACGCAGTCCATCACCGCGGGCCCCACGATCTCAGTGAGCTACACGCTCGCGGTCCCCGAACTCGACGTGGCCCTCGCGATCACCGCGACGCTGGTCCCAAACGGCTCCACGGTGACGCTCACCATTGAGGCGGACGGCAACACCACCGTGGTCACCGCAACCGGGACGAAAGAGGCCATTACGGGCACCGTCACGCACAACGGCGACGTGGTGATCGAGATTTCGGGGACGCCTGATGAACCCGTGTTCAGGGACGCCAATGGGAACGAGCTGACTGAAGCCCAAGTCGGGGCGCTGGAGGAACTGTTTGCGTTCACGGACGCGGTATTCGACGCCTTCGACAACTTGCTCGTACCGGCGTACCATCTGCTCAGCTTCCCGTCCGGGACGTGACGGGAACGGAAGCGGCCTGGGCGGCATGACCGGCATCGAATCTTGCTCCGCATGGAGCCCCCTGCCGCCTATGCCGCTCCTGCCGCCTGTGCCGCCTGTTGGGTTCGCAATGCTCGCCGCCCTCTTCCTGACCGCCTGCGACGTCCAGCTCGCATCACATCCCATCTTCGCCGACGGTCGCGCCACCGCCCCAGCTGGCGACACGCTCTACGCGGTCACGCGCCCCGGACTGGCCGGGTTCGAACTCGTGGACCGGCGCACCGGCACCACGGACACGCTCGCCGTGAGCCAGCTGGTGAGCCCGCTCCACGTGGAATTCGCGCGGGGCCGCTGGTACGTCTCCGACGTCGATCAAGGTCGCCCCTCAGTCGCGGTGTTCACGGCCGACGGCCGGCTGGAGCGGAAGTACGATCTCCGGCCGCTTGGCGCGGTGCCACACCAGTTCGCCGTGCTGCCGGACAGCCGCCTGATTGTCGAGACACCGGGCCGGCTCCTGGCGCTCGCCGGCGACTCGGCGGCGACGTTCATCGAGTACCCGCAAAGCCCGAAGTCCGGCCTGCTGGTCTCCGCCAACGGCGGTGTGGTGCACGCCCTCCCGGACCGGCACATCACGCTCTACAACGAGTTCGGCAACGTGCGCTGGCGGCTCGACTGGCCGTGGCTCGAGACCGCGTTCGTCACGGATCTCTCAGTGGATGCCAACGGGCGGATCCACGTGATCGCCGGCGTTCCCTCGGACGGCACGTTCATCGTGTACAACCTGTCGGGAATCACGGGGGAGGTCGTGCGGTGGTCCGTGCCGGGACCCTATGCGAGTTTCACGGTCGATCATTTCGGAGAGATTCGGGCGGATACGGGCCGCAGTGCGAGGTGAGAACGGCGGGTGCGGCATAGACGGCAAGAGCGGCAGGAGGTAGGCGGACGACACGCCGCCAATGCCGCTCATCCCTCCCATGCCGCTAGTACTTCAACCCCGCCTTCTCTGCGAACTCTCTGAACAGTCGTGCCTGCTCGGGCGTCAACTCCTCTGGCACGGAAACGGTCACCTCGACCAACTGATCCCCCCGGGCGCCGTTCTTCTCGACGCCCTGCCCGCGAATGCGGAACTTGCGGCCTGGACCGGTGCCGGCCGGGATCTTGAGCACCATGCGGCGCCCGTCGAGCGTACGGACCTTGAGCTTGGTGCCAAACACCGCCTGGGCGAGGTTGATGGGCACCGTGCAATGCACATCGACGCCTTCTCGCCGAAAGAACCGGTCCGGCTCCACCGAGAACGTGATGATCAGATCGCCCGGCTGGCCGCCGCCGGGGTGACGCTGGCCCTGACCGCGCAGCCGCACCTTCTGTCCGTCTTCCGTCCCCGCCGGCACCTGGACCATGATGCGCTTGGACACGCTCACCTCACCCTGCCCGCGACAGGCGGGGCACGGCGCGCTGGCCAGTTTGCCACGGCCGCGACAGGCCGGACAGGGTCGCGTGACGGCGAAGCCGCCCTGGCCGAAGCTCACGGTCCCGCGGCCCCCGCACTCACGGCAGGTCGTGACACTCGCTCCCGGGGCCGCTCCTGATCCCCCGCAGGTTGGGCAGGACTCGGAGACGGGAACCGTGACCGCCACTTGCCCGCCAAGGGCCGCCACGCGGAACGGAATGCCGACGGTGAGCTCGATCGGCTCAACCACATCGCGCCGTCCCCGGCCGAAGATCGAGTTGAAGAGATCACCCAGCCCGCCCAGCCCGCCGAATCCACCGATTCCGGAGTCGAAGTCCGTGGGGCCGGCCCCGCCCATCCCCGACGTCCCGCCTCCCGGCCGAGCGCGCGTCCCGCGACTGCCGGCTCCACCCATGGCGGCGCCGAACGCGCCGTACTTTCGCATCAAGTCGTATTGCCTGCGCTTGTCAGCGTCGGAGAGGATGGAATAGGCCTCGGAGATCTCCTTGAACTTCTCCGCCGTGACGTTGTCACCAGGGCGCGCGTCGGGGTGGTACTTCTTCGCCAGGCGGCGATAGGACTTCTTGATCTCGTCCGTGCCGGCCTGCGGGCTCACGCCCAGGATCTGGTAGTAGTCCTTGGCGGCGGCCATCGTTAGACAGCCTCGCCTCCGTCACCCGACGGCTCCTGCCACACATACACGCTGACGCGGGCCGGGCGCAGCAACCCACCGCCAAAGCGGTACCCCGGCTGAAACACCTGGGCCACGGTATGATCCTGCTCGGCGGCGGACGCCGGGACCATCGTCACGGCTTCGTGCAGGTTCGGATCGAACGGCGCCCCGGCGTCTCCCACTCGCTCGAGGCCGGCTGTCTCCAGCCCTTTGACGAGCTTGCGCTCGACCATCTCCACTCCGGCCAGCACGTCGCGGCCCGCGGTCCGCTCGGGATCGAGATGCGCCACACGGGCAAGGTCGTCCAGCACGTCGAGAATACTCGCCACCACCTGCGCCTGGGCCCGGGACCACGCCTCGAGGCGTTCACGCTGCATGCGCTTCTTGTAGTTGTCGAACTCCGCGGCGAGCCTGAGATGGCGGTCCTTGAGGTCGGCCAGTTCCTGCTGAACCCGCTGCGCCGCCCCCTCCGGCAACTCCAGGAGGGCGGACGAGACCGAGTCCGGGATTCGTGGGCCGCCCTCGGCCATGTCAGGCTGGGACGGGGCTTGCGCCCCCTCGACCGTCTCCGTGGCTCCCGCGGCCCTGGCAGAGTCAGCGGCTTTTGCCGGCTCTGGTACCGTGGCCGCTTCTGGCGCTCGCGGCGGCTCGGCCGCCTCACGCGGATGGCGATGTGACTTGTGTTTGCCCATAGCCTCAGTTACACGGGCACGGAATGTACCTCGTTAGGCTGCCGAGATGGCAGGGACCCTACTGCGCCTCGACCAACACCCGTCGCAGCACGTCCAGTCCAGCTTGCGCGCTCCGCCGCCGGACGTCTTCCCGGTCGCCGGGAAAGCGCCGCTGGACGGCCTTCTGCGCGTGCTTCACAACGGCGGCGATCCACACCGTGCCGACCGGCTTTTCCGGCGTCCCCCCCGACGGACCCGCGATTCCGGTGATCGCGACGCCCGCCCCCGCACCGAGCCGCTCGGTCACGCCCAGCGCCATCGCGCGCACCACCTCCTCGCTCACCGCCCCGTGGGTTTCGATCAGATTGGCGGGAACGCCCAGCTCAGTCGTCTTCATGCCGTTAGTGTACGCGACGATGCCGCCCAGGAACACGTCGGACGACCCGGGCACGGCCGTGAGCCTCCCGCCGAGCAGTCCGCCGGTGCACGACTCCGCCACGGCAAGGGTCAGATTCCGCTCGCGCAGGAGGTCGAGCACAACCGCCGCGAGGTCCGCGTCGTCGTGGCCGTAGAGATGCGCCCCCAGCACGGGAAGGAGAAGATCGGTCCCGCGACTGAGGACGTCGTTCGCCGCGGCGTCCGCGAGCCCCCATACGGTCAGCCGCAGGTCCACACCGTCGAAACCCGGCAGGTAGGCAAGCGTGGCGGGCGCCAGCCGGTCTTC
>JACQHC010000072.1 GCA_016199245.1 Gemmatimonadota bacterium | reverse complement strand
GACTCCACCGAGTCCCGGTGCCGCCGAGGCCTTGGCCGCGATCTCGTGGGCGCGTTCCGGCCGGTCGACGTCGACGATCCAATAGCCCGCGAGGAACTCCTTCGCCTCCGGGAACGGTCCGTCCGTTACCGCCGGCAAGCCGCTCTTCCGCGCGCGGACCAACTTGGCCTCGCCGGGCGCGACCAGGGCCTCCACGCTCACCAGCTCGCCCGACTCGATCAGCTCCTTGTTCAGGCGACGCATATAGCCCATGTGGGCCTGGAAGTCCTCTTCAGACCAGTCGGTGTTCTCGTAATCAACCGTCCCGCGCGGGACATGCATCATCAAGATGTACTTCATGGATCGTTCTCCTTGCGGGAGTTGCTCGGCGCGGCCTCGAGGACGCGGTCGGCACGGCGCTGCTTCGCGACGAATGCGGCCAGACCACCAGCCGACGTCGCGCCGGCAACCATTAGCGCCGCGATCGTAATGCATGCGGGGCACATAGGTTCCTCCTTTACCTGTCGTACCGATCATGGCGGCGGAGCCAGCTCATGGCTGGCCCATCGCTGCGGCCGACTGGCTGCTCCCAGTCTTCCCGTCGCCCGAGTGCGGTGAGGTCGAGCCAGTTGTACGTCCCCATGAGCACGTCGCCGCCGCGGGCGTACATCGAGTAGGTATGGAAGACGCGGTCACCGTCCCGGAGGAAGGCGCTCACCCCAAAGCCCTCGTGCGGCCACCCTCCGGGGGGAGCCCCGGATCCCGGCAACAGCGCGTAGTTGTACTCCACCGGCGCGACGGCGGGGTCCAGGGTCACGTGGAAGTCGTAGTTGAAGTCGCTCCCGTAGGAGGAGTACCACGGGGTCTTCCACCCCATGCGCCCCTTGTACGCCTCGAGCTTCTCGATCGGCGCTCGGGAGACGGCGACCAACGAAGTGCCGCGTGCGTGCAGGTGTTGGAGGCGGTCGCCGATGTGGTCTGCCGTGAACGAGCACGTGGGGCAGCCCTCGTCCCAGCTGGGGTCGAACATGAAGTGGTGGACGAGGAGCTGGCGCCGGCCGTCGAACAAGTCCAGCAGGCTGGCCTTGCCGTCTGGCCCGTCGAAGACGTAGTCCTTCTCGATCTCCACCATCGGCAGGCGGCGGCGCTCCACGTTCAAGGCGTCACGCGCGCGGGTGAACTCCTTTTCCTTGGTGAGCAATGCCTTACGGGCCACGAGCCACTCCGCCCGGGATACCACCTGCGGCAGAGCCAGGGTGTTCGTCGTCATTGTGGACGGTCCTTTCCTCTCATGTTTGGCGCTGTTGTTCGCGCTTGCATAGAGAAGTCGGAGCTGGTGGCCCGTCCTCTACATGCCTGTAGAAAGTTGCAGGAACCTGGAGGCCTTCTACCAGGCCCGAGAGGCTCCGCGGACCTGGCAGCCCTTCCGCGCCCGCATTGGGGACTACTGCACCGGCAGGCACCAGGCTAGCCATCGAATCATTGTACGGTGCTCAATCGGGATCCCTGGGAATTGAGAGGAAGCCTAATGATCGAGCGTTCGCAAAGACGCTGCGGGGACACTCTCGGCCATGCCTCACGCCTGATCACGGCCCTTCAGTAGCGCCGACTGGACGTCGGCCTCCTCAATCAGGTAGCCCTCCTCGTCCTCGAGCCACCGCCGCCATCCCGACTCATCGCTTCGCACGTACGCCGGCCGTGCCCGTGACCACGGATCCGCCCAGCCCGGCGCGTGGCCGACGACTACCTCCAGCGATCCTCCCAGCTCGTGGGCCCGCCGCATGAGGCCGTAGAGCGTCATCTCGTCGCGATGGACCCACGGGGCGGGGATCATTTCGTCGAGAAAGCCCCACCGCAGCCGGACGGCGCCGTGGAGCCGCCCGTACTGGTAGAGCGCGAAGAGGGATTTGTCGTCTGCCTCGAGGCGCCGGCGGAACTTCGTGTCCTTCCCGTCACGGAGATACTCGCGCAGCACCTTCTCCTGTCCAAAGGGACGACTGATGCCGCAGGAGCCCTGCACGAGCATGCTCAACGTGATCTTGAGTGTGCGGCCCCACCGGTTGAGCCGCTTGCTCTTCTGGGGCGGTCCCAGGTCCCAGAGTCGCCGCTCGCCGGGGTCGAAGTCCAGGGTCCTGAGAAGCGCCCGCACCTCCACCGCCGCGATGACGTCGTAGTCGGCCAACCGCTCTACGGACCGGGCGATGTCCTCTCCCATGAAGGTGGCGATCTCGCGCCGGCCGACGTCCACCAGGACGACTGCCTCCGGGGCTGGGGCGGGAAACGCGTAGACCAGAACACGGCGCATTCTCGCCAGGCGCTCCGCGTTCTCCTCACGCTCTCGCTCGAAGCGCTTGCGCTGTGCGTCCGCGAGGGCGGGGTCCGGCCGCTGGCTGGCCCAGCGGCGGCTCATGGCGATGCGCTCATGAACCGCCCGCCGCGCCGACGGCACGGCGTGGTGAGCCGGATTGAGCTCCCAGGCCCCATCCTCCCGGGCATGCACCGCCGCCCCACGGCGCCAGTATCTGGCCGAGTCGGCCGAGAGCGGGCTCCACTGGCTGCGCGCCCGGCGAACGCAACCACATCGTCCGGCGGCATCGCCCTGCCGTAGGCATCGAGCACGCAGACCGCGGTTCGCTGGGCGGACCACGTGGTCGGCACCCCATACCGCCAGGCCTCGTCGAGGTCGGCAACGGTGAGTGGCGTGTTGGGCGAAGGAACCGGCGGCGGATCCGGCCGCACCAGCGTGAGGGGGGCCGCCTTCGGGGGCCGGAGGCCGAGGCGAAACCCCCAGAGGTCCGTTTCGCGGTCGTGCGGGTCGAGCGCGTAGCGGCTTCCGTCCCGGTAGATCGGCGCACGCGCGGGTCGGCATCGTTTGAGCGACGCAAGGGCACGGCCCGCAGACGCGATGCCGGCTTCTGCAAAGCGCTCCGCGGCCTCCTCCAGCGTCATGGGCTGCCCGCGTTCGAGCAACGCGGCGATCAGAAGCGAGTAGGTGTTTGCATCCGCGGCGTTCGCCGCCGCTTCGAGGCGCGGCACGGGAATTCCAACGCTCGGCAGTAGGGGTTAGTCATGGCCCAGCCAGAAGACCGTAGGCGTCATGGTGGACTTGAAGTACAGTGTACAAAAGGGGTAATTTCTACCCCATATGACCACAGAGCGTCAAGTATCGTCGTTTGACACCGATCACTTCCTGGCCACGCGGACGGTGTTCTCGCTCGCGGAACTGCGAGAAGCGATGGGGCGCCGGTCGCCATCCGCCGTGCGGACATGGCTCAAGTTCCACGGTTCGCGCGGCCGCCTCAAGCCCCTCGAACGCGGATTGTACGCAGCGCTCCGCCCAGGCGCGGATCCCGAGAAGGTCCACGCCGATCCCTATCTTGTGGCCGCCGCCCTCCGCCCGGACGGGGTGTTCGCCTACCACTCCGCTCTGACCCTGCTGGGCGCCGGACATTCGGATTGGAATGTGGTAACGGTGCTGTCTCACTGTCGCCGACGACCTCTAGCCCTTTCCACTGCCCGGGTCGACGTGCTGCCGCATCCCGCCGCCCTCCTGCGCGGGGGCGCGACGGAACTGGGTGTGCGGCCGGTGCCGTACTTGGAGACGACGCTACGGGTGACCGGGCCCGAGCGGACAGTGGTGGACGGCTTCCGGCAGCTCCGCCTGGTGGGCGGTCTCGAGGAGTTGCTCACCTCCGCTGCGGGCTTCCCCTCGCTTGATTTCAAGCAGCTGGAGGCGGTGCTACGTGCATACGACCTGCGCATGTTGGACGCGGCCGTAGGGTGGTTCCTCGAGACGTACCGAGAACATTTCTTCGTACCGGATGATTTCCTGAAACACCTCGAACAGCGCCGTCCGGTGGCGCCTCAGTACTTGCCGCGCCGAGCGCGGACGGAGCGGGATCGCGGGCGGCTGGTGCCACGCTGGAACCTGATTCTCCCGGAGGACGCACTTCGCGGGGCGGAGCCCGATGAATCACCGGCCGAGCAGCGTGGCCGTGACTTAAAGCGCGCCGACGATCGTCCGCCCTCGCCGGTTTATGCTTTGGCGGGCGCCTCGCGCCGCTCCTCGGCGCGTGCGCATGGCGCCGCAGTCAGCGAGCCGGGCCGACGGAGCCGCAACGCGCCCCAGGTGGTTGTGATCGGGGGCCCAAACGGTGCAGGGAAGACCTCCTCAGCGCCGTGCCTGCTGCGAGACACTGTGGGGATTGACGCGTTCGTCAACGTCGATGTCATCGCCGAGGGACTCTCCGGCTTTGCGCCCCAGGCTTCGGCGATCGAGGCAGGCCGCATTCTGCTGGCGAGACTGCGGGAGCTTGCCGAGCGCCGCGCTGATTTCGCCTTTGAAAGCACGCTGTCTGGCCGAGCGCTCCAGAGATTCCTACGCCAACTGACCGACGCCGGTTACCAATCCCATATTTTCTATTTCTGGCTTCCGTCGGCAGACCTCGCGGTCAGGCGCGTGCGCCGTCGCGTTGAGGCTGGTGGTCATGACGTCCCGGAGCCCGTGATCCGGCTGCGGTTCGGGAAGAGCCTGGTCAACTTCGATCGGCTGTACCGACCCTCAGCGACGGCATGGCGACTGTACGACGGCGGCGTCATCGGTCACCAGCGGCTCATCGCATACGGGAAACGCGGTGAGGGACCGACCGGTGTCGATGCCGAACTCTGGGCAGCCGTGCGCAGCCAGATTGAGGAGGCCTCGAGATGATCCACCGCTCCACGAAAGATCCCAGCTCGATCCTTCAGGACGGGCGAGCCATTGACCTTGCTTTCGAAAGGGCGGGATACGATGTAGTGCGGCGTCACCGGCAACTGGGCGTACCCCTCGTCATCTGGCAGGACGGCCGTGTCGTCGACGTGCCCCCCGAAAGCGTTCGGATTCCGGACGATGACGCGGCTGAACTCTCGGATCGGACGTGACCCCCGCGCTGGTCCCCGCCGTTCACCGCCATGCACCCACGCGCTTTTTCAGGTCCGGCCCGACGAGTAAGATCGGGCGGCGGCCTTGACCACTCCGTTTACCGGGTCTGACCAGTCGCCCCAAGACACTGGCGAGCTGCGAGTCTTCATCTCCACGCGCGAGTCGCGGTGCGACGAGTGCGGCGAGGACCTTGGGCCTAGGGCGTGGATCTTCCTCGCCGGAGAGCGCGGCGCCCTCTGCCTCACCTGTGCCGATCTCGACCACCTGGTGTTTCTGCCCGCCGGCGACGCCGCCCTCACGCGGCGCGCGCGCAAGTACTCCACGCTGGCAGCCGTGGTGCTCAAGTGGAGCCGCTCGCGCGAGCGGTATGAGCGGCAGGGTCTCCTGGTTGAGGAACCGGCGCTGGACCGCGCGGAAGCCGAATGCCTCAGTGATGCCGAAGCGCGGACCCGGCGGCGCGACCGTGCGGCGGCACGGCGAGCCGAGCTCGATGCAGCCTTCGTGACGGAGTTTGCGGAGCGTATTCGCCAGCTGTTCCCAGGCTGCCCTCCCCGTCGCCCCGAGCAGATCGCCGCGCATGCCCGCCAGAAATACAGCGGGCGCGTCGGTCGCTCGGCGGCCGCCAAGCGCCTCGATGAGCAGGCGGTGCAGTTGGCGGTGGCGGCGCACGTGCGTCATCGGGAGACGGACTACGACGAGCTCCTGGTGCGTGGCGCCGAGCGGCGCGAGGCGCGCGAACGCGTGCGCGCACAGGTCGAAGGTGTACTGGCGCGGTGCCGTAGGACGTAGCGGCATCACACGCTCCGCAGTAGGTCTCGAAGTGGGCAGGGCCTTGATCAACGGGCTGCCGTTACTCACCTTGAGGTAAGGAATCCACTCTGTGGGTAAGGAGAAGATGCCCAGTTCCAGCGTAACCGCGAAGGGTCAGACCACGATCCCGAGGCAAATCCGCGACTACCCGAAGCTGCAGCCAGGTAATCGGATCGACTACGTGGTAGATGAATCGGGGAACGTGTGCTCCGGCGTGCCACCTACCACGTCCGGGATCTCCATGGGATCCTTCATCAACCTGGGCAGAGGCCGTTCGAGGTCGAGGACATGAACCGGATCATCCGGCAGCGCCACGGGTGCAGATCGTGAGAGGTCAGGACCTCGACCTTTGATCGGGCGTCGAGGGATGAGGATGGATTCGAGTTGCTCACAGCGTCGCCCGCTTCCTGGTCCTTGATTCGGTAAACTACCCCTGCCCACGAATCTCAAACGGCCCTCCCAGAAGACCGCCGGGGAGCCTTCCCCGGGCGAGCGTCGCTTGGCCCCCTGCCTGACGCCGCACGGCCGCCTCTTCCTCGCCCCAGCCGACGACGCCCCCGAACTGGACGCCGCGACCGCCGAGCGCCTGCGAAAGGCCTTTACCCGAGGCGCAGGGCATGGGCTGCTGCGGCTCGGCGGCGCCGAGGTCGGCCAGATCCTGCCGCCGGTCTTCAGCTACTGGCGCGACTTCGGCGGCCGCTACATCACCTCGCTCTGCACCAAGCCCGACGTCGAAGAGGGCCGTTACGAGAACCCGCCACCGGCCGACCACGAGCTGGAAGCGCTGTCCCTGGGCGCTCCGGCGATGCGCGGCGCCGAGTACCTGACGGCGGACGTGCTCCGGGCGCTCTGGCAGGAGATCGGGGCGGCCTGTGCGGGCGAGATCGCCGCGTTGCGGTCCTCGGTGCAGGACTTCCTCAAGCACCTGCACCCGGCGTGGAACGTCGTGGGGAGAGTGCATTTCAACCTCGCCGAAAACCGCAAGGAGGAGCAAGCGCCGTTTGCCTTCCTCGCGACCTACACCAGCCGGCTCTCGACCCACGGCAAAGCCCAGCACCAGCCCCTCGGGCAGGCGCTGCGCGAGTACGCCGGCGCGGCCAACAAGGAGCGGCTGCTCTCGCTGTTGCTCCCGGTCCAGCGGGCGACGGAGCGCTGTGCCTGGCTCAAGCAGATGGTGGATGCCGGTGAGATCTACCATCCGCTGCGCTGGTCTTCCCAGGAGGCGTTGCAGCTCCTGCGCGACGTCCCGGAGCTGGAGCATGCGGGCGTGGTGGTCCGCATGCCCGCGGCCTGGCGAACCGGACGTCCCCTGCGCCCGCAAGTCACCGGCACCGTCGGGGGAAAGGCGCCGTCCGGGCTCGGCAAGGACGCGTTGCTCGACTTCCGCATGGAGGTGACGCTCGACGGCGAGCGGCTGAGCGCCGCCGAGGTCAAGCGACTCCTCGCCGGTGTGAGCGGACTCCAGCTGATCCGCGGCCAATGGGTCGAGGTCGACCGCGAACGGCTCGGGCGGATGATGGAGCGGTTCCAACAGGCGGAGCGGCTCGCGGCCGGAGGTGGACTCACGTTCGCCGAGGCGGTGCGGATCGTCGCCGGCGCGGATGTCACGCAGGACGGCGCCGCAAGCGGCGTCGATCCGGATTGGTCGCGCGTGGTCGCCGGAGCGTGGCTCGCCCAGACGCTGAAAGACCTGCGCTCGCCCGAGGGGCTCGCCCGGACCCATCCCGGGCGTGCGCTCCGTGGCACCCTACGGCCCTATCAGGAGGTGGGGGTGCGCTGGCTCTACCTGCTCTCGCGGCTTGGCCTGGGCGCCTGCCTCGCGGATGACATGGGGCTCGGCAAGACGATTCAGGTGCTGGCGCTGCTGCTCGTGCAGCGCGGTGAGCCGGGTGACAAGCTGCCGAGCCTGCTTGTGGCTCCGGCGTCGCTGCTGGCCAACTGGGCCGCGGAGATCGAGCGGTTCGCGCCGAATCTCACGGCCGTCGTCGCTCATCCCTCGGCCATGCCGGCCGCCGAGCTGGCGTCGCTCGCGCCCGACAAGCTCGCGACGGTGGACCTCGTGATCACGAGCTATGGCTCCCTCCTCAGGATGCCGTGGTTGGCAACCACCGCGTGGGATCTCGCGATCCTCGACGAGGCGCAGGCCATCAAGAACCCGGAGGCCAAGCAGACGCGCGCCGCCAAACAGCTCGCGGCGCGGGCGCGGATGGCGCTCACCGGCACCCCGATCGAGAACCGGCTCGGCGACTTGTGGTCGATCTTCGACTACATCAACCCCGGGCTCCTCGGTTCGGCCAAGGAGTTCACCCGTTACACCAGGCGCCTCGCCGACCTGCCCGGGAGTCCCTATGGCCCGCTGCGCGCCCTCGTCCGGCCGTACCTCTTGCGGCGCCTCAAGACCGACAAGGCCGTGATCGCCGACCTGCCCGACAAGACCGAGGTCAAGGCCTTTTGCCAGCTGACCCGCATGCAGGCCGCGCTGTACCAGCAGGCCGTGAAGGAGCTGGCTGGGCAGCTCGAGGAGGTCGAGGGGATCCGGCGCAAGGGGCTGGTGCTCGCCTACCTCATGCGGTTCAAGCAGATCTGCAATCACCCCTCGCAGTGGCTGGGCGACGGCGCCTGGGCGGAGGACGACAGCGGGAAGTGGGCGCGGTTGCGCGAGCTGTGCGACGTCCTCGCGGCCAAGCAGGAGAAGGCGCTGGTCTTCACGCAGTTCCGCGAGGTGACCGCTCCCCTGGCGGCGTTTTTGGGCGGAGTGTTCGGCCGTCCCGGGCTGGTGCTGCACGGCGAGACCGACGTGAAGAAGCGCAAGGGCCTGGTCCAGCGCTTCCAGGAGGACGAGTCGGTCCCCTTCCTCGTCCTGTCGCTCAAAGCGGGCGGCTCCGGACTGAACCTCACGGCGGCGTCGCACGTGATCCACTTCGACCGCTGGTGGAACCCGGCGGTGGAGAACCAGGCCACCGACCGTGCGTTTCGCATCGGGCAGACGAAGAACGTCCTGGTGCATAAGTTCATCTGCCGCGGGACGGTCGAAGAGAAGATTGACGATCTCATCGAATCCAAACAGCACCTCTCGAAAGAGCTGTTGGAAGGCGGGGCCGAGTTGAAGCTGACCGAGATGCCGGAGGCCCAACTGCTGGATCTCGTGGCGCTCGATCTCAACGCCGCGATGAGGGAGTGACGACATGGGATACGGGTGGTACGACTGGAGGCCCTACGTGTCCGCCGCGCAGCGCCGGCGCCAAGCCCAGCGCGCGCTGCGCAAGCTCACGAGGCAAGGGCACGCGCCGTCACCAGTGACGATCGTGAGGCGCACGATCGCGCGCACCTTCTGGGGTAAGGCGTGGTGCGACAACCTCGAGCGCTACGGGGACTACTCCAACCGGTTGCCCCGCGGCCGCAGCTACGTCCGTAACGGCTCGGTGCTGGACCTCCAGATCGCGCCGGGGCAGGTGACGGCGCTGGTCAGCGGCACGGACATCTACCAGGTGGCGATCGAGGTATCGGCCGTGCCGAAGACGCGGTGGAACTCCATCTGCAGGGACTGCGCGGGCGGGATCGATTCGCTGGTTGAGCTCTTGCAGGGGCGCTTCTCCACGGGCGTCATGGAGCGCATCTGCCGGCAGCAGACCGGATTGTTCCCTGCGCCGCGCGAGATCCGGTTCTCGTGCAGCTGTCCCGACTGGGCCGTCATGTGCAAACACGTCGCGGCCGTGCTCTACGGCGTGGGCTCCCGGCTCGACGAGCAGCCCGAGCTGCTGTTCACGTTGCGCAAGGTCCACGAGCAGGACCTCATCGCCAGGGCTGGCAGCGGTGTCCCGTTGTCTCGCAGCGCCCCGCGGGCGGAGAAAGTGCTGCGTGACAAGGGCCTGTCCGAACTGTTCGGACTGGAGCTGGCCACCGGGGCAGGCAGTGCCGCGCCCGAGGTCGCCGCGGCGCCCGGGAAAGGGCGCGGGGGCCCTCGCGCCAGGAAGCGGCGTTCGGTGGACGCGGATCAAACGGGCGCAGGTCCCGGGAAGCGACGCTCTGGCCGCGCATCCGCGGTTGCCGCGAGGGCTGGTCGTGGCCGGAAGGACGGCCGCCGTGTGGTCCAGAAGCGGGGCCGTCCTTTGAACGCGACCCAGGTGGTCAGGAGGAGCCGGCCGCGTTGGCCGCCGAGCAAGTCGAAGCTCGAGGCGCTCATCGCGGAAGCGATCGTGGACGCCTACGACGAGTCCGAGCAGCGCACCGGGTTCTATACGATGCTCGAGGACAATCTCGGGTTGCCCTTCGAGACCGAGGTGCTCGGCGCGAAGGTGACCGTGGAGCGCATCGACCTGACGGCCGCGGATGAGATCGTTGCCGTCTGCCGCCGCGGGGCCAAGCGCCAGAGGATCCCCATCCTCGATCTGCCCCTTCCGAAGCCACGCCCCGCGGGCGCCGAGTGGATCGAGGCGTACCGACGTTGGGCGCGCGGCGTTTAAGACCGGCCCTGGCGGGGGATCGCTCAGCGGGTGAGACCCCCCGCGTCGCCCTCTAGGCTGTGCGGCTCGTGCTGCCTTCGCATCTCCCTTCGCGGCGGGGGCTTGTCCACCGGCGCAACTGTGACTAAGATATTAGTCGTACGACTAAATTGTTAGTCAACAAACTGGGGCAGCCCATCATGGGCACTAAACAGACTAGAACCAACAATCTACGAGCACCGTGGGACACGGTCCTGGGCATAAAGAGTCACGTCCGGGTTCTGCGGGTCTTGGAGCAGACGCGGGAACCTATGGCGGTTCGCGAACTCGCTCGCAGGGCGCGGGAGCATCTGCGCGCCGTTCAGCTGGCGGTCGCTCGCCTGGTTGAGGCTGGTGTAGTCGAACGCGTCGGCACCGGCGCACAGCAGCATGTCCAGCTGGATGCCCAGCATCCGCTCGCGCCCACGTTGGAGGCATTGTTCGACGCGGAACGGGCGCGGTTCGAGCGGGTCGTGAGCCAACTCAAGGCGCTGGCCAGGGCCCACGCTCAACCGGCGACGGCCGTTTGGTTGCGTGAGCGCGTTCCGCCGGACGACACCGGCCTTGAAGTCCATGTACTCGCGGCGAGCGGAGAGGTAGATGCGTTGCGGGACGCGCTTCGAGAGCCGGTTGCCCATCTCATGCGTCGCGAAGACGTGTCCATAGAAGTCCGCGGATGGACGAGGCCGGACCTAGAGGCTCTGGGCCGGTCCCCGCTCTCCTCTACCGGCCGTCCAATCCTGCTGCGAGGCGTCATGCCTGCGGGGTTGGGGGGCGAGGCCGGTGGCGCTGGTCTGGGTCGCCGTTCCCACGCGGCGGCAGACGAAGCCCTTCGTGCAACCGCCGGGCGAGTCGCGGCGGCGCTCGAGCGGCGACCGGAACTCATCCGGAGGGCGCGCGACGAAATTGCTGAGCGCTTGGTGACAGCGCTGCCCCAGGAGGCGCGCACACTTCGTGAATGGCAGCAGGTGCTGGACAGTATGAGCATCACACGACTGCGCCGCTGGCTGGTTGACCGCGGTGAACAGGCAACGCGCCTGCGGCAGTCAATGCCCCTGGCGCTTCTTCGAGCGGTTGACGATCGGGCGGGCTCGACGCGAGGTCAACGGTGACCCGGGAAGAACTGGAGCACGCCATCCGGGCCGCCTGTGACGTGGTCGGCGACGCGGAGCTATGGGTGTTCGGCTCTCAGAGCATCTTGGGGCAGCATCCCGAGGCACCGGAGCCGGTGCGCTTGTCCATGGAGGTCGACGTCGACCCGAAGAACCGGCCCGAGTTGGTAGATCGGATCGACGGTGCCTTGGGGGAAGGGTCGCAGTTCCACCAGACGCACGGGTTCTACGTCCACGGAGTCTCCATCGAGACGGCGGTTTTGCCCCGGGGCTGGAAGGGACGAACCAAGGCCGTCCAAAACCCGAACACCGGGGGCGCCACCGGGTTCTGCCTTGAGGCTCACGATCTCGCCGTGAGCAAGCTCGCGGCCTTCCGCGAGAAGGATCGTGAGTTTGTGCGGCTTCTGCTTCGTGAGGGACTGCTCAACCCAAATCGCCTGGTGCGCTTGATCAACCTCCTGCCGCGGCCAGACGAGCAGCGAGCGATGTTACGGCAATGGGTAGATGGCACCGAGAGGGAACTCGCCCTGGCAAGGGTGAAGCGACGCTCTAGCTGAGGGCTGAGGGCTCGCGCTCGGCGGTGCCACTTCCGGTGCCACTTCCCACCGGGAACGCCTCGGATTCGGGACTTTGGATTCCGTGCAGATCGTGGGGAATCGCCTTGAAATCCGAGAACTTACCGGAATCTTAGGTCTGCGCCTCACCGCCTGATAAGCGTGAGGTCAGTGGTTCAACTCCACTCAGGCCCATGAACAGTAGGTGAGAGCGTTAATGAGGGAAGAGGGAAGAGTTTAGGGCCCGTTACGATTCCGACGTCGTGGCGGGCTCTTCTCTTGAGTCCACCCTCGGGCGCTTTACGGAACATCTCAGTCTTGCCTCTCGACCGCGGTCAGTGTATACTACACATGTCATAATATGTCATAAACCATGATTGTCTTCGATGCGTCACCGCTGATCCTGCTGGCCAGGACGGAGCTCCTCGAGGGGTTTCTCACAGCCTTTCCGGAGTCAGTGGTGATTCCACCAGCCGTCCAGGTGGAGTGCTGCGAGAACAAGGAATCCTTCGACGCGAAGCTCATCACGGCGCTGATAAAGGACAAGCGGATTACGGTCCGCAAACTGACGACCCACAAGGGCTTCGAACAGATCCGCAGAGAGTTCAATCTGGGAATCGGGGAGGCTGAGGCGATAGCCCTTGCCCGCGCGATCAAGGCCGGGCTCATCGCCATCGAGGACCGCAACGGCGTGAACGCCTGCAAGATCCTCAAGCAGCCTTTCACCGGCGTATTGGGCATCGTGCTTCGGATGCACGAAAAGGGGCTGACTGAGAGGGAGGAGGCCCTCCGGAAGCTCGCCCTTCTGAGCAAGATCGGGCGATATCGAGCAGAAATTATCCAGGACATGCGGCAAAGGCTGGAGGCGGAGAGATGACGAAAACGCTGAGCATACGAATGGACGCGGAGAATGTCGCATTCCTCAAGAAGTTGTCCGAGGGGGAAGGCGGCGACCTCTCGAAGGCG
>JACQHC010000070.1 GCA_016199245.1 Gemmatimonadota bacterium | reverse complement strand
GGCGGCAGCGCGGAGGCCGCGGCCGAAGCGTTCGCCGGTGGCCAGGTGGATGCGTTCATCGGATTCTCCGAGCACCTGCATCCGATGCTGCGCCGGGCCGGGCGCGACTTCACGATCAAGCTGGCGCTCGCGCCGCTGGGCACCGGAAGCCGACCCATTGTCTTCGTGGATGCGCTGGTGCTGCGCCGTGACTGCGATCGGGCGTGCGCGGCGGCGGCCCGAGCCTTCGCAACGCACCTCAATCAGCCCGAGACGCATGCGTGGATTACGATGGCGCAGGACGCTGGACCGCGGGCGATCCCGCGCTATCTCATGCCTGCCACGCTGAGCGCGTATCGCCAGCCGGCGCTCGCGGCGGATCCGTACTACCCCCGGATCTTGTCCGCCGTGGAGGGCGCGATCCCCTTCCCTATACGCGGCATAGTGTCGAACTGGGAAGCGGCACGGTTGCGGCTGGACTCGTTGCTCGCACGCTGACGCCAACAGGCGTTCAGCGTCCCGGTCGCGGCAGGGATCCGTGTACCATCACGGGGCCAATGTTCGTGCAGTATTGCATTGGCAATGCAAAACTGCAGAAGCATGGCTGGCCTTCGCCGTGCTACTTGAGGCTGGCCAGCAGTTCCGCGTTGGTCTTGGACCGACGCACGAGGCCGAGCAGCGTTTCGAGGGCCTGCGACGTGGGCAGACCCGCGAGCCGTCGCCGGAGCGTGTCGCGCCCGGCGATCTCCGCCGGGTCCCCGAGCAATTCGTCGCGTCGGGTCCCGCTCGCCGGGATGTCCACGGCGGGATAGATCCGCCGGTCCGCCATCTCGCGGGTGAGACGCAACTCGGCGTTTCCTGTTCCCTTGAATTCCTCGAAAATCACGTCGTCCATCTTGCTCTCGGTCTCGACCAGCGCCGTGGCAATGATGGTGAGCGAGCCGCCGCCGGGCACCGCGCGCGCCGAGCCGAACAACGCCTTGGGCCTGGCGAGCGCGTTGGCGTCGATCCCGCCGGACATCGTGCGCCCGCTCGAGCGGCCCGTCGTGTTATGCGAGCGCGCCAGCCGCGTGAGTGAGTCCAGCACGATCACGACGTCCCGCCCCACCTCCACCTGCCGCCGCGCGTGCTCGAATACCATCTCGGCCACAGCCACGTGACGCTCGTGCGACAGATCGAAGCTCGAGGCGATCACCTCTCCCCGTCCCCAATCCACCATCTCGCTCACTTCCTCCGGCCGTTCATCCACCAGCAGCACCAGCAGCACGGCGCCGGGATGCGCGAGCGCCACGCCCTCGGCCACCGCCTGGAGCATGATCGTCTTGCCGGCCTTGGGCGGCGACACAATCAGCGCGCGCTGCCCGAACCCCAGCGGGCACACCAGGTCCACGATGCGTTGGATCTCTGCCGTACGAGGACTTGAGGCCTGCGGCGTCTCCAGCCGGAGCAGCCGCGACGGATGCACCGCGCCGAGCCCGGGAAACTCGGGACGCGCCGCGGCCTGCTCGGGGGGAAGCCCGTTGACGGAATGCACGCGCCCGTCCTCGAGCGTCACGAGATCGCCCCTGCGGAGACCGGGGAGGCGGATGCCGGGATCCCGCGGTCCGGGCAGGTAGCTCTGGGCGGCGAGCCGCAACGCGCCGCCCTTCGGTGTGGGGTCGAACCAGCCTGTGATGGAAGCCATGCGACCTTTCGGAGGGAAGACTATCGTCTGCGCGCGCCGCCCCGCCGCGGTCGCACCGACGGTCCCTGAGGCCGGGGCAGCTCGAGTCGATCCTCGGGCTGGATGGGCGCCACCGTCGGCTCGAAGCCCGGGACGATCTCCCGCGCCAGCGTGCGGCCCATCAGTTTCTCCACGTCGCGCATCAGGAGCCACTCGTGCGGGGACATCAACGTGAGCGCCACGCCCGCCGCGCCGGCTCGCGCGGTCCGACCCACGCGGTGGATGTACACCTCGGGATCGTTTGGCACGTCGTAGTTCACCACCATGGCGATGTCGTCCACGTCGATCCCGCGGGAGGCGACGTCCGTGGCGACCAGCACGCGGGCACGCCCTTCCTTGAATCGATCCAACGCCTGATTGCGGGCGCCCTGCGTCTTGTCCCCGTGCAACGCCTCCACGCCGTGGCCCTCACCGCGCAAGTGCCGGGCGAGCTTCTCGGCGCCGAACTTGGTGCGCGTGAACACCAGGGTGCGGCCTTCCGGCAGCTCTTGCAACAGCTTGGCGAGCAGCGTCCGTTTGGCCGTGAGGTCCACGGCCACGAGAACATGCTCCACGCCCTCGGCTGCTTCCGCGCGCCGGCCGATGTCCACGGCGGCGTGATCGTTCAAGGCACGCCGCGCGAGCCGGTCTACATCGGTACTGATCGTGGCGGAGAAAAAGAGCGTTTGGCGCTGGTTGGGCAGAGCATCGAGGATGCGATGAACGTCGGGCGCGAACCCCATGTCGAGCATACGGTCGGCCTCGTCGAGCACCAGCACCTCGAGGCGGGAGAAATCCACGTGCCCGCGGCCCATGTGGTCGAGCAGGCGGCCCGGGGTGGCAATGACGATATCCACGCCGCGCTTGAGCGCCCGCGTCTGCGGCTCCATGCCGACGCCGCCGTACACCGCGGCGGATGACGCGCCGGCGTGGCGCCCGTAGGCGCGCGCGCTGTTCAGGACCTGCTCCGCCAGCTCGCGTGTGGGCACCAGCACCAGGGCGCGGAGGACGCCGTGCCGGCCGCGCTGGAGCCGTTGCAGGATCGGCAGCAGAAACGCCGCAGTCTTGCCGGTGCCCGTCTGGGCGCACCCGACCACGTCGCGGCCTTGCAGCGCGAGCGGGATGGCCTCTCGTTGAATGGGGGTAGGGGCTTGATACCCCTGCTCGTCCAACGCGCGCAGGAGCTCCGGCGCGAGGCCGAGCGAGGGAAACGACACGGTCATGTAATGCAACTCCTCAACATGGGCGCACGCTTCGGCCGGCGACACGAGTTGTCACCGGAACGCCGTGCGCGTAACAGATGATGTGAACCTGAGGAGTGAAAGCGACGCTGCGGAGAGCGCCGGTCCCATCCTGAGCCGGGGACCGATCTACAACGGAGAGTGGAAACCAGCTCGCGGTTCGTCCAACTGGAGGTGGAAGGTAACTGCGCTCGACACGCTCCACCAGTCCCCGTTTGACAGAGTGCCAGGGACCGACTAACATGCAAGCGCTGGTGCATCCACAGGAGCGCCGGCGACAAACCGGACGGCAAGCGGGATCGAAGCTCGGCGCTGGTCCCGCTTTTTTGTTTCCTCACCGGGGGAACCATGGCGAAACAAGAGGATATCGTGATGGACGGCAACGTCTCCGAGGTCCTGCCGAACGCCACGTTTCGCGTGGTGCTCGACAACGGCCACGAGGTGTTGGCGACCATGGCCGGCAAGATGCGCCGTTTCAGGATCCGCGTCCTCGCCGGGGATCGCGTGACCATGGCGCTCTCGCCCTACGACCTGACACGCGGGCGAATCACCTATCGGTTCAAGTGAGCGTAGGGCGAAGCCGGCACTGACCCAACCGACATCGGAGGAGGCTGTTGCCGTATGAAATCCATGCCCCCGTTGAAACGGCTCGTCCGAGTGGGAGAGCTGCTGCAGCAACGCCTGCGGGAGATCGACCGCTCACCGGAGCAACTGGCTGAAGCGGTCGACGTCCCCGTTGAGTACGTCAACGAATTGATCGCCGGCCGGCGCCGCCCGCCGCTGCCCGGCCGCACCGACGTGTACGAGAAGATGACGCGGTTCCTCCGCCTGGGGCGGAACGACCTGGCGGCCTGCGCCAAGGCCGAGCGGAACGCGGCGGCCGCGGGCCCGGGCCCCAACGCCGGCATCCGGCGCCTCCTGCTCGAGTCCTGTGAGCCCACGACCGCGCAAGAGCTCGAACGGCGCGCGCGACGCGTGGACGCCGAAGTCGCCGCCGTGTTCGAGCGCCTGTTGAGCGTCGCGCAGGGGACGGTGCGGCGCATGCTCGACGACCAGATCGCGTTGCGCATCAGCGCGACCCAGAACGGCATGCCGTATCGCGCCATGCGACTTCGCTTGCTGGAGTTCCTCGACGCGAGCCCCAGCACGCTCACTGCGGACGACTTCGCCGACTTCATGCAACCGCGGATCGCCCAATGGGACGTCGAGCTCGAGACCGGCGTGCTGCGCGTCGTGCTCAAGACGCAGGAGCCGCCCGCGCAAGGCCGGCGGCGGCCGGCAGTACGGTCGCGACTGGCAGGGTGAGCGCCGACACACTCACCCATGACTTCCCGACGCGCGAGCGCGCGACATCGATCGGCGTGGACGTTGACTGAGGCGGGCTGACCGGCTAGCCTTCGTTCAGCGGACGAAAGCCGGACGCGTCCGTGGACAAGAGCGAATCGCAGGCGGGATCGGCCTCCGCGCTGATCCCGCCTTTTTCTTTGTCGCAGCGGAGCACCAGGAGCCACCATGACGACGCCGATCCGCCATTTCAAGCTCAAGACGAACCGCAGCGGACACCGCGTGACGTGGCTCAACCGCCACACGGTGTACGAGGGCAGGCTGCTGTCCATGACCGCACGGGTAGTGCGATTGTTCGCTCCCAACCCCATGGAGCGGCAACCGCACGTGGACCTCTCGTACGACTGGGTCATTCCCGTTCCGTGACGCTGACGCCACTGGCGCGTTCGACCTATCCCTTCCACGGCGGCCCCTGGGACGGTTTCATCATCGAGTACGGTGAACGGTCGCGCCCGGACGATTCGGTGAACCCGCGCGCGGATGATCGGCGCGGCGATGGGATGTATCACTTGAATGACGGCGAGACTGCCTACGTCTGGACCAACGCCTCCCGGCCAAGGGACTCCAGATGAAAGTGACGATCACACGATGAGCGTTGAGCGCATGAGACTGGTCGGCGGCGTGCTGTCGGGCCAGGTGCTGTGGGTGGAACAGGGCGCTCCGACGATGCAGGTGCACATCGGCGGGCAGTCGCCCGGGGTCACGAGAACGCTGCACTACCGCAGGAGCGGGGCCGTGCTCCGCTTCGTTCGTGAAACGCGCACCACGCCCACAGAGGCGGGAGGAAAGTCTTAATGAGTATCGCAATTGACGTCGCCAAGGTTCGCTCGGTCTTGCTGGCGGACGGCTGGCACCGGATCGCGGGGAGCAGCTTCACGGTCGGCCCGTACGAGTACATGCAGGCGGGCGCGACCAAGAGCGGCGGGAACGGCGGCGCGGTACCCGCCGGCTTCCAATTCAAGGATGACGCCGGCTACGTGCTCTCCGGTCCGCTGGCGGCGATCCTCGCCAGCCAGGCATCGTCCTGACACCCCAAACCGCGGAGAGGTGATCCTTGGGACGACCCGGACCGGCGACTCAGGCCAAGCGTCGACGTGAGCTCGCCAAACAAGAGAAACGTCAGGCCAAGGCGGAACGCCGCGAGCTGAGGAAAGCCCAGAAGGCTCAGGACGCCCTTCGGCCTCTCGCTCCCGGAGTCGATCCTGACCTGGTCGGGATCGTCCCGGGTCCCCAGAGGCCCAGGCTCTGACCGAAGCACAGCGGACAGCGGTAGTTCTGCGCGCTACCTGGGTGGCTCAAGGATCTCCTTGATCTGGTCCCGCGCGTCCTCCAGGTGTGCCCGCGTCATCCGATCCCCGGCCCGTGAAAGGGCACGCTGAATGGCGGCGTCGAGCGCGCGCAGCTCACTGCGGAACGCGGCCTTGATATCGCTGGTGGCGCGCGCCGGGCCCACCTGGACCGCGACCTGAGCCGGTAGTCCAACCGGGGTAGCCACGGCCGGTGGATTCAGCTTGCCCCGCACCGCGGCGAGATAGCTGCGCTGCAACTCGCGACGGAACGCGTCCATCGTAACGCGCTGCGCGGCTAGCTCGCTCCAGATGCCGCCCCGCACGTCGGCCAGCATGTCCTCCAGCCCGTACCCGTCACCGTCTTCCAAGTCCACCGCCTGGAACTCGACGAGCCGCTCCAGGCGCCGGTCGTTGAACAGCGTCGTGAGGACGGTGGTCTGCGCGGCGTTGACGCGGCGGAGGGCTCCCTCGACTTCGATCCGGCGCAGGACATCGTCCACGAGGAAGAAAGCGGGCGTGGCGAACGCATTCTCGTTGAGGAACCGCACGGCATCCCGTTGCCGGACGCGTGGCCACGGCCGATAGCGCGCGCCGTCCTGTCCCCCGTATTTCTCCTGCGCCTCCGCCCCGCCCACCATGATGGCCACGTGACGCAGCTCGGCGGCCCACTGGTTGATCAATCGCTGATACAGTTGACCGAGGTCGTCGTAGTCCTCGCCGGTCCGCACCGTGGCGGGCACGAGGAGCGGCACGATCTGCTTGATGCTGCGGATCCCCCAGCCGGTGGCCTTCACCGGATCGGCGTCCCCCACCGCTTCGCTGTGATCTCCGGGATCCGCGCCGCGTGAATCGGACATGCTGAAGCGATACCAGGGAACGGCGTCCTGCTCACGGGTCCAGCGCTCGAGCGTGGCGCGCTCCTCGTCCGGCGTGCGCGCGCCGGGAATCGGCGTGTAGCCCCAGCGCGTGATGTAGATGTCCCACGGGCCGACACGCGGGATCAGGTCCTCCAGGGCAATCGAGTCTTCCGGCTGCGCCACGTAGTTGTAGCGCGAGTAATCCATGATGGACGGCGCGTGACCCATCCGCCGGGTCCAGGTGCGGCTCCGCACGGAGTCCACCGGATAGGTCGAACTGCCCTTCTGGTCGTGCTGGTAGCCGAGAGTATGCCCCACTTCGTGGGTCACGACCTGCTCAACCAGGCGACCCATGAGCGAGTCGGGAAAGGGCCACATCGTGGCACGGCGATCGAGGTGGGCGACCTGCGTGAAGTACCAGGACCGCTGCAGGTTCATGATGTTGTGGTACATGTAGATGTCCGACTCGAGGATCTCGCCGGTCCGCGGGTCGTGCACGTTGGGCCCGGTGGCGTTCTCGATCGTCGAGGGGAACCAGCGCACTACGGAGTAGCGCGCGTCTTCGGGTGCCCAGTCGGGATCCTGCTCCAGTGTGGGCGGATCCGCGGCAACGATGGCCCGGCGGAAACCCGCGGCCTCGAACGCTGGCTGCCAGGCCTCGATCCCACGTCTCACATACGGCTTGAGCCAATCAGGTGTGGCGCGGTCCACGTAGTAGACGATCGGCTTGACCGGCTCGGAGATCGCGGCGCCAGGGTCCCGCTTTTCCAGGCGCCATCGCACGATGTACTGCCGCTGCTCGGCCCGCTGGTCCGGCCGGCCGTAATCGAACTGGTCAATCGAGAAGAAGCCGATGCGCTTGTCGGCCACGCGCGGCAGCATGGGGTTGTCCGGCAGCTTGACCATGCTCCAGTGCATGAGCAGGCTCGCCGTCCCCGTCACCGCGGGCGCGAACGGGCTGGCCGGCTGAGCCGGCCCGGCCCCGGCGGCTGGCGCCGGATACGTGACCGTCGCCTCCACCTCGACGTTGTCGGGGAACGCCAGCACCCGCTCGATGAACGACCGATTCGCGTCCGGCTGGCCGCGGAAGCGGCCCCCCGGGCCGATTTCTGGCGGTGGTGCGGTGTACAGCCGCGTGGCCTCGACCACCGGTGCGCTGTCGGGGCCGTAGGCCTCCACGTTGAACGCCGCGATCACGACGTCATTGTTGGAGTTCCGCACGGCTTGATAGATCGGGGTCGTGGAGTCGGCCACGGTCTCGTACGACACGGTCCGCAGCAGGACGCGATGGTCCAGGCGCTCCCATTTCAGCACCTGACTGGGGCCAAGCTGCTGGCCACCGTAGCCCATGTTCACGGGCACGCGAGCCGCACGCGTTACCAGCAGCATCTCCTTGCCGAACTGGCTCCTGGGAATCTCAAAGTAGAGTCGCGTACCGATACGGTGTGTCTTGAAAAGGCCGTCCCGGGTCTTCGCCTCTGACGTGATCACTCTGGCGTACGGTCTGGGGCGGGGTTCTCCTGCCTGACCGGCGCCGCCCGGCCGTTGGCCCTCCTGCGCCTGTTGCGGGCCAACGGAGTCGGGCGGTTGTTCTTCCGGCTGGCGTGGCGCCGCGCGGCCCGGTTGGGGTGAGGGCGCCGACGGGGGCGCCGCGCGTGTGCATGCGGCGAGGACCAAGCTCAACGCGATGGTGGTAAGTCGGGCGGTCTCTTTCATCGGTTTCACACCTTGCTGCGAGAGGTTCGGGCGAGCCGCGAGTCGCCCAAGATACCACTGCATCGCCCGCGTGCTCCAGGAGAGCCCACGCTATGGCGAAGCCTGGTGACGGGACACACCTTGGTGGGCGGCAGTTGCGTCCAGCACACTCACTTTCCACCGAGGTGGCCGTGTCCTCCGACGAGCCGCTTCAGGCGCCAAGCGGCGATCCCCGGTCACGACCGGCGGTCCGATGATTCACACCGGATTCGACATTCTGGCGGCGCTCGTCGCATTCGGAACCAGTTGGGCCGCGTACCGCCGGCGCCTTGCGGACGCAGGGCGCATTCTCATACAGGCGGGCCCCGGCTATCCCTTCACGCTCCTCATCGGAGCGGCGGTCGGCGGCTTCGCCCTCGGCACCATCAATCTGACGCTCTCCGACCAGCCGGGGATCGGACGCAGCATCCTGGGGGCGCTGCTCGGCGGCATCGTGGCTGTGGAGGTCTACAAGTTGACGCGCGGTATCCGAGGGTCGACGGGTCTGATATTCGTCCCGGCGTTCTGTACGAGCGTGGTAGTCGGCCGGCTCGGGTGCTTCCTGGCCGGCCTGGAGGACTTCACGCATGGCACGCCCACTGCGCTCCCGTGGGGCTGGGACTTCGGGGACGGCGTCCGCCGCCATCCCGTGCAATTGTACGAAGCCGGTGCAATGGTCCTGTTTCTGGCGCTCGCGATGCTCGCCCTGGACCGCCGTTCACCGTTCTTTCAGCGGAACGGGTTCTACCTCATGACAGGCTGGTATGCCTTGCAGCGGTACGCCTGGGAGTTCCTCAAGCCATACGGGACGGTGCTCGCGCGGCAGAACGTATTCCACCTCACGGCTATCGCGCTTCTACTCTACGCTGTCGGCATGATCCACCTCACGGAGCGCGAGCGTGTCTGACGCCGTGCGCAGACCAGCGCCGTACGTGTTCTACGGCCAAACCACGTCACTGTGCGATGTGTGCCTCGCGCTCGTCCCGGCCAAGATCGTGATCGAAGGCCAGAACGTGTTCTACCTCAAGCGCTGCCGCACACACGGCATGCAAAAGGCGCTCATCTCGACCGATGCCGCGTACTATCGCCTGTGTCACGATTACCTGAAGCCTGGTGACCGGCCGCTCGCGCCGCAGACGCGCACCGAGTTCGGTTGCCCATTCGACTGCGGGCTCTGTCCCGACCACGAGCAGCATTCCTGCCTCGCGCTGATCGACGTCAATGAGGCGTGCAACCTAACCTGCCCCGTATGCTTCGCCGATTCGTCGCCCGCACGCTCATTCCACCGGCCGCTCCCCGAGATCGAAGCGATGATGGATGCCCTGGTGCGGAGCGAAGGCGAGCCGGACCTGCTGCAGATCTCCGGTGGTGAGCCCACGCTCCACCCGCAGATTCTGGACATTCTGCGCCTGGCGAAGGCGCGCCCCATCCGCCATCTCATGCTCAACACGAACGGGATTCGGATCGCGCGCGAGCCGGAGTTCGTGGCGGAGTTGGCCCAGTTCAAGCCGGGCTTCGAGATCTACCTCCAATTCGACTCACTCAAGCCGGCGGCCCTGC
>JACQHC010000002.1 GCA_016199245.1 Gemmatimonadota bacterium | reverse complement strand
ATGGCGCTAAGTCCTGACGCCATCGGCCTTTCAGAAGTCGGGACGGCGGGATTTGAACCCGCGACCCCCTGAACCCCATTCAGGTGCGCTACCGGGCTGCGCTACGTCCCGTCATATTCGCGGCTCAAGCCGCAAGGTAACCGCGGCACCCCCGCCTATCTAGCCGGACGCGTCCGAAACCGCGCGACCCGAAAACGATGGTCCAGCGTGAACCTCAGCCACCACCAGGTTCGTGGTCACCAGTTGGCTGCCGTCCTCGAGCTGAGTCCACCCGTGCTCGCCCGGGCGCTCGATGCGTTTCCCGTTCCGGTTCGCACGTTGGACGCGCTGCATCTGGCCTCCATGGAATTCTCAAGGGCCCAGGGACAACCCGTGCAGGTCGCGGCCTACGACCGACGGCTGGTGAAAGCCGCGGGATCCCTGGGGATCGAGTCCTACAAACTCTAACTTACACTGACTCGCCTCACGGACCGCCTCATTACACTTCACCATCTTCCACTCACTATGGATCCCGGATGCCGCGCCGATACATCCTGCTGAGTCGTGTGCTGTTCGCCGCGGCCATCGGGACCATCACCTTCCTCGCGCTCACCGGCGGCGCGGTCCCGATCGTCTCGACCCTGAACGACAAGCTGCAGCACGGGACGGCGTTCTTCGGGCTGGCGCTGCTGCTGGATTTTTCCTTTCCCACCCGATCCTTCGGGGCCCCGAAAGTGAGCGCCCTGCTCGCCTACGGCATCGTGCTGGAGCTGGCACAAATGGGGACTCAGCACCGGGACCCCTCGCTGTGGGACGTGGCGGCGGACGCCGCGGGCCTCGTGATCTATGCCGCCAGCCTTCCCCTGCTGCGACGTGCGCCGGGGCTGCAACGGCGATGGGAGGAAGAGCGGGCCTGAACCAGCGCCCTCCGCGGCATCATCGAGCCTACTCTAACATCGTCTGCGCGGGCTCCTCGACGGCGGGCCGCACGTGGTCATGGGCCATGATGACCCGGGCGCAGGTGTTCCATCGCAGCAGCGCGGCGTCGTTGCCCGGGGGGCGCAGGGGCTCCGCTTTCTCGTAGCACTCCATCGCGCGGCGGAGCTGATCGTACACGATGGGGCCGCACCCGGGCGCACCCTGATTGAGCAGTGCCTTGCCGCGGCGCTCGAAGATGATGCCTTCGTAGTAGCATCGGTCGTACTCGCTGTCGAGCCGGGCGAGCAACTCCTGCGCGGCAGCCATGGTCCCCGGCTCGCGCCGGGTGAACCGGTCCGTCAGCGACAAGAGCATCGTGACCAGCGCGCGACGGTTGCCCGGGTCGACCGCGAGCACGTCCTTGCAGATGCTCTCGGCCTCCCACGGCTCGTTGAGCAGCCGGTAGCGCTCCGCCCTCTCGAGCGCCGCCTCGATCGCCTCCCCGGAGAGTCGCTTGAGCGTGAACATGGCTTCCTCCTCAGTGCCGATCACCGCCATACCACCACGCCCGCCGCGACGCTCAGTACGGTGGCCACGCCGTACGTCAGCACGGCGATGAGCTGGTTCAGGTGATAGAGCTGCAGGCCGTCGTACAGCGTGTACCGGAAGCGGTGCGCCCAGTGGAACAGCGCGAGCACGATCAGCCCGGTCAGAAACAGCCGCCCCGCCACGCTGCGGGCCGCGGCCGCGAGCACGTCGTGCGCTGGGGCCGCCAGCCACCCCAGCGCGGGGGCCACCCACAACACGGCCGCCAGCACCGGCAGGAAAAGCGCGGCGAGCGTCCCACCAGCGCTGAACAGCAGCCAGAGCCCGGGTTCTCGCAAGCGCCGCCCCGTCATAGGCGGAGCAACCATACGACGAGCCCCGACGCCGCGAGCCACGCTCCGTAGTGCCCCAGCAGCACCGCCACGTCAGGTACACGCCGGCGGCCGAGCCGGATCACGATGGCGCGCGGGGCCAGGTGCAGCCAGGTGACCGTGTGGAACAGCAGCGCAAGCAGGACGACGACGTGCAGCGCAACCACCGGGCGCAGATGCAGCCACGCGGTGAACCGGGCAAGTGCCTCGGGGCCGGCCGCGACCGCGCGGAGCTGGACCAGCAGCAGGACCGAGGAGTACGCCACGAACACGCTGGTCAACTCGCGGGCGATGAATCGGAAGTACGCCGCCTTGCGGAACCACCAGAAGATGGGCATCCGCGCGCGGTACCACTTGGGATGATGGCGGCGGTACGCGGGGTTCATCGGCCGCTCCGCGGGAGTACCAGCGCCTTCACCCACGCCACAGCGGCATCCAGCTTGTACCGCTGGATGGCGCCGGCGGGGTCCACGTGCTTGGGGCACACCGTCGAGCACTCACCCACCAAGGTGCACGCCCAGATCCCGTCGTGCTCGGAGAGCACGTCCATCCGCGCCTCGCGGCCCTGGTCCCGCGAGTCAAGGTTGTAGCGCTGGGCCAGAGCGATCACGGCGGGGCCCAGGAAGCCGGGCTCGAGCTCGTAGATCGGGCACGCCGCATAGCACAGCAGACAGTTGATGCACATGGCGTAGGGTCGATAGGCCGCCAGCTCGTCGGGCGTCTGGCGGTACTCGCCCTGGGCCGGCGTGCCCTCGGTCTCGCGTACGATCCACGGCTGCACGCGCTGCAGCTTGGTAATGAAGTCCGTGAGGTCGCACACGAGATCGCGGATCACCGGGAAGCCCCGCAGGGGTTCCACCTGCACGGGTCCGGGCACCAGCGTCTCGAGATACGTGGCGCAGGTGAGAGCGGGGTTGCCGTTCACCATCATGCCGCAGGAACCGCACACACCCATGCGGCAAGACCACCGGAAGGACAGCGTGCCGTCGACGTGGTCCTTGATGTAGTTCAGCGCGTCCAGCACCATCCATTCCCGCCAGAACGGCACCTCGTAGCGCTGCCAGGTCGGCTCCGCTTCCTCCTCGGGGCGGTAGCGGCGGATTTCGATGGTCACGGTTTGCGGCACAGCTACCTCCCGTAGACCCGCTCGCCGGGAGGCCAGCGAGTGATGGTCACCGGGAGCAGATCCACCCGCGGCGGGCCGTTGGGGGAGCGGTAGGCGAGGGAATGTGCCAGGAAGCGGTTGTCGTCCCGGGCGGGGAAGTCCGTCCGCTGGTGGGCGCCCCGCGACTCCCGACGCACGAGCGCGGCGTGCACAATTGCCTCGGCTACGTCGAGCATATTCTCCAGCTCGAGGAAGGCCACGACCTCCGTGTTGAACGTGTGGCTGCGGTCGTCGAGCGTTACGCCTTGGGCACGCGCCTTGAGCCCCTCGATGCCCTCGGCGGCCCGGCGCAGTCCGACCTCGTCCCGATAGATCCCCGCCCCCGCCTCGAGCGCGCGTTGCATGGCGGTACGAATGGTCGCGACCCGCTCGCCACCACCACCGTCCCCCCGCACCTTGCTCAGGACGCGGCGCTCCTCGTCCAACGCCTGGGCGCGGGTGGGGCCGGTTGGCGCAGGGGCGCGCGCAGCGTACGCCGCGGCCGCTCGCCCCGCGCGGGCGCCGAAGACCAGGATCTCGGTGAGTGAGTTCGAGCCCAGACGGTTGGCGCCGTTGATGCTCACGCAGGCGGTTTCCCCCGCGGCGTAGAGCCCGGGAAGCGGGGTCGCTCCCGTGAGGTCCGTATGGACCCCACCCATCATGTAGTGGACGACCGGCCGCACCGGGATCAACTCGTGCACCGGATCCAGGTGCTCGTACGTGAGGCACAGCTCCCGCACGAACGGGATCTTCGCCTCGATCACCGGCTCGCCCAGGTGGCGCACGTCCAGGTGCACCACGTGCCCGTGCGCGGTCTCGATGGTCCGCCCCTTCTCCATCTCCTTGACGAATGCCTGGGAGAGACGATCGCGCGGTCCCAGCTCCATCGCGCGCAGCACCGGGGTGGGCTCCGGCCGGCCCAGGTCGTAGTCCTGGAGGTAGCGGTAGCCGTCCTTATTCAGAAGCCAGCCGCCTTCGGAGCGGGCCGCCTCCGTTATGAGGATCCCCGTGAACGGAAGGCCCGTGGGATGGTACTGGACGAACTCCATGTCTTTGAGCGGCACGCCCGCGCGGTAGGCGAGCGCCATGCCGTCACCAGTCTTGATGTTCGCGTTGGTCGTGAACGGAAAGACCCGACCACCACCTCCCGTCGCCAGGATCACCGCCTTCGCGAGCAATGCATGCATCTCCCCGCTCGCCAGTTCGAGCGCCACAACCCCCAGGCAGCGTCCCTCGCCCACCAGGAGCCGGGTCACGAACCACTCGTCGTAGCGGGCAATGCTGGCATACTTCAGGGAGGTTTGGAACAGGGCGTGGAGCAGGTGGAAGCCCGTCTTGTCGGCGGCGAACCAGGTGCGCCTGATCTTCATGCCGCCGAAAGCGCGGACGGCGACGTGCCCGTCCGGCTCCCGGTTCCAGGGGCAGCCCCAATGCTCGAGTCGCAGCATCTCCTCGGGGGCCTCGCGCACGAACAGCTCCACGGCGTCCTGGTCGCAGAGCCATTCTCCGCCGCTGATCGTGTCGTAGGCGTGGGCGTCGAGGCTGTCATCCGGCTTGATGACGGCGGCGGCACCGCCCTCGGCGGAGACGGTGTGGCTCCGCATCGGGTACACCTTCGAGACCATGGCCACGCGCAACGCGGGGTCCGTCTCAGCCACCGCGATGGCGGCGCGCAGGCCGGCCCCGCCCCCGCCGATCACGAGGACGTCATGGACGTGCGTTTCCATGCGGCTTCCTCTGGTGGTCCGCTCGTACAGGCTGAGCAGGAGGCACGGACCGGTTCAACAATAGGCCGGGAACCACCCGGTGGCCAGGGTGCGGGGCCGCACAACCAGGGCGGGCCTAGTCCTACTACTCGGCCCGACCGAACGCCTTGATCTCCTCCATCTCCTGCGGTGAGAGCTGACGCGGGACCTGGCCGCGCGCCATCTTCTCCGCCTGGACGTGGCGGCGAATGGTGTCGACGACCTCGGGGTTCGCCAGCGTGGTCGTGTCCCCGACGTCAGTGAAGTTGGAGATCCCCGCGATCACCCTGCGCATGATCTTTCCGGTACGCGTCTTCGGAATGTCCGGGACGATCCAGACATTCTTCGGCAGGGCGATCTTGCCGATCGCGGTCTCGATCGCCTTGGCCACCTTATCCT
>JACQHC010000061.1 GCA_016199245.1 Gemmatimonadota bacterium | reverse complement strand
CACATCGATGGTTTGGAAGCCCTACATGCTCGTTTGGGAGCCGGCAATCGTGGTTTGTGGGCCGCGCATCGAGCGTTGTAAGCCGCCAAACGGCGTTTGCAAACTTGCAACGGGCGATTGTGAGCGTGCGAGCGGGGGAAAGGGACTCGCACACGACAATAGTCAGCTTGCAAACGGCCATGTGCGGCTTACAAACGGTCGTGGTTCATCACCGATCCCGTGACGTGAGCTTGCGGCCGCCTAACCGGGCTGCGCTTCACCCGCGGGCGACGTGCGCAACGGGCAGCGCGATGTTCAAACGTGCAGTGATGAGCGCGGGCGCGCAAATGAATGGGTTCCTTAGCAGCGAACAGCGCCCGTCGGTGTGCAAGCGCGGGTTAGGCGCCAACTCTGCTGCCAGCGATGGTCCTTGCGATGCCGCTCCGGTGCCAAGCCACGGCTCGAACGAACTCGCTCGTCCAGTCTTGGTTGTCGAATGGCGCCACAGGTTGATACTTGAGGATACTGTTGGGGTCGTCGGGCTCCGGGAGGAGCCAGCGCGCAACGGTGTACGTGAAATGACGCCATTCACCTTTGGCTGCGCCGAGGGATACGCCGAGAATGTCAAACTCCTCGAAACGATAAGGTCTGGTGCCCTTACCGGCGGTATCTGTTCCACCGCGGGTTCTTTGCACCTCCACGACGTAGTACTCGGCAGGCCAAGAGCGCGTCTTCTTCATCGCCTGGTTGGCCATCCATGGTTGATGGTTCTTCCTTCGCTGCATCTTGACCTGGAGGCGGACCGGAGAAACCTGGGTCCCATCAGTTAGGAGGAAGTCGTATGACGCGTCGGGTTCGGGAGGCAGTTCCTCCCAGCCAGGCAGCGTGGGGAGGACCTCCATCGCGAAGCTCGCTTCAGCGAGAATCCCCTCAATTCCCCGAATGGTCAGTGGGCTTGCTCGCTTGATCGCTTCGAGAAGCGTCTCGGCACTCGCCTTGAGACGTGCTTCCATGGGGTGAGGGGGCAAGGCACGACGGAGATGCCGCAAGACCATCTGTCTTTCTGGGACACTGAGCGCATCGATCAGAGCAAGCGCATCGTCGAGCCGGCTCATGGAACCTTCCGTTTCCCATGAGGCCTGCCCGCCGGACGCTTCGAGAAGCTCATCACGTCCGGGCGATGCACCAGAGTCCGGCCAGCCAGGACGAGTGTCCGGAGCCGGCCCCGGCTGATGAGGCGGGCGATTGCCTGGCGACTAGTCTGACGAAGCCGGGCGGCCTCGGCCTGTGAGATCCAGTCATCCGGGTTGAGGGTATAATGAGTTGACAATGACAACCAATTATGTTAGAGTGGCGTGCGTTGTTTTGATTATATGATCCTGAGCGGCCAGGGCTAGATTTGGGAGTCGGGGGGCAACGTCAAGCTGGGGGAGTTGGCCAAGGATGCGAGTTGGGAAGCAGGTGTCCATCAGCTTCGGCAGTGAGGAGAGGCCGGAATCTCTGCTTCCAAGTCGGAGGCCCTTGTACACCACCGATCGCGGGGCTGCTTACCTCGGGGATTCGGTGGAACTGCTTACCGGTCTGCCGGACAATAGCGTGGACCTAGTGTTCACGTCTCCGCCGTACGCACTTCACTTCAAGAAGGAGTACGGCAACGTCTCAAAGGACGACTACGTAGGCTGGTTCCTGCCGTTTGCTCGACAGATACATCGCGTGCTCGCGCACGATGGGAGCTTTGTTCTGAACATCGGTGGCAGCTACAACAAGGGGGAGCCAACACGGTCACTCTACCACTTTCGTCTGATACTGGCTCTGGTCGACGAAGTGGGCTTCCACCTGGCACAAGAGTGTTTTTGGTACAATCCAGCGAAGATGCCGATGCCAGCCGAGTGGGTAACGGTGAGGCGCGTTCGCATCAAGGATGCGGTGGAGTATGTGTGGTGGCTAGCCAAGACGCCCCACCCGCGAGCAAACAACCGAAATGTCCTGAAGCCGTACAGCGCGGACATGATCCGACTGAATCAGCGAGGCGTTCGCGCCACGCGGCGTCCGTCGGGGCACAACATCACTGACAAGTTCGACCAACTCGACCCCGGCGGGGCGATCCCCGGAAACATGATCGAACCATCGGAAACGGATGATCTGCTGAGGTTTGGCAACAACGCGGCGAACGACCCTTACACGAAGCGGTGCAAGGCAGCAGGGATCAAGATCCACCCAGCGAGATTCCCCTCTGCGCTACCCGATTTCTTCATTCGTTTGCTCACGAACGAGGGGAGCCTGGTTGTGGATCCGTTCGCCGGTTCCAATACGACCGGTGCGGTTGCCGAAACGCTGGGCCGACGGTGGATCGCGATCGAGATCTCTCCTGAATACCTCGAGGCGAGCCGATTCCGGTTCGAGTGAGGGCACCGTGGCGTTATTCGGGGGCCGCCTGGGCGACCACAATCTGGCAGTAGACGACCGCGAAACGGGGATCTTGGGGGTTGAACCCCGGGCGCGGGCTTTCGAACCCATCGCTCGACAACTGAACTTCGTGCATCTCAGAAAGGCGATAGTTGCGCCAGCCTGGGAGAGGGCCGGACGAGCTGTGCCCGGCGACAACGTACGCGAGCATCAAGTCGTCACCGGTTTCCGTCCGGCCACAGAGGTGGGGTTCGACGACTCTGCGCTGACCAAGGTATGTGAAGGATAGGCGGAGTCGCCTTGCAATGGCGTCGCAGATGAGGGCCCTCATGAGTAACGATGAATTCGACCGCACTGACAAACTCTGACGCCTGCACGAAACCTGCAAGGCGCGCAGTCTAAACAAGACCCGGTTGCCGGACCCTCTCTCGTCAACTTCCGTCCCGCCGACACTTTGGAGCCTTCTCGGCGCAACACAGGTCCCCGCGAACGCCGCTAAGCTCGCTGCCTTTGCTCAACAGATCGGTCGCAGGTATTTCCATGACCTAATGACGAGATCCGTCCCTTGGGTCCAGCGGGATGAACTCTCCCACCGACACCTCGCCCCGCCTCACCCGATACACCGTCACCCCGGACGCCATCCGCATCCCCTCCGACCCGCTCGGCCCGACCACCGCCGCCGTCTGCTCGAATCTCGTCCGCCGGCCTCCTTCAGTCCCGTACTCGAGCCGCTCGCGCATGTGGAAGTGCCCGCCCAGGGCGAGCGGATAGGGTCGATCGCGCAGCACGGCCAGGACATCCCGGGCGTTGGAGACCACGTGGCGGAACTGGTCGCGCCCGTTGACCCGGATCAGTGTGGGGGCCGGAGGATCCTCCGTGTAGCCGCCCAGCGCGAGTGCCGAGCTGAAGAAGGGGATGTGGTTGAACGTGACGACCGGCGTGGCAGGCGGCACGCCGGCGAGATCGCGCTCGAGCCAGACCAGCTGGGTGCTGTCCACGTGGCCGTAGTAGAACAGGTCCGCGATGTCCACCGTGTTCAGGCCCACGAAATGCACGCCCCCGTACGTGAAGCTGTAGTAGTCGGGACCCAGATAGCTGCGGTACATCTTCCGACCGTAGAGCGGGTGCGTGGGGGCGACCAGCGAGAGGTGGCGCTCGATACCGAAGATCTCGTGATTCCCGGGCACGTTCCACGCCGGGGCCGTGAGCCGCGCGCTCTCGCGCACATATAGCTCATAGTATCCGCGCGCTTCGGCCTCGCCCACGCGCAACGCGTCGCGCACGAGATCCCCGGAGATCAGGACGAAGGCGGGCTTCATGGAATCCACGACCGCGCGCAGCCGGTCGAACCGCGGTACCGCCGACGCCTGGATGTGCGTGTCCGACGCGTGGATGAACGTGAACTCCTCCACGCGGGCCGCCGGCTGGAGCCCGAAGGTGATCGGCGCGGCGGCCGTCTCCGGTGTGACCGCGCGCCAGAACGACCCGACCACCCGGTAGCCGTCCGGCACGCTCACGAACACCACGCCGTTCCCGCCGCCCGGCAGCGTGAACGCGCCCGAGGCGTCCGATGCCGAGACGTCCACCTGGTTCGAGACCCACGCGCGTTCGATCCCCGGTTCGCCGGCATCGCGCCGGCCATTCCCATCGCGGTCCGCGAACACCACGCCGGAGACTGGGCCCTGCGCGAACGCCGGGTGGGTGAGCAGCAGGACGGCCGCGAGACAGCGCCAGCCGGCCAGGTGTTGGACGAGCTTGCGGCCGGTCACTCGGTCGTATCTCCCAGGAGTTTCTTGGTGAAATGCTCGCGCCAGCTCGGTGACAGCCCGGCCTGCGCCGCCGCTCGCTGGAGCAACTCGCGCTCCGGTCGCTTGCTGGTGCGAAGCCTCGCGGTCTCCGCCACGGTCATGGCTCCGGGATCACGGTCGAGGATCTCGATTCCGTCGCCCGCGCCCACATCCCCCTCCCGCACGACGGAGAGGTAGAAGCCGCATCGACAGCTCTTCTCGAAGTGCTTGACGATGCCGGGCCGGCCGTGCCGGATACCGAGCTTGAAGCACGGCAGGCGGGGCTGCGTGATCGTGAACTCGGCGCTGCCGATCCGCAGGCGGTCGCCGATCCGCACGGCGGCCTCGAGCAGCCCCTCGGTCGTGAGATTCTCCCCGAGCGCGCCCCACGGCAGGTCCGTGGCCCGCAGCCAGTCCCGCCACCAGGCGTAGTGCTCCGATGGATACGCGTACACGGCCTTGTGAACGCCGCCGTGTACCGCGAGATCCGATTGCCGGTCGCCATCCAGGTTGAGCTGTCGCGCCCACACCCGGGTCTCGACCGGGGTCTTGAAGATGGAGGTGACAACCACTTGGCCTCGCCACTCCACTTCGCGCGGCAGGCCGACACTCACAGCGATCACGCGCCGCCCGTTCGGTCCGGTCACGCGGGGCTCGCCAGGCCGTGCGCCTGCTTGAGAAAGACCGCCCACACCACCTCGGCGAGGCCGGCGAAGAACAGGAAGGGCCAGGGGACGGTCATCGGTGCGCTAACCGTGTCGAGAGGCTCGGAAAGCTAGTGTGAGCCCTAGTAGTTCGGCCAAACTCCGGGCGTCGCCAGCTCCACCAGGTTCCCGTCCGGATCGCGGAAATACACGCTGGTTCCGCCGCGCTCCCACACACGCCGCTCCTCTATCTCGATCCCCTGACGCCCGAGATGATCCTCCCACGTCGTGAGGTCGGCCGCCGGGATCGCGAATGCCAGATGGAGCCGTCCGTCCCCGTCATGAGAGCCCACGGGCAGCGTGGCCGACGCCCCCTGCTTGAACAACAGCAGAACCTGCTGCTCGGCCGCCGCGAGCGCGATCAATCGGTCACCGGACACCATGACCTGGAATCCAAGTGTGGCTTGATAGAATCGCGCGGCCCGCTCGAGGTCGGCGACGTAGAGCGCGGTTTCAAGGATGCCGCTCGGCCTCGCCGGTGTCACCTCCGGTTCATGGGCTGCGTCCAGAGGACCCACACCCACACCAGCGCGGCAGCCACCACGATCGTGATCAGCGTCAGCTCGAACAGGCGACGGCCTGCCGGAAGCCGCCGCGCGACGGCTGCGCGCCACGCGTGCACTCGCTCACCGAGCGTGGGATGACCCTCGACGAGCTGGAAGATGAGACGGCCGGCGTCTGCCGTGACTCGGGCGAGTGGTGCCATGGCGGCACTCCTCTCGAACGACCCTATGAAAGGTCCCGCCACGTTGGCGCGAACGCCAGGGGGTCGGTTGCCCGTGATCGGCCTCGATCGCCCTCGATCGCCCTCCATCACCCGTTTGCTCCCCTCCGTGGAGCGTGTTATCTAGAGCGGTACAATGGTGGCCCCCTCCCCACCTGCGGTTCCCGCTGCCACGTTGCAACTGGCCCGCGGGAGCTACGAGCGCTGCTCGGCCGTGCCGGATTTCTACGCCTGTTTCTACCGCAACTTGTTCCGCGCGGCGCCCGACGTTGAGCCGCTGTTCACCCGCACGGACTTCGAGCGGCAACATCAGTTGATGAAGCACGCGCTGGGACTCCTGCTCGCCTTCCCCGCCCAGCCGGACGACGGCGCCGTCCTGCTCACGCGCGTGGCGGATCGGCACAGCCGGCGCGACCTCGACATCCGGCCGGCTCAGTACCCGAGTTTCGTGCATGCCCTTGTGCAGACGGTGGCCGAGCATGACCCAGCGTTCACCGCCGAGGTCGGCGACGCCTGGCGCGCGGCAATCGCGCCCGGGATCGCGTTCATGCAGGGACGGTACTGAGCCGTGGCCGGCTACTGCGCGAAGTGCGGGGCCACGCTCGCTGGCGACGCCGCTTTCTGTCCCCGGTGCGGCAGCCAGGTAGTTGCCGTGCCCGAAACGCGCGGCGACGTGCCGGAATCCCGCCCCGGGCGCCGGCCGAGTGCCGAGTCCATCGCGAGCGGTGAGCAGCGGCTCCTGAAAACGCTGCGAGACGCCACGCTCGGCGAATACGAAGTGCTGAGCGAGATTGGTCGCGGTGGCATGGCCGTCGTGTTCCTGGCACACGACCTCGCGCTCAACCGGCGCGTGGCAATCAAGTGCATGGCGCCGGCCCTCATGCTCATGGACAAGGAGATCCAGGAGCGGTTCAAGCGCGAGGCGCGCACCGCCGCGGGCCTCAGCCACCCGCACATCATCCCGGTGTTCGCGGTCAAAGAGTCCCGCGACCTGGTGTACTTCGTGATGAAGTACGTCGAGGGCCGGTCGCTCGAGTCCGTGATCAAGGAAGTCGGGCCGCTCCCCATTCCGGTGATCCAGACGATCCTCAATCAGGCCGGCGCGGCGCTGGGCCACGCCCACCGCAACGGCGTGGTGCACCGCGACGTGAAGCCGGGCAACATCATGCTCGACCAGGACGGCTGGCTCATCATGACCGATTTCGGCATCGCGAAGGTGGCGCAAGCGGAGGCGCTCACCATGACCGGCGGCATGGTGGGCACGCCGGCCTATATGAGCCCGGAGCAATGCCAGGGTGGGGAAGTCACCGGAGCGGCGGACCAATACTCCCTGGGTATCGTCGCGTTCGAGATGCTGACCGGCCGGCCGCCGTTCGCGAGCGCGACAATGGTCAACATGATCTACGATCACTGTCACACGGCGCCGCCGCCGGTCCACGAGTTCCGCGCCGATTGCCCGCCGGAGCTCGCGGCCGCCGTCATGCACATGATCGCCAAGGACCCGGCGGACCGGTTCCCGACCATCGAGGAGGCCGTCGCGGCGGTCGGCGTGGCCTCGGAAACGCACGACGCGGTCCGCACACGGATCCTGACGCTGGTCCAGTCCGCGGGGACCGCGAAGCTGCTCGACAAGTTCCGCACGCCGGCGAGTCCGGTGCCGCACCCGCGGACGCCCCGCCCGGCGCCGACGTCGGGCGCCCGGAGTGCGGCGCGTCCGTTCCCCCCGACGACACCCAGCACGCCCGCGCCCTACGCCAGCGCGGCGGTCGGCGCGTGGCGGGGCCGGCGATGGATCGCGTGGAGTGTGCCGGCCGTCGCGGTCGCGGTCGTCGGCGTCGTCGTGCTCGTTCGGCCGCGCGGCGAGCAAGAAGCTCCACTCGCACCGGCGGCTTCGATCTCGCGCGCGGCCGTCGCCCGGCTCGACGTTTCGCCCATGTCGCTCGCGCTCACCGTGGGGACCGAGGCGCGGCTGTCGGCCGTCCCGCGGGACTCGCTCGGCGCGGCCACCGCGAGCGACGTGAGCTGGGAGGCGCTCGATCCCGCCGTCGCGGCAGTATCCGCGCAGGGCGTCGTCCGGGGGATCAGTAGCGGACAGGGAAGGGTGGTGGCACGGAGCGGCGGAAGCTCGGGGATCGTGGTTGTCACGGTCGCTGCGGCGCCCTCGGCGCCTGTCGCTCCCCGCGCCGTGGCACCGCCGCCGGTCGCCGCGATCGCGCTCTCGCCCGCGACACTCCTGCTCACCGTGGGAGAAACCGCCAGGCTCACGGCATCGCCGCGGGCGGCGGACGGGTCGTCGCTGCCCGATCGCCGGGTGACGTGGACGTCGTCGGAGCCGCGGATCGCTGCGGTGAGCGCGGACGGCGAGGTGACCGCGGCCGCTGCGGGAACCGCGACGATCACCGGCACGAGCGAAGGCCGCTCCGCCACGACCACTGTCGTGGTCGCGGCTGCCGCGGCTCCAGCCGCTCCGGTCGTGACGCCGGAGCGACCACCACCCGCCGCCCCCGCCGAGCCCCAGCCGAAGCCCGCCGCCGCGGTGGACCCGCGGCCCGAGATCCGGGAGGTAGTCGAGCAGTACCGCCAGGCCATCGAGGCCGAGGACCTGGGGCGCATCCGCCGCCTGTACCCCGGGATCACGGCGCAGCAGGAGCAAGGGTGGCGCGCGTTCTTCGGCAACGTGAGTGAGCTGTCGGCGCGCCTCGCCATTGCCGCGCTCGAGGCAGACGGCGATTCCGCGCGTGCCAGCATCGCGGCGGTGTACGAGTTCCGCTCGGACCGCCGGCAGACCCAGAACACGACGTTTACGCTGCGGCTGCGCCGCTCGACAGCGGGTTGGCAGATCGTGAGCGTGCAATGATGGAGGGTGGATGACGCGTTCTCTGTGCGTGTTCGTCGTCGTGAGCGTCTCCGGTATCGCTGCGCCGCTCCAGGCGCAGGGACTCCGGGACCTGATCAGTGACCTGTTCATTTTCGGCTCGGGTGGCCAGCCGCTGTTCCTCGCCGGCACCGCCGGGGCGAGCAATCCGGCGTCCGTTCAGGCGCACGGCAGCCACTTCGTGCCGGCCGCGGTGGAAGGCAATGCGACGCTGATCGGATTCCTGACCAGCGCTATCGGCAGCTCCGTCGCGAACCTGCCCATCAGCGCGACGAGCAGCGGGCAGACCTTCCGGTTTGAGGGCGGGGTGCCGGTCGCCACGTCCACGTCCGCCGGCCCCATCTTCGCCGAGCGGGCGCAGACGCTCGGGCGGGGCCGCGTGCTCGCCGGCGTCAACGTGAATCGCATGCATTTCCAGTCCGTGCGCGGCGTGGACCTCGCGAACATCGAGCTCAACTTCACGCACGCGAACTCGAATTTCCCCGGCTGCGATACGCTGTTCGGGGGCGATTGCGCCGTCATGGGACGACCGACGCTCGAGAACGACTTCATCGCGCTCGATCTCTCAATCAAACTCGACGTCACGGCCACGGTGTTCGTGTTGAGCTACGGCCTGCTGGATTGGATGGACGTCGGCGTGGCGGTGCCCGTGGTCTCGGCGTCGTTGCGCGGCACCAGCGTGGCACAGGTCGTGCCGTTCGGTGGCACCAGCGCGACGCACTTCTTCGCGGGGGTTCCCACGAACCCCGAGCTTGCGGCGTCACGGTTCGTGGAGGGCTCCGCCACGGGTGTGGGCGACGTCGCCGCGCGGCTGAAAGTGCGGCTCTCGCAATCCGAGCGGGCGGCGTTCGGCATCCTGGCGGATGCCCGCTTCGCCACCGGCGACGCGACCGACCTGCTCGGCGCGGGGCACACGGCCGTCCGCGGACTCGGCATGGTGTCCGCGCGGTTCGGCAGCTTCTCGCCGCACGCCAACGTGGGCTACGTGTACCGCAGCGGCGGCGAGCTGAATGACGCCGTCCTCGCCACCGCCGGCTTCGATCACGCGCTGTCCGACTGGGCCACGCTGGCGGTGGACTTGATCTCGGAGCTGGAAGCGGGTGAGAGCGGGCTGGTGATTCCGGGAGTCGTGCACATCGACGTGCCGTTCCGCCGCACCATCGAGCCCACCAACATCCCCGACGGCCGCGACGACATCGTGAACGGGTCGCTGGGCTTCAAGTTCGTGACGCGTCCCGGGCTCACGATCGTCACCAACTCGCTGTGGCCGCTGAACCGGGGCGGCCTGCGGCCCGGCGTCGCGTGGACGCTGGGGCTGGAGTACAACTTCTAGGGAAGCTTCGCGCAAGTCGCTGTGGTGCTACTCCGGCATGGAGATCGACTTGGCTTCGATCACCTCCGCGCGGCCCGGCAGCATCAGCGCGGTCTTTGTCTTCGTGTAGAACGCGAGGCCTTTGTACCCCGTGAGATAGTGGAACCGCTCGCCGAAGAACGTGCTCTTCGATCGCACGATGAGCGGGTCCTCCATGCGACCAACGAGCTGCTGGAACGTCTCGGGCTCCAGCCGCACGATGACCCCCGAGGCCTTGATCGCGTTGGCGATGGCGGCGCCAGCTGCTGCAACCGTCACGTGAGTTGCCTCCTTCTCGTGGCTAAGGCTGAGGCCGTCGAACGACGGAGATCGTGAGCGACGAGGGATAGCGCGTCGAGTGGTGCACCGCGTTGTGCGCCACGACGCCTGTCGCTTCGTCGTAGTTGCGCCCACCCGTGTTCAGGTTCCGATCGAAGCGCGGGAAATTGCTGCTGGAGACCTCGAGGCGAATCCGGTGGCCCGCGTCGAAGTAATTGCTCGTGGTCATCGGTTGGAACGTGACCCGGTAGACCTTATCCGCCTCCATCCACACGGGTGGTTTGTCGTAGCCGTCGCGGTAGCGCATCCGCTGGATGGTCTCATCCAGGTTGTAGGCACGGCCGTCGGGATAGACATCGATGAGCTTGACCGTGAAGTCGGTGTCCCTGACGTCGCTCGATGCGTACAGCGTGACCTCGATGGGGCCGCTCACCTCCATTCCGTCGGGGAGCGGCTCGGTGCTGTAGACCAGGATGTCGGGCCGCTCCTCCATCTTCCGCTGGTCGAACGCGCCGGCCTGCACGGCGTTGCCCGTGCAGCACACGTTGCCGCCGTAGGACGGCACCGGGTTCATGGGATCGTAGATGAAGCGGTCGGGCGCGTCCGTGCCGGGCGCGGTCAGCGTGAGCCGGCCATCGCCGTTCAACGTGTTCGCCTTGCCGCCGCTCGACAGATGGAACGTCATCGGCGCCGCGCCGGCCGGTGGCCACGTATCGGACGTCTGCCACTTGTTCATCCCCATCGTGTAGTAGCGGACCCTGGGGAGCGTGTCGAGCAACGCGGACCGCTCGCCCTTGAGGAAGATGTCGAACCAGCCGAACGTGAGCGCGTCGTAGTCGTAGCGCGGGTCCCCCACGTTCCGCTCGCCCACCACCAGGTTCTCCGTGGCCCGTCTGTGGGCGCAGTGCAGCGTGGGCGCGATCATGGCGTACTGCTGTTTGGCTGCCTCGCCCTTCGCGGTCCGTCGCACGTGGTTGTACGCGGCGAGGTTAGGACCGACCGACACATCGTACCACGACATCATCCACAACGCGGGCAGGTTGATCGGCATGTCGTCGTGCCACAGGCCGCCTCGGTACCAGGCAGGATCGTTAGGTGCGCGCTTGATCATGGCGCCGCCGGTCGCGACCGGCATCGAGTCCGCGAAAATCCCCGGCGGTCCATCCACGGCCCGCATGATGTCCATCACGGGCAAATGCCGCAGGGCCTTCGACCAGTCCAGCGGCGGGAGCTGCTGTGCCAGGTCGTAGGACTTAGAGGCGCGGATCAGGTCCTCCTGGGACGTGTTCGGCGGGAACATGGGACGCACCTGGTTCTGCTCGCCGTACAGCCAGGCGATGAACAGCATCTGCACGGCGCCGCCACGGTACCAGTTGCCCTGCTCGAAGTACGGCCCCACCCGGCCCACGCCGGCGCCAAACCCCTGCGGGATCAGGGTTGCGAGTCCCGATGGGTCGGTGGACGCCACGGCCATCTGCCACTCGGCGGTCGAGGAGCACCCGATCAATCCGGCCTTGCCGTTGGACCAGTGCCGCGTCGAGATCCACTGGATTGCGTCGTAACCGTCGGTGAGTGGCGGCCCGAGAATGTCGTAGTTCCCCTCGGAAAAGAAATGCCCGCGCTCGTTCATGGACACGTACGCGTAGCCGCGCTTCACGGCGTCCAGCTCGGCGGTCATGGCGCGTGGCACGCCGTTCCGCACGTCCCAGAAGTTGAAGTTGTACGGCGTGCGCACGAAGATGGCGGGATACCTCTTCGTGGTGTCTTTCGGACGGTAGATGTCCGCGGCCATGCGCGCGCCGTCGCGCATGGGCACCATCACCTTGCGCTCGACCACGGCCAGTGATTGAAGCTGGTTCTCCAAGTCCCAGCGCTGCTGGACCTGCTCGGGTGTGAGCCCGCCGGGGCGCGCCTGGGCGCCGGCGGCTGCGGCGGTAAGCGTGAGTGCTGCGGCGACGAGCACGCAGTGACGGCGGGTGGTGGACATAAGTGCGCTCCGGACGTTCCGAGTTGTTCGCGAGCCGTAGCCGGCCTGCGGCGCTAAGCTGCCGGCGGAGCGGGGGCTCGCGCAAGGCTGGCAAGCGGCGGGGCTCAGCGTGATGCCGCTCGCGGTCTCGCCAGCCAGAACCCCAGGCCCAGCGCGCACCAGGCGGCGAGCGCCACCCATTCGGCGGGCCGGAAACTTCCCGGGACGCCGGGCACGACCTTCATCACGATGATGCCGAGCGCGGCCAGCGCGCCGACAGATGCGGTCACCACGCCTGCGCGTGATCCGCCCGCTGGCCGCAGCAGGAGATACGCGAGGCACGCCGAGAGCCAGCCCACGCCGGAGGCGAGCGAGCCCACCTCGGTCACCGGGATGAGCAGCGCGTCCCCCAGTAAAGACGCCGCGGCCGTGAACGCGCCCATGAGGAGAATGGCGACGCCCGGCGTGCCGTAGACCGGGTGTACGCTTCCGAGTGACGCGTGAACCAGCCCGCGCCTGCCGATCGCGAACGCGAGCCGCGTCGCCGCCACGAAATTGCCGTTGAATACCTTGAACAACGAGAGAAACGCCCCGATGAGGATCACGTTGGTGATCGTGCGCGACCCGAATGCGCGCTGGAACGCCGCTTCGGTCCCGATGTTCCCCTCGACGATCTCGCGCCACGGGTACACAAACGCCACGGCGGCCACAATCACGACGTAGAACAGCGCCCCGGACGCCACCGACAGATTGATTGCGCGCCCGAAATGCCGCGGCTCGAAGCCCGATCGGGCTTCCTCCGAGCCCTTCACCACGGATTCGAAACCCGTCATGAAATACGGCACGATCTGCATCACCAGCACCGTGGAAACCAGCGCGCCGGCCGCCCCGGGTCGGGCGAATAGCGGCGTCACGCGCTCCGACTCCCCGCGCAGCAGGCCAAGCGTGGCGAAGACCGCGAACGCCGCGAGCAGGCCGAAGGTGGTGACGTCCTGAAACAGGCCGCTCTGACGGATCCCGCGGTAGTTGATTGCGGTGATCAGGGCGGCGAGCACGAGCCCGGCCGCGAGCCGCGGGGCGTAGATCGTGCGCCCCGCCACCTCGTACAGCGGCATCGTGTCCATCACGGGGACGATACGGGCGAGCAGGTTGCCGATCACCACCGCTTCCCATGGGCATACGATCGCGTAGGCCAGCACCATGATCCATCCGGCCGCGAACGCCACGAATGGCGGGAACACGCGCTCGGCGTAGGCGATCTCCGCGCCGGCGTCGGGGATCTGGCGCACCAGCCGCCCGTAGGTGAGCGCGATGGGCAGGAGCAAGACGCCCCCCACGGCGAACGCCAGCATGGCACCGCCCGGCCCGCCGCGCCCCAGCCAGTCGGGCATCAGCACCAGCCAGCCGACTCCGATCATTGTGCCGAAGCCGAACGTGAAATACTCGACGGCCGTGAGCGACCGCTTGAGCCCCGTCACGCGATCACCGTGAAGTCACCGATGGCTCGCTCGTGTGCCGTGAGGGCCTCACACTCCCGGTCCAGCCGGTCGTACTCGTCGGCGTAGCGGAGCTTGAATGTCTGGAACGCCTCGGCGCTCGTGAACCGGTCGATTGTGAGGTACTGCCCTGGCGTCGACACGTTCCGCAGCAGGTCCGTGCCGAGGTAGCCGGCGTGTTTACGAAAGAGCGTGGCCCAGACGCCAGCCGGTCCGTACGCCCGCTCGAACTCGCGCTCGCTTCCGGCCGAGGGCCGGAACTCCCAGATGCGCATGAACAAGACTCAGTCCCTCCTGTGGCGACTCGGGACCTCTGGTCGCCGCCATCTCCTGCCGCCCCTGCCGCTTCAATGCACCAGCTTCTTGTATCTGATCCGGTGCGGCCGCTCGGCGTCCACGCCCCTGCGCCGCTTGAAGTCCGCCGCGTAGTCCTGGTAATTCCCCTCGAACCAGAACGCCTCGCTCTCGCCCTCGAACGCGAGGATGTGCGTGGCGATCCGGTCGAGAAACCAGCGGTCGTGGCTCACCACGACAGCGCATCCCGGGAACGCGAGCAGCGCGTCCTCCAGCGCCCGCAGCGTGTCCACGTCGAGGTCATTCGTGGGCTCGTCGAGCAACAAGAGATTCCCGCCGCCGCGGAGCAGCTTGGCCAGGTGGAGCCGGTTGCGCTCACCGCCTGACAAGGTGCCAACCTTCTTCTGCTGGTCCGCTCCGCGGAACCCGAAGCTCGCGCAGTAGGCGCGGCCGTTCACCTCGCGCCCGCCGAAATCGAGCTGCTCCTTCCCGCCCGTGATCTCCTGAAACACGGTCTTCGTTGCATCCAGCGCCTCGCGGCTCTGATCCACGTAGCGCGCCTCGACCGTCTTCCCAATGACGAGCTTGCCCGCCGAGGCCTGTTCCTGGCTCACGATCAGACGGAACAGCGTGGTCTTGCCCGCGCCGTTCGGACCAATCACCCCCACGATGCCGCCGCGCGGCAGCTGAAAGCTCAGGTTCTCGAACAACAACCGGTCGCCGTACGCCTTGGCGAGGCCCTCCGCGATCACGACCTCATCACCCAGCCGCGGCGGGCGAGGAATCAGGATCTCCGCCGCGGCGTCCCGCTCCCCTCCCCTCTCGGCCAGCATTTCCTCGTAGCGATTGATGCGCGCCTTCTGCTTGGCCTGTCTCGCCCGCGGCGCCATGCGGATCCACTCGAGCTCGCGCTCCAGCGTCCGGCGCTTCGCCGATGCTGCCTTCTCCTCGTTGGCCAGTCGTGCCTGCTTCTGCTCCAGCCACGAGGAGTAATTCCCCTTCCAGGGGATCCCTTCGCCGCGGTCCAGCTCGAGGATCCACTGCGCCACGTTGTCCAGGAAGTACCGGTCGTGCGTGACGGCCACGACCGTCCCCGGGAATTCGGCGAGGTGCCGCTCGAGCCAGGCCACGGATTCGGCGTCGAGGTGGTTGGTGGGCTCGTCCAACAGCAGGAGGTCCGGCTGCTGGAGCAGCACGTTGCACAAGGCGACGCGCCGCTTCTCGCCGCCCGATAACGTTGTCACGTCCGCGTCGCCCGGGGGCAGCCGGAGCGCGTCCATCGCGATGTCGAGCTTCCGGTCCAGCTCCCAGGCGCCAAGCGCCTCGATCCGGTTTTGGAGGTTGCCCTGTTTCTCGAGCAGGGCGTTCATCTGGTCGTCGGACATGGGCTCGGCGAACTTCGCCGACAGCGCCTCGAATTCCTGCAGCAGCGCGCGAACGGGTGCCACGGCCTCCTCCACGTTGCCCCGGACGTCCTTGGTGCGGTCGAGCTCCGGCTCCTGCGGCAGGTAACCGATCGTGATCCCGTCCGCGGGGCGGGCCTCACCCTGAAAATCGTGATCCACGCCGGCCATGATCTTGAGCAGGGAGCTCTTGCCGGAGCCGTTGGCGCCGATGACGCCTATCTTCGCGCCCGGGAAGAACGCGAGGTTGATGCCCTTCAGGATCTCCCGGCTGGGAGGCACGACCTTCCGCAGGTCGTACATGGTGAAGATGTACTGCGGGCCGGCCATGTGAGTGGAGAAAGGGGCTGGAAGTGAGAACAAAGTGTAAGGCGGGGGACGCACGCGCGGCAGCTCAGGTTGGTGTGCTGCCGGGTCCGGGATCACCTTCCCGGGATCTCATGCCCGGTCGTGCTGCCGGTCGGGGACATGAAACACGGGGCAGGATGACTCACGCGTGACGTTCGCCGCAGGGCGCCCTCCGCCCGCTCTGCGAGCGCGCTTGTGCGGAACGGTCTCGCGGCGCAACGTTTGCCGTCCCTCGGGGAGAATTCTCTCATGTCCGTCCGCTGCTCTGTCGCGCCGGGCCGCTCGGTTTTGGCGTCCGTGTTCGCGATACTCTCGGCTGCGCACCCGCTCGCGGGTCAGGCCCGCTACGATCTCATTATCCGCGGCGGCCGCGTGCTCGACGGCAGCGGCAATCCGTTCTTCCACGCCGACGTCGGGATCCGTGGGGACACGATCGTCGCCGTAGGGCAGCTGGGCCAGGCCACGGCGGACCGCGTGATCGACGCGCGGGGCCAGTACGTGACCCCCGGCTTCATCGCGCTGCACGAGCACATCGAGTCGGCGATTCTCCGCGGCTTCGGTACACTGCCGAACTTCACCACGCAGGGCTTCAGCACCGCCGTGATCAACGCGGACGGCCGCACCGCCGTGTGGCCCATTACCAAGCAGCGGCAGGACCTCGAGCGGGCGGGATCGGCGCTCAATCTGGTGATGATGGTGGGGCACGGCACCGTGCGCGGGATGGCGATGGGGAGCGACGTCGAGCGGCCGGCCACCCGCGCCGAGGTGGAGCGGATGAAAGAGCTCGTGCGACTGGGCATGGAGGAGGGAGCCTTCGGGCTCAGCACTGGCCTTGAGTACGTGCCCATGCGGTACAGCACGGAGGAGGAAGTGCTCGAGCTCGCGAAGGCCGTGGCGCCGTACGGCGGGCACTATCAGGCGCATCTGCGAAGCCAGGGACAGCATCCCAAGTGGCAGCTGCCGAGCTATCCGTCAAAGCCCGTTACGAACATTGACGCCGTCATGGAGACCATCAACATCGCGCGCCGCGCCGGCATCCCCGCGATGATGGACCATCTGCACCCCAAGGGGCCGCGCGAGTGGGGTTCCGGGAGGATCATTACGCAGCTGGTGGACCGGGCATGGCAGGACGGCCACGAGGTGTACATCAACATGCATTCCTACGAGGCGTACGACGAAACCATCGTGCTGGTGCCGCGCTGGGCGCTCGTCGCGAAGCCCGTGAAGAACCTCGGCCAGTTCGACTCCAATGTGCCGGGCGCCGATTACACCAACATGCGCGCGACGCTCCAGCGGCGCCTGGCGCACCCGGACACGGCTCGGATCATCCGTACGGATATCGCCTATGAGATCGATCGGGGTGGGGGACCGGGCGGCCTGTTGATCATGGACTACCCGGACAAATCGTTGGTCGGGAAGACGCTCGGTCAGGTGGCGCGGATGCGGAACGAGGACCCGGTCGACACGGCGATCTGGATGCAGATGAACGGCTTCGACCGGCCGGGCGGCGTGGAGTGGCGCGCGTTCGCCGTCTCGCTGCTCGATCTCGTGGAGTTCATGCGGCAGGATTACACCGGCGTGTGCACCGATCGCTCGGGCGACACGCCCGCGATGCGTGAGAACGACTTCGTCCATCCGGGCACGTTCGGGACCACGACGCGGCTCATCCGCCACTTCGCCCTCGACAAGCGCGTGATCTCCTTGCCGCACGCCATTCGCTCACTCACCGGGCTGCCGGCGCAGATCCTGGGGTTCACCGATCGCGGTCGGATCGCGCCTGGCATGCGAGCGGATGTCGTAGTGTTCGATCCGGAGACGATTCGTGACAAGGGGACGTACTTCGAGCCGTTCCAGTACAGCGAGGGGATCAACTACGTGCTGGTGAACGGTCGCTTCGTGGTGGACGGCGGGAAGCCCACCGAGGCGAAGCCCGGACGGGCGCTGTCGCGTCAGCGGCCGCGGGCGGTGCCGCGGACCTGACCCTCGGGCGGCGCGCTGGCCCGGAAGCCAATGCGCTTCCGCTCTTCTGGGGCGGACGGCTCCATGAGTTCACGTATCGCGTGGACACCGCGCGAAACCGCGCGTCGTACTTGCGCTCCAGCGGGTGGAGCTTCCGCACGAGCTCGGCATGAGCTGCCAGAATCCCGCGGAGTTGTACGAAGGCGCGCACGACCTGAATGCTGGCTTTGACGGCGAGTGGGCTGTTGAGGACGCTCGCCAGCATGACGGCGCCGTGTTCGGTGAAGGCATGTGGCAGTTTGCGACGACCGCCCCATGCCAAACTTGAAGTCGCAAATTGCGACTTCAAGTTGGTGGCTTCCTGACGGGTCAACTGAAACATGAAATCGATCGGGAAGCGCGACCGGTTGCGTTTGACTTGCTCGTTGAGCCGCTTGGTCGTCACACCGTACAGTACGGCCAGGTCCATGTCCAGCATTACGCGATGCCCGCGGATGACGTGAATGACCGCCGTGATCTGATCCACAGGAACCAGGGCGCGATGCGGCGGCATGCTGCAAGATCGTGGTGGCCGGACCGGAGGGCATCATCGAAACACTGACGAGGAGGGCCGAATCATTGCAGCCATACCGAGGCGAAGTCTGGGCGGGTACTGTCGTGTCAGCGGCCGCGCGCGGTGCCGAGAACCTGAGGGATCGGGCACTGCTGGAGAGGAGACAACTGCTGGTGCGCGTGAGCGTGCTGGCTGCTGTCGCTGTCGCTCCGTATGTTATGACCGCCTCGCGCGGGAGTTCCTGAACTGAGCGACCTGACCGACCGCCTCCAGCACGCCCTCGGCGACGCCTATCGGCTGGAACGAGAGCTGGGCGGCGGCGGCATGAGCCGAGTGTTCTTGGCCACCGAGGCGTCGCTACGGCGGTCCGTGGTGATCAAGATTCTCCCGCCCGAGTTCGCCAGCGACGTGAGTGCCGCCCGCTTCACGCAGGAGATCGAGCTCGCGGCGCATCTCCAGCATCCCAACATCCTTCCCGTGTTGAGCGCCGGTGCAAGTGAGGGACTCCTCTATTACATCATGCCCTATGTCACGGGTGAGTCGCTGCGCCACCGGCTGACCCGCGAGGGCAAGCTTTCCCTGGCTGACGCTGCTCGGATTCTCCACGAGGTGGCCGATGCGCTGACGCACGCACACGGCCAGGGCGTGATCCACCGGGACATCAAGCCCGAGAACATTCTGCTCGAGGGCGGGCACGCCGTGCTCACGGATTTCGGCGTGTCCCGGGCCCTGGCCGCGTCGCGGAGCGGCGGCGCGCTCACCGAGACCGGCATGGCGGTGGGGACGCCGGGGTACATGTCGCCGGAGCAGGTGGCGGGAGAGCGCAATGTGGACGCGCGCGTGGACGTCTACGCACTGGCGGTCGTGGGCTACGAGATGCTCGCCGGGAAACCGCCATTCGAGGGACCCACGGCACAGGCGGTCCTCGCGGCGCACCTCACTGAGCCGCCCAGGCCGATCCGTCAACTGCGGCCCGACGTGCCTCCGCGGCTCGAGGCCGCGCTTGCCACCGCTCTTGCCAAGACGCCGGACGAACGATATCGCAGCGCCGCCGAGTTCCGGGACGCGATCGGGATTGGGCTCGCGACGGAGGCGGGCGTTCCCCGCCGGCGCGTGGTGATCGGAGCGGCCGCCGCGATCGCCGTGGTCATCGTGGCGGTGACGATGCTCGCGCGGCGCGACAGCACCAGCGGGCCGCTCGACGCGAACGTGGTGACCATGCTGCCATTCCGCGTGAGCGGCGCGGATCCGTCGCTTGAGTACCTGCGGGAAGGAATGGTCGATCTGCTGGCCGCTAAGCTCACGGGGGAGGGAGGCCCGCGGGCCGTCGATCCACGTACTGCGCTGGCAGCGTGGCGCCGCGCCGGCGGCTCGACGGAGAACGACCTAACACAGGATGAGGCAGTGCAGGTGGCGCGCGGACTTCGCTCCGGACGTGTCCTCCTCGGGGAGATCGTGGGGACGGGCCAGCGGCTGGTGATCAACGCATCCCTTGTACCGGTCACGGGCCTCGCGCGCCCCGAACGGACGAGCATCGAGGGGTCCCCCGACAGCCTCCTGCCGCTGGTGGACCATCTTGCGGCGCGGCTGCTTGCGCTGGATGCGGGCGAGGGCCAGCGACTCGACGTCGCCACCAGTACCTCACTGCCGGCGCTGAGGGCGTACCTGGACGGGCGCGCGGCGTACCGCCGCGGCCGTTACCTGGATGCGATTGGGCAGTTCGAGCGCGCCCTGGCGCTAGACTCCGGTTTCGCGCTCGCGAGCATGGGTCTGTATTCCACGGCGTTCTGGGTGACCGGGCGAGGGGACGCCGTGCTCCGGGCGCTACGGCTCGGAACCACGCACCGGGAGCGCCTCGGGGCTCGCGATCGCTTGCTGCTCGCGGCATGGGCAGGGCCGGGCTATCCGGCCCCCTCGACGGAGCGCGAGCTCCTGGAGGCGTGGGAGCGGGCCGTGGAGGCGATGCCCGACCAGCCCGAGGTGTGGTATTGGGCTGGCGACCAACTGTTCCATGTGGGATCCACGCTGGACATCGGCGACTGGCGCGAGCGGGCCCGGGACGCGTTTGAGCGCGCGGCGGCGTTTGACTCCACGTTCTCCGGGCCGCTGCAACACCTCACGGACGTCGCAGCTGCGGCGCGAGATCGCGAGGCGGCGATGCGCTGGAGTCGACTCTTTTTTGCCGCAGATTCCGCGGCGGACAATGCTGACTACGTCCGGTGGCGTGTTGCTGTCGCCTCGGGTGACGAGGCACGGGTTGAGGCGCTGCGGGCGCGGTTCGACCGGATGTCCGAAAACAACTTGCGGCGGATTCTAGGCTGGACGCAGGTGGACGGTGTTGCGCTCGACGATGCACCGCAAGTATTCCAGGGGTGGCGTCACGCCCTGGTGCAGCCCGGCGTGCCGAACTTCGCGGTCTATTACGGCTGGGCGTATCTCCACAATGCCGGCCGGCCGGCGGAGGCAACCGCACTACTGCGGGATCGTTTGGGCTCGGCGGCGGCGGACGACGCAGCCATTGGCAGCGCACTCTACATTAGCGGGGATAGTGTCGCGGCGGCTGGAGCAGCCACGAGGCAAGAGCCAGCCCTGGGTCCAGCATCCCGTGACACGCTCGAGCGACAGGCACAGTATGGTAGGGCCTGCACGCTCGCCCGGTGGTACGTCGCGGTTGGAGATAACGAGCGAGCGTCGCGCCTGCGCGCGAGGGCTCAGGCTTATGCCACGGTCCGGGACCGGGATCTGCCCACGCTAACCCAACTCTGCTGGGTCGCGGTGGACGCGTTGCTCGGTGCAGCCGAGGGGCGCCCTGAATGGCGAGGCGCGGTGCGGCGGCTGGACTCTCTGAGTGCGACGGGCGGCATCGGCGCGACCGGTGCACCGTTCCCCGTCACCCCGACGCTCGATCTGGCGCTGCTCCTCGAGCGCGCGGGGGACGTGCGGGGCGCCCTCACCACGGTGCGGCGCCGTCCCTATCACCAGCACACAACGACGTATCTCGCCACGCACCTGCGCGAAGAGGGCCGGTTGGCGGCGCTGGCGGGCGACACCGCCGCGGCGATCGCGGCGTACTCCCATTACCTGGCGCTCCGACCCAACCCGGAGCCTTCCGTGGCGCCCGAGGTCGAGCAGGTGCGCGGGGAGCTGGGGAGGCTGACCAAGGAGAGACGCTAGCCGAGCCGACCTGAGCCCGGCAATGCGGCACTGCCAATCTGCCTAATGTCCTTGTAGACGCTAGCAATATAGCTATATTAGCCTTGTGCAAAAGGCTACAATATCACAGCTCAAGAACCGCCTGAGCGCGTACCTGAAGAAGGTAAGGGCGGGCCAGACCATCCTGGTCCTTGATCGGGACGAGCCCGTGGCTCGGCTGGAGCGAGTGGAGGCCGGTGGCACGACGGACGACCGGCTTACGCGCTTAGAGCGAGCCGGTCTCCTGCGGCGGGGCGGGGGTAACGTGGACGTCCCGGCACTTCGCGGTCCGGCTCCGCGCTCCGGCGCGAGCGTCGTGGACGGGTTGCTCGAGGAGCGGCGGGAAGGCCGGTGAAGTTCTGGGATGCATCCGCGGTAGCCGCCCTGCTGCTCGACGAACCCGCCCGCGGCCCGCTGCTCGACCTACTCGACGAAGATCCGGTCATGCTCGCATGGTGGGGCACGCCGGTGGAATGCGTGTCGGCCATCGCGCGGCGGGAGCGAGAAGGCGCGCTCGCCCTGACCGACGTCGCCACCGTCCTGGAACATCTGGACGGTCTTGCCCGAGCGTGGCAAGAAATCCTACCGGGCGACGCAGTGCGAAGCACGGCCCGGCGCCTCCTACGGGTTCATCCACTCCGGGCGGCGGACAGCCTACAGCTCGCGGCAGCTATTGTGGCGGCCGAGCACGACCCGGCGTCCTTGCCATTCGTATGCCTCGACGAGCGACTCAGCGATGCAGCGAGCCGCGAAGGGTTTCGGACTGTACGGACCTGAGCCCGGCTTTCACGGCGGCGCGAGCCGCGCGAACCGCCGCGAGGACGCGGGGAAATCGATGGCCATCGCGGCGCCGGCCAGCAGCCCGTACAGCGCGCCGGCCAGCAGCATGCGTGAATCGAAGTGCAGCGACAATCCCGGGGCAGTACCGCTGGATATCGTTGTGAGCCATGCCCCGGCCGTCACCGAAAGCAGCGCGACCCACTGATACAGCCGCAGTCCACCGATCACAGGGGTTTGTGGCTCGCCGCGATACGACTCCTCCACGAACCGCGCGATGCCGTTCGACAACAAGTACACGCCGGCGATGATGCCGAAGGAGGCGTGGAGCGACCAGAGTCGAATCAGCAGCACGCCGATCACGACGTTGGTGAGAATCGAGTACAGGGGGGTGGGGTAGACCGGAACCCCGGCCAGATCGGCGATCGCTGCCACGCGCGAACGGGGCTCCAGATATCTGATACCGGCATCCGCCGGGGCCCTCGCGCCGTGGCAACAGCCCTGCACGAGGCACCGCAGCCGGCCTATCCCCTGCAGCCACGGCCCTTCCATCGCGATCAGCGCGAGGAGCATCGTCGTGTTGCCGGAGACGGTTCCCGCGATCACGGCTCCAATCGCCCCGCCGATCGCGCCTCCGTAGTAGCCGAAGGGCCGGGCGAGTTTGGGCGAGCCCTCCAGCTGCTGTGCCCACGCGGCGGACGCCACCAGTCCGCACACGTGGATGAAGACGAGCGGCCAAAACACCGTGGGGCCAGCCAGAGAATTTCCCACCCAGAAGCCTGCCGCCGCGCCCAGGCCTGCATAGGCTCCGTAGTTGATGACGCGTACCGGACCCCATCGCCACTCACGCCACGAGTTGGCCACCCGTTCCGCCGCCCGCAGCATGAGCCGCCAGACGCGGCGGTATTCCCGTAGCACCGCGAACGCCACGATGGCTGCCGCGATGTCCACGAGGGCATGCATGCCCGTGGTGATGCAACTCACGATGATGAGCGCCGCCCATGTCCAGCCTGCCACACCCCACGCGCGGGATCGCGACGCCCATGCCTCGGCCACGATGAGACTCCAGATCACGTGAAACGACGGGAACGCGGCGACTGTGTGCGACATGGCGCGCTCGATCATCAGCGCGTGACCGAGGATGGTCCGTGGCTCGAACGGGCGCGGCGGCGCCACGACGGGCACGGTCAGGTAGACCAGCGTGACCACGGCGGTCGCAATCAGACCGGTCAACGCCAGATGGCGCAGAGCCCGCTGCGTGGTGACCACGAGCGGCGTGGCCAGGACAAAGACGTATACGCTGCCGTACACAGCCTCGGTCCACTCCATCACCGGCCAATCTCGCTCGAGCGGGAAGTGGGCGCTGACCGCGTCGGACGGGATCCCGAGGCGATAGACGGCTTCGAACGCCGCCGACCACGGGATGAGGACCAGGATGTAGATCGAGGCCCGGTGCCACCGGGTAGGCTGCTCAGGGCTGTCCGGAGGGAGGGATACGAGGGGCTTCGCGATATTCTGGTGACCGAACCGCCGGCGCAGGTCATGGCGCTCGTATCCAAGGACCAGGGCGGCCATGGCAAGCGATGTCGCGGGCGCAACCAACCACAGCCCGCCGGGCGACTCCCACAGCATGGCGGCGCCGAAGCACACCATGCCGAACCCCACATAGATCGGGTGCGGCGTGAAGCGGTAGATCGCGCGCGTCACGTAGACCGGCGGAGGATACGGGTTCATCGGTAACCCGCGTCCGTGGATGATCAGCGCCGACGCGCCCGCCACGATCAGCGGAACGCCGATAGCCACCAGCACCCAGCCGCCCCAGGGATACGGTATCGTGGGCAGGGGCACCAGCGCGTCGGCTTTCATGGCCCACCACGCGAGGGCCGCCGGGACCACGGCCACGGACAATGCGCCGTAGGCGATCTTGCCGAGCACCACGCGCGTCATCTCAGCCGCACGACCTCGTGAATGGCCCAGCCGGTGCTGTGTCGCCCGCCGGCGGTGAACCTTCCGCGCGCCACCCACTTCGTCTCGTGCGCACCCTCCAGCCGGCCGGAGAGCCAGAGTCGTTTCGCGGGAAACGCGCGCAACGCCGTGGACAGCAGCGGCCCGTCACGCACGGGAGCGTCACCGGAAAGCTGAAGCCAGCCGTGATCGAATGGGAGCTGAACGCCTTCGGGATCTATCACCGCGTCCGGAATCTCGACGCCGTTGTGAAACACCCAGTGGCGCGAATCCGCACCGCGCCATTCGATCCAGATCAGGGCATCCGCGTGCGACAGGAAGCGCCCCCACCGCACTTCGTGAAACGGGAGCTCCCACGGCTTCAGGGACATGGTGAGGTGCTCGGCATAGCCGAGCCCTTCGAGCGGAGCCGCGTCGCGGAAGTCGACACGTGCGCGGCCGGCCGGCACGTGGCAGTGCCAGATGATGCTTCCGTGGGCACACTCGAGCAGCGTGCGGTGAATCGCCCGGGCGCGCGCGTTCCATGCGACGCGGACGCCGAGGCGCCTGCAATCCCAGCGCAGGTCGCCGTTCTTCACGGCGGGTGCTTCGGTGGGGAGAAGGCGCGTCTGCTCCGCCGTCGCCTGGCCCACGGGTTTGTGGAGGGTCGCGGCGTACGGAATCGTGACCGGCCCCACTCGCAGCCGGGCCCAGTAGCCGATGAACGCGGCGCCCGCGTCGGTCACACAGTCGCAATACCACTTGGACAAGAACATGCGGTCCGGCGTCGGCGCTGACGGCCTTGGACGGGGTTCAGCTCCGCATGGCCTGGAACAGGCCCGGTAATGCCCCGGCGACCCATACGAAGGCCGCCACCACAGCCGCGCTGAGCCGGCTGGTCTTGCCCGTGACTGCGAGCCCCACGGCGAGCAGCGCGGTCACCCAGATCGTGAACACGTCCACTCGGCCGACCAGGGCAAGCAGGATGGGGGCCGCGGTGTCGGGATCGAGAAACCGGCCGATGCCGAGCGTCACGCGGTATCGGCCATCCAGGGTGGCGGGGTCGAGCAGAAGTCCCTGCACGCCGGAAATCAACCCCTCGATCACCCTGGGTACGTACGCGTAGGCAGCGACCAGTGCCGCGGTGCGGTACGAGATCCGGGCATCCGCCGCCTTGCTGAACAGCCACAACGCGAGGCCGATGAGGCCGATGGCGATCGGCACGAACACGAACGCACCGGCTGTGGCAAATATCCGTGCGAACCGACGGCCCTGTGCCACCATCTCCGGCGTGATCTGCGGGTTATCGCGCATCGCGGTCGCCATGCCACGCTCGAACTCGGCATCGAAGATCGGCTCGAGCAGGCGGCTGTTCGCCAGGAACAGGCCCCCGAGTGCGAGTGTGACGACCAGCAGGGGAATCCACGGATTCCCGTTCTCGCGCCGCGCGAATACGGCAGCCGGCGTGAACAGGATGTCGACGAAGTCCTCCCACACCGAGGCCTTCGCGGGCGGCGTGGGCGATGAGGCTGCCATTGGTTCGGTCACGATGCAACTCGCTGGGAAGAGACTACATTGGACTGTCGGATGGGTACCGGTCGCGAACGCCGCGCCGGACACCGCGGACACACGTCAGATTTCTCCGTCGGAATCTCCAGGCCGCGTGACGAGCGGATCGAACTTCTCTTCCTTCAACTTGAACGTCGCGTCCAACTCGGGATCCGTCTGCTTGTTGAGCACGCGCCGCGCGACGTACTCGCCGATCACGGGGCCGAGCTTGAATCCTTCGGCAGAGCCGCCGCCGGCGATCCACACGTTGTCGAGGCCGGGGCAATGGTCCACGATCGGGTTCCGGTCCACGCTGCTCTCATAGTGGCACGCGTGGGTCGCAAGGATGGGCGCGTCCTTGAGATCGGGAAACCGTTCCGCGAGAAACCGTCGCGGCCCCTCGTGGGCTTCGGGCGGCACCCAGCGACTGGAGAGATCCGGGTCGAGCTGCGACGGGTCTACGGGTGCCCGCGGTGGGCCGGGCGGCACACTGTCAGCCTGGGACGGTGCGGCGCGTTGCGGATTGGCTTGACCGCCCCCACTGACCTGACCGCTTTGGTCTCCCTGAGCTTCCTGACCGCCGCGACCGCCCTGACCTCCGCCCCCACCTCGCACGCGGAATCCGCGGTTGTCCGGCCCCAGCCCGGGCCATCCGGTGACACCCGGGAAATTGAACGACGGCAGGTTGGGGAAGAGGAATCGCCGATCGCCCGGCGGCGTGCCGAAGTAGATCACGCGCCCGAGCGGCGTGCGCAACCGATCCGTCATCACGTCCGGCAGCACTTTGGGAAGCCACGGGCCGCAGGCAAACACGAACCGATCGGCGCCGAGGGTCTCGCCCGAGTCGAGCGTGACGTGTGAGAGCCGGCCGCCGGCGCTCCGCCCCAGGCTCGCGCGCGCGATGACGATCTTGCCGCCCTTCTGGCGGAACGCCTCGGCCACGACCTCGCACGAGCGGCGCGCACGCGCAACGCCCGCGCCGGTCTCGAACAGCGCGGCGCTCATGCCGTCGCAATTGACGTGGGGCCAGCGGCGCCGCACTTCGTCAATCGTGAGCACCTCGTACGGAATCCCCAGCTTGTCCCACGAAGCGCGATTGTTGACGATGAAACGATCGGTCGCCTCTGCACGCAGAATGAGGTCGCCGGTGTGAAAGAACAACTGCATGCGGAACGGCTTGGCCCACTCGGCGTCCCATTCCTTCCATTTGGCGATCGCCTGGCTGGCCAGGCGCACCCACAGCTCCCGCTCGGCGTACGAGCTGCGAATCCCGCGGGACTCATCGCCGGACGTGGCGCGCGAATTCCCCGGACCATACGCATCGAGCAGCGTCACGGACGCGCCCATCTGACGGAGGTGGAGCGCCGTCCAGCCACCGAACGCGCCGGCCCCGATCACGACGATCTCCGGCGCTCTGGTCACCGGGGCGGGGAACCCCCACACCCCGTGGAGCGCGCGCGCACCGACCAGCGCGCCGACACCCGCCGTCTTGATGAATGTCCGACGATCCAGCGACTCGGAATCGAGTGTCATGTACAGTCCGGTCGTGCCAGGCGGCCACAAATAGGGCCTACCGGAAGCGTGCAGTCAATGAGGAGGGACGGCGGAGCCGTGGGCTCAGCGAGCCGGTGGCGAGTGGTCGCGAAGCCGCCGCTTCAGCGCCTTGTTGGCGATCCGTGCCGGGCGTTCTCCAGTGTCGTTTGCGTTCGCGGAACCACGCGGAAGGTCATGGGCGGCCGTGCCCCAGGTTCATGGACTCCGGCATCTGGGCCGCGATCAGCTCCCCGCGCGCGCACAGGACTCCTTCGGCTGCCAGCGAGACATCCACGATCACCTTACGACCCTGCAGTGCCTTCGGCCTGCCGCGGATCTCGAGGTCCGGGCCGAGCGGCGTGGGCTTCAGGTAGTCGATCCGCAGCGCCGCCGTGACGAAGCGCGGGACCGGGCCGTCGCCGATCGTACGGCCTTCTGCCTGAAGCTGCGCCGCCGCTGCGGCCGCGATCCCGTGGCAGTCGAGCAGGGACGCGATCAGGCCGCCGTATACGAATCCGGGAACCGCGATCTGGTAAGCCGTGGGCGCGAACGTGGCGACGGCCTCGTCGCCCTCCCAGTAGCTCCTGATGTGGAGCCCGTGCCGGTTCAGCCGTCCGCAGCCGTAACAGTGACTGAACTCGTCCGGATATTGATCTTGGATGGCGACCCTGCTCACCGCTCACCGGCCGGCGCGGAGAAGTCCAGCAACTCGGGTTGGGCGATCTCGACGTAGTCCTTCACACGCATGATGATGGAGTCCGTGAGCGATCCTGCGTTGAACGCGATACGGTCATTGGCGAGAATCGAGCGATCCGCGTAGACGTCGAAGTCCAGAACCGGCCGCCCGAACGGCGGCACGGCGCCGGGCGGGAGCCCCGTGAGGGCATTGAGCTCCTCGGCGGTGGCGAAGCGAGTCTTCTTCACGCCGAAATGTCGCTTGATCGCCGCAGAATCCAGACTCCTCGCGGCGGAAAGGACGAACAGCCGAAACGTGTCACCGACCTTGAGAACGATGGCCTTCCCACCCACCTCGAGCAGCTCGCCACGCGCTTTCGCCGACTCTTCGGACGTGCGCGTGGGCTCGTGGTGCACTTCGCGGAACGCCACGCCCCTACCGCTCAGAAGTTGACGGATGCGCTCGAAGACGGATGACATGAGACAAGATAGCAAATGTCCGACATCCGATGTCCGACGCAACAGATTTCGAACATCGGATATCTGACGTCGGACATCGGATACCTGACATCGAACATCGGCTGAGCCGCTCAGCCTGCCTTCCGCACCGCAACCAGCCCCTTCTTCCCCTTGGACTGATCGAGGTATTCCCGCCCCCAATCGCTGATGGCGTTGATGACGCCGCTGAGCGCCACGCCTGCGGGGGTCAGAGCGTAGCTGGTCCTGGGAGGCATCAGGGAGTGTACCGTGCGACGCACGATACCCAGTTCCTCCAGATGCTCCAACCGCTCAGTCAGGGTCGCGGGGTTGGCGCCCACGCTGCGCCGCAACTCGTTGAACCCCTGCTCCCCGCCATCCAGCAGCCGCCGGATGATGTGGAGGGACCACTTCTCCTGAAGGATCTCGATGGAGGCCGTAACCGGGCAGAAGGAATGCTCACCCTCAGTCCCGCGTGTTATCGCCCGCCTTGCCATGGAACGGAAAGTATTGAAAGCGCTCTATTTAGTCAAGTGCTTGACAAATTATACTGCTATTGCTAGTATACTACCGTTCCTGAGATCAGTGCTACGACCGGTATCTACAAAAGGAGTGCAGCAACCATGCAGTGGAACATCGACGCAGCCCACAGCGCCATCGAGTTCGGCGTCAAGCACCTGGGCATTTCGACCACCAAAGGACGGTTTCAGGCATTCCAGGGCAGCGTGAGGACGGCTCCCGACGGCGCGCTTCGGGCCCTGGAAGTCGCCATTGACGCGGCCAGCATCAACACCAACGTGCCCGACCGCGACGCGCATCTGAAGTCGGCAGATTTCTTCGACGTCCAGCAGTATCCCGAGATCACGTACCGCAGCACCGCCGTGACGCCCAACCCGGACGGCACGTATCGGATCGAAGGGGATCTGACCATGCGCGGTGTGACGCGGCCGGTCTCATTCACGGCCGAGGTGGAGCAGCCGGTCACCGATCCGTGGGGGAACCGGCGGATCGCGGGACGGGCAACGGGGAAGCTGAATCGGAAGGAGTGGGGGCTCACGTGGAACCAGCTGCTCGAGACGGGCGGATTGGTCGTGGGCGAGGAGGTCCGGTTCAATCTCGATATCGAGGTGGTCGCAGAGGCAGCGGCGGCGGAGGCGGCGTCAGCGGAAGCGGCGGCGGCTTAACGGAGGCGCCTCAGGAGCACTCGGCCCAGTCGGCGGAAGCGCCGGTGGGCCGTGTGCCGCTTCTACTGTCGTCTGGTATCTACTCGGGCCAACTCCAACCGCGCAACTCGTAATACCGCCGCCGCGGCGTCGCGTAGAGCGGATGGATTCCGTGCTTGTTGCACCACCAGAAGTGAAACGACAATCCCACAACGCCAAGCCCGAGCGGCACCGCAAGCGCGGTGTGGCCGATGGCGTAATACAGGCCGACAGTTGCGCCACTGATGATCAGCCACTTCAGGACTTTTCTCCACCGGGCGGTCTCGACCTCGAAAACGGCAAACACGGGACACCCGACGATCGAGATCGCCAGCAGGACTCCCAGCTCGAGTTCGATGCCCACTGCTAGCCTCCCTCCCGATCGTCCGATGGCGGTGAACGACCTTCGATGTTAGATGTTCGATGTCCGATACTCGAGACGGCGCTTCGAACATCGAACAACGAGCATCGAGTATCGAACCTCGCTTCCCGGCGGGTTACGCCGGCCTCTTGGACCCCGCATTGACCAGCGCATTGAACAGGACCTTGAACGTCGCATGGGTCTGCGCGCGGTGCTGTGGCCGGATCCCGATCAAGATGATCCTGCCACCACCGTCGAAGTCCACCTGCACGGCAGCCGCTCGGCCCTGGAGGTGCTCTTCGCCGCGAATCCACCCCGACGCCCGGACGTCGGTGTTTGGGTAACGCAGCGGCACGCTGACCCGTTGGCTGTTGAATCCATCTGTCAGCGCATAGAACGGACTGCGAATGAAGAACCCGTACGTGGACTCCGGCATCCCCCAGGTGAGGGAATGACTGGGGTCGGCCTGAAGGCGTGGAATGGAGCCGGGGATCAGCAGCTCAGTGTCGCTCAGCGTGCGTGCGACGTTCTTCACTGGGATCGGCCAGTGCTCGATGAACAAGTCGCCCGCGCTCCCCAGGGCCACGACCGTACCGCCACTCGCGACGAACGCCTTGAGCGCGGTGATGCCTTCCTCACCGATCCCGCCGCGGTAGACGGGCGGTGTGGCTGACGAGCTGGTGCCACGCAGGATGCTCTCCGCTCCCTGGTCGGTGAACAGCACGACGTCGAACCGGCCAGCCAGCGGCTGCTTCAGCACGCTGGGCGGCGTGTGGTCCTTCACATGACCGGGCCACTGGGCGCGCTCCGCCGCCGGAATCTCGAACTCCCCAGTCGCGTTCGGGGCCGCGGCGCGCAGGTCCTGGGGGTGCAGCGTGGTGTAGTCGAAGCCGAAATGCTCCAGCACCCAGCGCGTCCAGCCTTCGTCCATGTTGGAGCCCCAGGGTTGGTACAGGGCAACGCGAGGGGCGCCAGAAGCGGCAGGAGCGGCAGAGGCGGCAGCTGGGACGGAGCCCACTGCGACCACTGGGAGGCCTAGGGGTTCGGCAACCTCTCGCATCCGTTGGGTCGAGACACCTTCGACGACCCAGGTGCCGGCCCCGAACCGTGTGTTCGCTGCCGTGAAAGCCGCGGAGGCGCGGTGGATGCGCGCACCGGACTTCCACAGCCGGTTGGCTGCGGTGAAGCCGTCATTGTGTGACCCGTCGATCAGAAACGTCCCACCCGAGCCCGTGATGCGGCCGCGGGGCAGCGGCACGCCGCGCACCACCTCCAGCGCGGCGTCGAACGGCGCCGGGACGAACCGCGTGTCTACGTCCATCAACATCCCCAGCGTCCACGCGGTGACGTCGTACGGCGGCCGCGGCGGTGATTCTGGGGACAGGCGCACCTCCGGATAGACTTGCGTCTCGAGCATCTCCTTGGCATACGCGCCGAACACCTGGCCCAGGCGAATGACCCACGTGCCCGCCGCGTGTCGCTGGCCCGCCGCGTCGAACGGCTGCGTGGCGCGCTCAACGATCACGCCGTTGTGCTCGAGCAGCTGGAGCATCTTGGCGGCGTCGATCGGGCTCTTCTGCTCGGGGTCCACGATGACCGCGTAGGGCGTCCCATTCGCCGCGGCCGACAAGTCCATCACTCGGCCCGTTGCCGGCGTCGCCCGTGATCGCCCGCCATCGCCTGTCATCGCCTGCTGTCCGTTCCCGGCTGCCGCCGCTGCCGCTCCTCCCGCGTCTGCCGCCCTCGCGGCCGTGCCGCGGAATTGATTGATCGCCGTCCGATTCACCTCGTACAACTGCTCCAACAACGTGCGCCGCGTGTCGGCCGCCGATTCCAGCAGCGCCATCGTCGCGATCAGCTCGTATTCCACGATGTCCCGGAGCCGCCACTCGCCCCCGAGCCAGGGTCGCGCGTAGTTGGTGCGCGGTTGCGTGTCGCGCGGCGGTGGAAGTGTGTCGGTCGCACGCCCGCCGTCGAATCCGCCAAATCCACCCGCTTGCCCACTCGGCGTCTCACCCATCCGGGCCATGCGCTGGTACGTCGGTGTGGCGATGCGCACGCTCGCGACCTCGGTGAGCATGCCCACCTGGTTGTGCCACCAGCCGGTCCACGCCATCGCGCCGGGCCAGAAGTTGGTGTAGGTGTAGTCGTAGATGATGCCGGTCTTCCCGGCAGCCTCGAGCGCGGCGGCCTGCGCCTGGCCGTAGATCCCGTTCAGTCGATAGATAAGAGGATGGACGTTCAGGTTGATGGGATCGGTGGCCGGCATGGTGAAGATCCGCGGGCCGGTGGAGCCCATCTGGTGCTCGTCCAACCAGATGGAGGGGAACCAATCCTTGTAGAGGATCTGCGAGATGTTGCGCGACTCCGCCTGCGTGAGCATGTACAGGTCGCGGTTGTTGTCATGGCCCACGTAGGGGTGATAGAGCCACGGAATGTTGCCGGCCTCAAACTCGGTCCCGACGTAGCGGTTGTACCACTCCACCACCATGTCCTGTCCGTCAGGGTTCAGACTCGGCACCAGCAGGAAGATCACGTTGTCCAGGATCTTCCGCGTCCGCTCGTCGTTGGCGGTGGCCAGGTTGTAGACCAGCTCCAGCGTCATCTGCGCCGCGCCCACTTCGGTCGCGTGAATGGTGCACGTGATCAGAACCACGGCCTTGTGCTGAGTGAAAAGCTCCTCGCGTTGCGCTGCGGTGTGCACTGCGCTCGCGTCCTGTCCCGGCACGTGATCCTGGAAGTAGAGCCGCCGCTGGAGCGCCTTGTAGCGGTCGATGTTGGCGATCGTTTGCGGGCTCGAGATCTCCAGGAGCAGGAACGGGCGGTTATGGCTCGACTTCCCGACCTCTCGCAGGTTCACGCGGTCTGAGGCCTGGTCGGCCATTTGCATGTAGCGAACGATCCCGTCCCAGTCCACCAGCTTCCGGTCGGCGCCAATCTCGTGGCCGAAGACCTGTGCGGGCGACGGCAGGGTTTGGGCGCCCAGCGGGAGCGCGAGGACGAGGCTCGAAACCGCGGTCGGCACGAGCGACAGGTGGCGGCGGACACGGGACGGCATGACAAACCCCTTGGAACGAGTCAGCGAGGACTTGGGGAAGATAGGCCGGGGGGGAGGGGCTGGAAGGGCCGGGCGTGCCCCGGTCTGCGCGGGTTCGCGAGTAGCAAAGACGGCGCTTGTCACATTCAGACCGGTGTCGATGCCTCCAGGCGCGGGAATTTCAGCGTGCGCTCCACTTCCTCGTGTGCGGCGATGAGCCGCTCGACGTCCTCGGACACTTCGGCAGCGAGGCCCAGGTGAGTTGTCAGCCCTTCGACCGTCGCTGAGCCGGCGTGCAGTCGCAGGAGGTTCAAGCGGATGGTCTCCAGCGCGCCCACAGCGTCGCCCAGCTTGGCGTGCACGACATCTCGCGCGGCGCGTAAATCGCTGTACTCGGCTGACGCGGCGGCGTCCCCCACGTCCGCGAGCACGTCCTGGAGTTCATCGTACCGGCTACGGAGCGCCTGAGCGTCGTCCTGAAGGCGGTGAAGCACGGTTGGCAAACCGGGGATCGCTTGTCGTGTCTCCTTGGGCAAGCTCTCGTACAGGTGCTCGGCAGCCATGCCGAGTGACAGCTCGGTGGCACGATGCGTCATTGCGGATTGCACCGCGCGGCCGCCCGGGAGCTTCCGGGCGAGCGCGAACACCAGCTTGCCGATCCTGCCCATCCACATTCTGGACCAGAATGCCGTGTCCACGTCTCGATGGCGTTGCTCCAGCGCGACAAACCCAATGGTGGTGAACACCGCCACGCCACCGGCGAGCCCTACGAGCGGGACCAGAAAGAAATCGCCAACATCGATGACGAGGCCTACCAGCAGCGCTGAGCCGGAGACCGCGCCGGCGGCCTTTGCGGCGATACGAAGTCCGCTGGCGAGCCACGCTGGGTGGCTGCGGCGGCGCTCGACGGCGAGCTCCTCTCTGGTCTGCTCCATCTCTCCCTGGAACGCGGGCCCAAGATCCTGATGGGTGAATCCCAGCCGTAAGAGGCGTCGCGCCGCTCCCACGAAGTACGCCAGTGGTACTGCGGCCAATCCGCCGAAGAAGGTGACATAACCCGCGACAGCGCCGAACACGGCTGCAACGCTGATCGATCCCGAAAGCACGAGCGGCGCGGTGGCGAGCGTGCCGACTCCATTCAACCTGGCGCTGCGCTTCACGAATGCTCGCAGGGCTGCGGGCAGCTCGCGCCGTTGCTCGAGTGCCACGCCGAGCTGCTCAGCCAGCGCCTGGGCGCTCGCCGGCCGGTGGTCGGGGGCCTTGGCCAGGCAGCGATCTACCAGGGCCGCGAGCTTGCGCGGTACAATGAGGCCGAGCGACGCGAGCGAGGGCGGCGGCTCGGTGACCTGCTTCGCCAGAACCTCCGTCGCGCTCTGTCCCTCGAAGGGATACCGTCCTGACAGAGCATAGAACGCGCTGGCACCCAACCCGTACAGGTCGCTGCGCTGGTCGACTGGCGCGCCGAGTGCCTGCTCCGGGCTCATGAATTCGGGTGTGCCGGTGATGCCGTCGGGCCCCGAGTCCCCAGCCGCCGCGGCGATGCCGAAATCCGCTACAAGGACGCGCCCGGTCCCGGCTTCCAACAGGATGTTGTCCGGCTTCACGTCGCGGTGCACCAGCCCCTGCTGGTGGGCGTGGGCCAACGCCCAGGCGACCTCCCGCAGCACGCGCGCCGCCTCCGCGCCCGGGAGGGGACCGCGAGTGCGGACACGGTGGGCCAGCGTCTCGCCATCCACGAACGCCATCACGTAGAACACAAAGCCACCCGTGTCCTCGACGGCGTGGATGGGGATGATGTTGGGATGGGAGAGCTTGGCGGCCAGCCGGGCTTCGCGGAGAAAGCGCTGGCGCAGCGACGGCTGGCTGGCGCGGTCAGGCGGGAGCAGCTTGATCGCGACTGGGCGATCGAGATGCACCTCGCGGGCGAGATAGACGATCCCCATGCCACCGCGGCCGATCTCGCGGTCGATCGAGTACCGGCCGGCCAGAGCGAGCTGGAATGACAGGAAGAGGGGATCGGCCGGGGGCGGGGACGGGGCCATGAACCAAGATACAGGTTGGCCGCGTGGGCTGGCCAGAAAGGGGGCGCGTTTCGCGAACGGGCCGGTCGCCCCGAGCTGGCGCGCCCGGGGCGACGCCTTGCGAATGCCTTCCGTTCCACGCGGCAGCCGTCGCCGCTTCTAGAACCTCGTTGAAACCCTGAACGCGATCTGCCCAGGCAGCGGAACCGTGGCCAGCTGCCAGCCTCGGGCGTCCAGCTCCTGCCAGCGCTCTCGCCCTGTCAGGATCCCAACCAGGGCGCCGAGACCGACGCCGGCACCACCGAAAATCACGGCAGCCTGCGCTCGGGTCCCATTGTCCAGCAAGTCCTCGGCGCAATTCACCTGGTTTGCAAGGTCGCGCTTCCACGTCAGGCAGGAACGGGAGAGCAGCACGGGCCCGGCGACGGCGCCCGTCGCCGCTCCAACGACCAGACCAAGCGCGGCGTTGCGAAGAACCGCGGCCGGCCGCCGCCATCAGGGTGGCAAGGATGAGCGCGGTGCGACGCATTGGACACCTTCTTGCTGTGACTGACCCGACGGTAGGTGGTCAGGCGCAAGAGAGCGTCAAGCGTCAGCGTGGGTGCTCGCCCACTCTACCTCGGCCGGTACCGCTGGACCAGCTCCTGATACGTCGCCCCGCCCTGGATCGCGTCCCACCAGCCGACGGTATAGACCCAATCGTCGAACGCCTTCGTCAGATTCAACCCCGCGGTCTTGCTCGCGAACGCGACGAAATCGTCGGTGCCCCCTCCGGCCTCGGCGTATTGCCGGTAAAACCCGCCGATGATGGCTCGAAACCGCTCGGGTCCGACGACGCCGTAGAGCAGATAGAAAAGCACGGCGCCCACGCTGTACGAGAAGTCAGAGCCTGTGAAATAATTGCCTCTGGTTCGAGGTTTGAGAAGTTGTATTTTGGGCGCGGGTCGTATTGCGAAGTTCACCTCCTTCCAGCGAGGTCGCATGGACGAGCCCACGCTGTTCCCGCTGCGGCCGACGGTCCCCGCCGCATCGACTCAGGGCAGCGGCCGCCCGCGGGTGGAGCGTGCGGACCGGACGCAGATCGAGTGGCGGCCGCTGGCGCTCGATCAGCTGGTGCCGCCGGAGCACCGCGCCCGCTTGGTGTGGCGGTTCGTCGAGGGGTTGGATCTCGGCCCGCTGTACGCCCGCATTGCGGCCGTCGAGGGGACGCCCGGCCGGCCGGCCATCGATCCGCAGATCCTGGTGGCCCTGTGGCTGTACGCCACGCTGGAGGGCGTGGGCAGCGCCCGGGCGGTGGATCGCTTGTGCACCGAGCACGTGGCCTATCAGTGGTTGTGCGGCGGCGTGAGCGTGAACTATCACACGCTCGCCGACTTCCGGGTGCAGCACGTGGAAATCCTGGATGACTTGCTTACCCAGAGCGTGGCGGCGTTGCTGCACGCGGGCTTGGTCACGCTCGCCGTGGTGACCCAGGACGGCTACAAGGTGCGGGCCAGCGCCGGAGCGGCGTCGTTCCACCGGCGCGGCACGTTGCAGCGGTGCCTGAAGGTGGCCCGGCGCCACGTAGCACGGTTGCGCCAGGAGGTGGCGGCTGATCCGGCGGCGCTGACCCGGCGCCAGCAGGTGGCCCGGGAGCGCGCGGCGCGGGCGCGGGAGCAGCGGGCGCGGGCGGCCCTGACTCATGTCGCCGAGTTGGAGCGGGCCAAGCAGGCGCAGCGCAACCGCAACCCGCGAGAACCGCGGGCGTCGAGCACCGATCCCGAGGCCCGCGTCATGAAGATGAGTGATGGCGGGTATCGGCCGGCGTACAACGTGCAATTGGCGCGCCCGCTGGATGCGCCCATTGTGGTGGGCGTAGAGGCCACCAATGCCGGCAGCGATTTCGGCCAGCTCCCGCCCATGCTCGCGCAGCTCGAGGCCCGCTATGGCCAGACCCCGTCCACCGTGGTGGCGGATGGCGGCTTTGCGAAGAAGGCGGATCTGGTGACGCTGAGTGCGCCACCGCATCCCTGCACCGTGATCGCACCCGTGCTGGCACCGAAGAAACCGGGGCAGGATCGCTACGCGCCGCGCTGCGGGGATCCGCCCGCCGTCGCCGCGTGGCGTCGGCGCATGGCCACGGCAGCAGCCCGGGCCCTGTTGCGTCAGCGGCCAGGGGCGGCCGAGTGGGTGAACGCCCAAGTGAGCAACCGCGGCTTGATCCGCGTGCGGGTCCGCGGCCTGGCGAAGGTGCGGGCGGTGGTGCTGTGGCACGCGCTCGCGATCAACCTCCTGCACGGGCATGCGCTGCGAGCGGCGGCCACCGCCACGTAGGCGCGCCGAGCGCGGGAAGCGGTCCACAGTCACCGACCCTGAAGCGCACGCCTCACACCACAGACGGTAGTGATGCTCACGCCAACCACGGCATCAATCGCTCCACCCGCATGCCGCAACGTAACAGCTCAATAGATTCACAGGCTCTCACCTCTCACGCCTTTTTGGCAAAGCTATCCCGTACCAGCTGCTCGACCGCGGTTGCTTGCGGCCGCTGTCCGAACGTTTCCGCGAAACCCAGGATCACCGCATCGGTTGCCCGCACCCATAGATCACGCGGCGCCCGCTCGCCCAGCTCCCGCTGCACGCTGGTCATCTGCACGTCGGGAATCCCGCACGGCACGATCAGGTCAAAGT
>JACQHC010000060.1 GCA_016199245.1 Gemmatimonadota bacterium | reverse complement strand
GGGCAAGCGCCAATGGGCATACGCCAAGATCGTGGCGGAGGGAGCCTGGAGCAGGATCATTCGAACGCACCAATGACCGAAACGACGCCCGCTTGACGTCGCCTGCCAGCGGACCATCTTCGCCCCCATGCAGATCACCAGCCCGGCCTTCTCCGATCGCGGCCCCATTCCTCGCGCCCACACGTGTGACGGCGCCGACCAATCCCCGCCCCTCGCATGGACGGGAGTTCCCCCTGACGCCCGGCAACTGGCGCTGATCGTGGACGACCCCGACGCGCCCGGCCGCGTGTTCGTGCACTGGGTGCTGTATGGCATCGTCCCGTCAGTGACGGCGCTTCCTTCCGGTCTGTCGGGTGACGCGCGCCTCACCGGGGCTATCGCCGCGCTCCAGGGCACCAACGATTTTCGCAAGACGGGATACAACGGCCCCTGCCCGCCCCCCGGCGGGCCTCACCGGTACGTATTCACACTCTACGCACTGAAGCAGGAGCTTGCGTTGCCGCCAGGCGCCACCAAGACCGTGCTGCTCGAAGCCATGAAGGGACACGTACTGGAGCAAGCAACGCTCACGGGCACCTACGGGCGCTCCCGCGCTTCATGAGCGGGCTCTTCACCTACGTCGAAGTCGTCATCCTCGGCGCGGCACTCTCCATCGTGTTGTACGTAGCCGCGACGGCGGCGCTGGCCACCGGGAGCGCCGGCCGGGGCGCCGCGGCCGCCGCGATCGCACTTGTCTGGTTTCTGATCGTGTGGGAGCTGGCGCGGCTCGGCGTGTTCGAGGGCGGGCGGCCGGGCTGGCGATTCGCTCTCGGGCTAACCGCCGTCCTGCCCGTCGCGGGCGGCCTCACTGCCACGGGGCTGAGCCGCCGGTTGGCGGCGGCCGCGATGCCGGGCTCCCTCGTGTCCCTTCAGGCGTACCGGCTGGTCTCGGTCACGCTGCTCCTTGCTCTGGCGGGCGAGGCGCTCCCCGCGTGGATCGCGCTCCCCTGGGGGATTGGGGACGTCGCCGTGGCGCTCACGGCGCCGGCGGTCGGAGCAGCAGTCGGCCGGATGCCAGGCGGGGCGCCGCGCGCTCAGCTTATGTGGACCGCGGGCGGCGTCGCCGTGGTTGTCTTTGGAGTGACCGTGGTGCTGCTCACCGGCCGGACGGCCGGCTACTTCCTCACGCTGTACCCGCTGGTGCTGATCCCCGCGTTCCTGGCCCCGTGCTCGCTCCTGCTGCACGGAGTCGCGTTGAAGGAGCTCCGGGGATAACCTGCGTTTATTCGGTCCTGTCTTGCAACGCTTTGCTACCGCCCTGAGCCTACCTTTGGGAACTCGTGGTGCAGCCGGATCACATGCAACAGGTACTTGTGGCGGGGGGTCACCACACGCCAGGTCAACGCACTGCTCCGCAAGCTGGGCCTCACCGCAATGAGTCCAGCGGAACTGCAACGCCTCCGATTCGCTTAGAGCCAGCGGCCCGGCCTGCCCGCTCGGCATGATCCCCGAGGACCGCTTTCAGTGAATCCCCCCTGAGTCCGTGAGCTGTTTCACGAGATCGCCGATCACCTTCTTCGCATCCCCAAACAGCATCCACGTCTTGTCCGAGAAGTAGAGCTCGTTGTCGATCCCGGCGAATCCCGGGTTCTTGCTGCGCTTGATGGCGTACACCGTCTTCGCCTTGTCCGCGTCGATGATCGGCATGCCGTAGATCGGGCTGGTCTTGTCGTACCGGGCCACCGGGTTCACCACGTCGTTGGCCCCCACCACCAGCGCCACGTCGCACTGCGGCATGTCCGGATTGATGTCGCCCATCTCCACCAGATCGGTGTACGGGATGTCCGCCTCGGCGAGCAGCACGTTCATGTGTCCGGGCATGCGCCCCGCCACCGGATGAATGGCGAACTTCACGGTCACGCCCCGCTTCTTCAGCTGATCGTACAGCTCGCGCACTTTGTGCTGCGCCTGGGCCACCGCCATGCCGTAGCCCGGAATGATCACCACGAGATTGGCCTGCTCCAGCACCTGGGAGGCGCCCTCGATCGTCTCGGGCTTGTAGACCTTCCCTTCTCCCAGCTGCTTGGCCGTTTGTACCTGGCCGAACGCGCCGAACAGCACGTTGGCGAACGACCGGTTCATCGCGCGACACATGATGATGGACAGGATCAGGCCGCTCGATCCGTCCAATGCGCCGGCGGTGATCAGCAGCTTGTTGTCCAGCACGAAGCCCATGGCCACGGCGGACAACCCGGCGTACGAGTTGAGGATCGAAATCACGGTCGGCATGTCCGCGCCGCCGATCGGGATGATCAAGAGCACGCCGAACACCAGCGCCAGCCCGATCACCACGGGGAACAGCTTGGGCGCCCACGCCGCTGTGGGGCTCACGATCAACATGATACCGATCACCGCCGCCACGATGAGCAGACCGATGTTGGTCACGTTCTGCCCCGGATACGTCACCGGCCGCTGCGGGATCCATTTGAGCTCCTGCAGCTTGCCGGCGGCCATGAGACTGCCGGTGAACGTGAGGAAGCCCAGGAGGATCTCCGCGATGATCGCCGTCATGCGGAAGGCCGTGAGCTCCGCGCCGCCTTCGCCGAGCCACAGGTAGTATTTGGCCGTTCCCACGAGGCCCGCGGCGAGGCCGCCGAACGCGTGGGACAACGCCGTCCGCTGGGGCACGGCCGTGAGCGGCACCATCGACAGCGGAATCCCCACCACGAACCCCGCGATGATCGCCACAATGATCCAGCCGTGATGCACCACCTCGGGCTGAATCCACGTGGCGATGACCGCGAGCAGCATAGCCGCCACGCCCGCGAACACGCCGCGGCGCGCCGTCTTGGGATCGTTCATCCAGTGGAGCGAGAAGACGAACAGCGCCGTGGCGACGACGTAGGTGAACTGCACGAGCGAGTGCGTCACTTCTTTTCCTCCCTGCGCGTCGTCTTGAACATCTTGAGCATCCGGTCGGTGATCAGGAACCCGCTCACGATGTTCGTCATCGATGCAAACAGGGCCACGACGCCGAGCAACCGGATCTCGTTGGGATAGTCAGATCCGGTCACGATGATGGACCCCACCACCGCGATGGCCGAGATCGCGTTGGTGAGCGACATGAGCGGCGTGTGAAGCAACCGGGAGACCCGGCGGATGACCCCGATCCCGATAAACGTCGCCAGCAGGAAGACGAACACCATGGACCAGTAGTCGAACGGCTGCTCGGCGTGCGCGGGTGGCGCCTCCTGGGCGTACGCCCGCCCAGCCACCACCCAGCCGCACACCACCCACGCCAGCGCCGCCACCGCCGTTCGCCTGATCGAGCATCTCGACATCTAGGCTCTCTCCTTTGCCAACGCCTCTTTGGTCCGCGTGTGCACCACTTCGCCCGCGTGCGTGATGATGGCGCCCTGCTGAATGTCATCCGCCAGGTCGAGCTGAAACGCCTGGTCCTTCGTGAAGGCCTGAATGAACGCCACGAGGTTGCGGGAGAACAGCGTGCTGGCGTGCGTCGGCATGCCGGACGGCACGTTGAGCGGCGCCATGATGGTCACGCCGTTCTCGACCACGGTCTCCCCCGGCCGCGCCAGTTCACAGTTGCAGCCGCCGTCCGCAGCGAGGTCCACGAGCACCGCTCCCGGCCGCATGCGCCGCACCATGTCCCGCGTGATCAGCGTGGGCGCGAACACGCCGCCGATCAACGCGGTCGTGATCACCACGTCCGCCGCCGCGCACTGTTCGGCCAGCAGCTCCCGCTGCCGAGCTTTGTCCGCTTCGGACAGCTCCTTCGCGTACCCGCCCCCTGCCGCAGCACTCTCCTTGAGCTCGATCCCCACGTATTTCGCCCCGACGCTCTCGATCTGCTCTTTCACCTCGGGCCGCACGTCCGTCGCCGACACGATCGCCCCGAGGCGCCGTGCCGTGGCGATCGCCTGCAAGCCAGCCACCGCGGCGCCCACGACGAACACCCTGGCCGCGGGCACCATGCCGGCCGCCGTCATCAGCATGGGGAAGTATTTGTTGAGCTCGGCGGCGGCGAGCAGCACGCCGCGGTAGCCCGCGATGTTCGCCATCGACGAGAGTGTGTCCATTGCCTGCGCCCGGGTGGTGCGCGGGATGGCGTCCGTCGAAAACGCCGTGATCCGGCGCGCCGCGAGGGCCCGCACTGTCGCGAGATTCCTGAGCGGCATCAGGGACCCGAGCCACACCGTCCCCGGCCGCATCCATTCGACTTCGTTCCGGCCGTCGGCGCCGAGGGCCGGCGGGCCCACCTTCACCACGAAGTCCGCCCGGCCGAGTAGAGCCGCCGGGTCCGCCTCCACGGTCGCGCCGGCCTCGCGGTACGCGGCATCGGGCATGTAGGCACCTGCACCCGCGCCGGCTTCGATCTGCAAGGCGTATCCCGCCTGAACCAGCTTCTTGCACGATTCCGGAACGAGCGCCACGCGGCGCTCGCCGGGCGCGGTCTCCCTGGGGACGGCAACGATCACGACGGCGAACTCCGGTTATGAGACGTAGTCCGAACGGCGGCCATGAGACCTACTGCGAGCCCTGCCCACGTGGGATGAGGTAAACGTGAAGCTGATCTTACCGCCCGTTCACCGGCCGCCGCGCTCCGTATAGTCGAGCACTGCGGCCAGCGTGGGCGGAATGCGCCCCGGCTGGAAAACCTCGCGCGCGGGCAACAACAGGGTTTGCGATCGCTGGCCGGGAAGTCCGTGCGGGCCCTCCGGGCCTGCAGATCCGTCGGCACCTGCTGCCCCATCACTGCCGGCCTGACAGCGGCGATTTGGGTCAGCCGTCGGGGCCGGCCCTCCCTTTCCACCGGCCCCGCCCGTGCCACCGCGGCCCCCGGGTCCTCCCGGCCCACCGAGGCTGCGCCCCTCCACTAGCCCCACGAGGAATGGCTCCTCCTGAGGCCCGACGATCGTTAAGCGGCCGCCGCGACCTCCCGCCGCCCCCACACCTCCGCTACCACCGCGCCCGCCGGGCCCACCCGGTGCTCCAGGACACCCTGCCGCTCCTGCCGCTCCTGCCGCTCCTGCGGCCCCGTCCAGCCCTCGCCCACCTCTCCCCCCTCGCGTCTCCACCACGATCCAGTCAGCCGGCGGCACGATGGCGGCGTCACCGACCACAAAGAACGGCGGCGCCTGCCCCACCTCGATCGCCGCGACAACGAGGCGATCGTAGTAGGGAGTCCGGAGAACCCTCAGCCGAACCGTGATGTCCGGCCCGTCCTGCCCCGGCATCTCGCGGTCGCCGGACGCTCCGCCGAACCCGAAGGCGTGCGGCAGGCAGTGATACGAGGGCGCCAGGGTCGTAAATGCATTCACGGGCGGCTTCGCCTTGAAGAACGCGCTCAACCGAAACCCGTTCATGGCACTGGCCAGCGGATCCGGGTTGGCGCTCCAATTGCCGTCTTCCAATGGGACGGCCTCCGGACTCGTGCGCGTCAGGAAGACCACGTGGAGTCGCGGCGGGCGGTCCTTGTCGTACCTGGTCTCGAACGGCAGCACGGTGCTGTCGTTCAGAACCGCCTCGTAGCTGGCGCGGATGAGCTCCCCGGGACATGCGCGATCGCTGGCGGGCATGATGCGGATGGCCCGCGCCCTGGCGACGATAGTGGGGTCCGGCGCGAAGTCGGGCGGGGGTTTGTGAGAGCAGGCGGCCACGCCCAGTCCCAACAACCCGACGGCGGCCACCCGGCCCCACACACCCACCCGGCGGCAGAGCGGCATGAGCGGCATGAGTCCTCTGAGCAGCATGGAGGGCATCGGAAGCACGGCGCTGCTGCCATCCTCTTGCATCCCGCCTATGCCGCTCATGCCGCCCATCCCGCCGTCTCGTTCATCCCCCCCTCGTATGCATTTCCCGGTGCGGGTCCGCGCGCAGGGCCGCGAGCTGGTACAGCGCCCCGCGCTCCGGCACGGCGAGGCGCAACTCCGCGCCCCGGTCGGTCCGCTCACGCCAGCGGTGCGTGATCATCGCCGCGAGCTGCTCATCGGAGGCGCCTGCCCGGAGCGGGGCCCGCAGATCCAGCCCGTCCTCGGCGTACAGGCAGCGGTAGAACACGCCGTCGGCCGTGAGCCGCGCGCGGTCGCACGTGCGGCAGAACGGCTCGGTCGTGGACGCGATGATACCGAAGCGCGTTCCGTCGGGCAAGACAAATTGGTCCGCGGGCGCAGCCGGGTCCTTCGCGCCGGTGGCGGGCTTAGCTGGGCCGTATTTCCTCGCTAAGACGCCGAGGATCTCCCGGCGAGCGACCACCAGGTCGGTGCTCCACCCGGTGGCTCCTCCCACATCCATGTACTCGATGAACCGGACCTCCGCCTCGTTGGCGCGCCCGTATTCGATCAGGTCGCACAGCTCGTCGTCGTTGAATCCGCGAATCACCACGGTGTTGAGCTTGAGGTTGGCGAAGCCCGCCTGGCGCGCGACGGCGATCCCGGCCAGCACATCGGCGTGCCGCTCGCTCTTCGCGAACGCGCGGAACCGCTCGGGCTTGAGCGTGTCGAGGCTCACGGTCACGCGATGGAGGCCCGCTTCCCTCAGGCGGCCGGCCGTGCGCGCGAGCAGCACGCCGTTTGTGGTCAGGGCCACATCGGCGATCTCGCGCCGCGACGCAACGAGCCGCACGAGGTGCTCGAGCTGCTGCCGCAGCAGCGGCTCGCCCCCAGTCAATCGGACCTTGCGCACGCCGAGCCGGGCGAACACGCCGATGAGGCGGTCGGCTTCCTCGAAGCTCAAGATGGACGCGCGGGGAAGCCACACGTAGTCGTCCCCCGGCATGCAGTACCGGCAGCGCAGGTTACACCGATCCGTGACCGAGAGACGGAGACTGGCGAGAGGGCGACCCAGGCGGTCGGCGAGAACCATAAGGGAAACAAGATAGCGCCCGCACGAGGCCTTCGCCGTGGACCGAGGAGCCGGCACGGACCCCCAGCAGCCGGTGATTCAGGTCACACGGTGCACACACCATTGCACGGACCGTCAAGGAAGTGGACGCCTGGCAACGCCGGGGCTGCGCCCGGGCCGAGACCACGTGCAGTGCAATCTCGCCGGCCCCAATGGGTTGCGCGGTTTCGTCCATCATGCAATCCTATAGTGGCACAGTTCTCGCTCCACTGACCGGTGGAGGGTGGGACTCTCTCGGAGGAGTTATGACCGGTTGTGTCGAAAGTGGCCTACGCACGCTCGAACGCGAGATCGAAGGGACGATCGAAGTCCTGGGACGCGCTGCGGAGGAGCTGCTGCGGCTGACGGATGCCGACGAGACCGTGTCCGTGGAGTCCGAGGACGGTGAGTTGCGGGCGATCATCCCGCTCCGATTCCCGGATGGCATCGGTGAGGGCGTGATCATCGCCGAATTATTCCGCTACCACGACAGCGTGCGACTGGATGTGCACATCGAGCACAACCGCCGCTTCGTGGCGCCGCGCGGCGGCGTGTCCGATCGCCGGTGCTTCTTCAACGATTTCGAGGCCTCGATTACGATGCCGCCCGGCACGGCGGAGCTGCCGAGTGAGTTCCGCAAGAAGGTCCGGGTGGGTATCGAGGTGGCGCGCCATGGCGTCCAGCGGCACAATCGCCAGTTCGCGCAGCCCTGGCATCAGGTGAGGGTCGTCGCGGGCTGACGAATTGCCCAGTCGGCACGCGGCGGGCGGTGGGGAAATACCCTACCGCCCGCTCGTGTTTTGATCCTCTTCCCCCACGCGCGGGAGCCGAACGGTCAGGGCGCCGAATGGCGCCTCCGGATCCACCGTGTAGCGGGCATCCACGATGTGCACGACGTCGCCCGCCCGCGTCCGCTGCCGGATGAAGAACGGGAATCGTGCCCACGTGAGAAACGCGGCACCTTCCTCGGTCTGTGCTGCCTCCCGCGCCGCGGGGTCTCCGTCGTTCTTCTCCAGTTCCCCGTACCACTCAAGACGCGGCCCGCCAACCCAGCGGTACCAGCCAAGCCGGTAGCGGCCTCCCTCGTCCACAAGAATGAGACGCGCCAGGGAATTGAGCGGAACCGGTGACACCATGATGCGGCCATTCTTTCCGTCCTCAGCTGCGACTCGCGATCGGACATCCCGTCGCGCCATGACGGAGCCCGACCACATCGCGAGGATGTAGGCGAGGGCGAGCCCCAGCGCCGCGTGGGCTGGCCGGCCGGTCCCTCGCCTGCGCGCCAGCATCACACCCGCGGCAAGGAGGCCCCACAGCCACGGATCGACGATGAACAACGTGTCCCCGTAGAACCAGCCGTCGCGAAACGGCATCAGCCACCGCATGCCATACGTGTTCAGCGTATCCAGGACGGGGTGAGTTAGCATGGACGCGTAGGACAGGAGGGCGAGCTGCCCGAAGACCGCCGGCTGTCGCGCCCTACGCGGCACCGGCAGCCGCCGGAGCCAGAACACGGCGGCGGCGAGCAGCAGCGGCAGCACAAACATGGCCGGCGCGCCGTGGGTCCAGCCGCGTCGGAACGTTAGGGCCGTGAGCGACCCCCACGCGTATGACAGGATGTCCACGTCCGGGAGGTTAGCGCCGATCAAGAGGGTGAGCGCACCGCCGGGCGTACGACGCTTCAGCCCGGTCTCCGCGAGGGCGACGCCGACGAGGGTGTGGCAGACGGGGTCCACCCTACCCGAGCCCCATCCCACCCCGGGCGATCACGGGCGATCTGGGGCGATCGCGGGCGACGTCAGCTTCCCAGAACGGCCATCGTGTGAGAACCAGAGGCTGACATCGCCCGTCATCGCCTGTCATCGCCCGTGCTTCCCACACGGACACAGCTCCCACAGGTACTCGTACGTGTAGATCCCGGTATCATGCCCGTCCGTCCAGCGAATCTTGATTCCGTAGCCCCCGACCAGCTGAATGGACTCCGCCTCGACACTTGCGGGCACCCGGCCCGGATCGAGCAAGGGGCGTCCGGACACCTCGTCACGACACACGGCGCAGTGACACGCGAGCCGCAGGGTTTGCGCGTCGTACGTGCCCACGTGATCCGCATCCCACGTGATGACCACCTGCCGTCCACCGCGGTGGATGCGCTGCGGAACCGGGGCCCCGGTCACGCGTCCACCGGATCGCGGGTTCCCGCCGGCGCGCTTCTTTCCGCAGTTGCGCGCGCTCCGTCACTGTCAACCGTCCGCGTCGACAGGTGATGTGAGAGGAACGCCGCCACCTGCCGCTCGGCCCAGAACACGGGCGACCAGGGGGGGCCTGAGACGAAGCCGACGTGGCCCCCACGCTCGGTAAACACAGTCGTGATCGCGGCATTGGACCGGGCCGCGCCGTCCGGCACGGCGGACCTGGGGAGGAACGGGTCATCGAGCGAATGCACCAGAAGCGTCGGCACGCGGATGCCCGCCAGCAACGGCCCGCTCGACGAGCGCCAGTAGTAGTCCTCGGCATCGCGGAAGCCGTGGAGCGGCGCCGTCGCCACGTCGTCGAATTCCCGGAACGTGCGGGCCGCGAGCGCCTGCGGCACGGCAATGCGGGCGGCCAGCACGTGTGCCTTGCCTGCCACCTTGCGCTGCAGCTTGGTGACGAGATAGCGGCGGTACAGTCGACCGAAGCCCTGCTCGAGACCGTCCGCCCCCGCCGAAAGATCGAACGGGACGGAGACGGCGGCAGCTACAGCAATCCCATCGCTTCTTCCCCCCGTCCCCGGACGAGGAGAGGCGAGGAGGGACGAGGAGGGGCGAGGAGCATCGTGCGCCCGGGATTCCACCAGGTACTTCAAGAGCACATTGCCGCCGAGCGAAAAGCCTACGGCTCCGAGCGGCCGCCCCGGAAAACGCCGCGCGAGCCATTCAACGACGTATGCCAGATCTCCCGTGTCGCCCGAGTGGTACAGCCTCGCCGCGCGGTTCAACTCGCCGCTGCACGAGCGAAAGTTGAGCCCCACCGCGGAGAGGCCCACGCTCCCCAGCTGCCTGTACAACTCCAGCGCGTAGCCGGAACGGGCGCTGCCCTCGAGGCCGTGGAGGACGAGGACGAGCGGGGCGCCGGACCGGCGGACAGTCGGACCGACGCCTTCCGCCCAATCGAGATCCACGAAGTCGCCATCCGGCAGCTCCACCCGCTCGCGACGCAGTACCACGCCGTGACGGGTGCGCAGCAGGCGCGCGCCGAGCGTCTGCGCATGGGGACCGGGAAGCCACCGGGCTGGAACAAAAGCGGGAGGTCGCACGCGGCCGAAAGCTAACAGGGGACACGCTGTCTATCTTCTCGGACAATGCGGGGCGGGCGGCAGCGGGGGTTCACCCGACCCGAGGTGCGCAAGCTCGCCTGTTGCGCCATCTTACGGTGGCTCTCCGGATGGCACGTGCATTGCTCATCTGCGGTGCGGGCGACCGCGCGCAACCCATGTGTCGCCGTCCCTCACAGGCCTGAGCCGGGAGGATCATGAACACGCGGATCGTCAGTGGACTCGTGCTCGCAGCGCTGGTAGCGCTTGGCAGGGCGGCGCCCGCGCAGTACTTCGGGCGCAACAAAGTCCAATATGAGGATTTCCGTTTCCGGGTCCTCGAAACCGAGCACTTCGACATCTACCACTATCCGGAAGAGACGCAGGCTGTCGAGCTCGCCGGACGGATGGCCGAGCGCTGGTATGCGCGGCTGTCCCGGCTGCTGGATCACGAGTTGAACCGGCGCCAGCCCATCATCCTGTACGCCAGTCATCCCCATTTCGAGCAGACCAACGCCATCCTGGGCGATATCGGCGAGGGCACGGGCGGCGTCACGGAACTGCTCAAGCGACGCGTCGTGCTTCCGTTCGCGGGCCCGCTGGCGGAGACGGATCACGTGCTCGGCCACGAGTTGGCCCACGCATTCCAGTTCGATATGACCGGCGATCCGGGACGCGTGAGCGAGAGTAACGCGCCGGTTGCGTTGCGCATGCCGCTGTGGTTCATCGAGGGCATGGCCGAATACCTGTCGGTGGGACCCGTGGACCCGCATACCGCCATGTGGATGCGGGACGCCCTGCGGGACAAGAACGGCAAGGAGAACCTGCCCGGCATCACCAAACTGAACGATCAGCGCTACTTCCCGTATCGCTGGGGCCAGGCGCTGTGGTCTTACATTGCCGGCACGTACGGGGACGACGCGGTCGGGAGGATCCTCAAGTCCGCCCGCCGCACGCGAGACCCCTATCTGGCCATCGAGCGCATCATCGGCATCCCGATCGACTCCCTGTCGAAGAACTGGCACGCCGCCATGCAAGGCGCGTTCGAGCCGCTGCGGGCGAGCACGGACTCGGCGAGCGCATACGGCAAGGTCGTGCTCGACGAGAAGGTCACCGGCGGCCGTTTGAACATCGCTCCCGCCGTCAGTCCGGACGGCCAGCAGATCGTGTTCATGTCCGAGCGGGACCAATTCTCCGTGGACGTGTTTGTCGCGGATGCGGCAGCGGGCGCGGTTCGGCGCAAGCTCGTCGGCACGGCCGTGGATCCGCATTTCCAGAGTCTCCAGTTCATCAACTCCGCGGGCGCCTGGGACTCGGAGGGCCGGCGGTTCATCGTGGGCGGTATCAGCGACGGGAAGCCCGTCCTATCCATCTTCGACGCCGCGTCGGGAGCGCTCGAACGCGAAGAGCGGCTGCCGACGCTCGACGAGGTGTTCAACCCCTCCTGGTCGCCGGACGGCCGGTACGTCGCGTTCTCGGCCATCGTGGGCGGGCTGTCGGACCTGTTCCTGTACGATCTCGAGGCCGACACGCTGCTCCGCCTCACCGAGGATCCCTATTCCGACCTGCAACCTGCGTGGCGGCCCGACGGGGCGAGCATCGCCTTCGTGACGGATCGCTATTCCACGGACCTCGGCACGCTGAAGACCGGGGAGTACGGGCTTGCCGTGATCGATCCCGCGACCCGGGAGGCGCGATCGCTGTTCGCGCTCAGTGGCGCTAAGGCGATCAACCCCCAGTGGGGCCCTGACGGGCGGAGCATCTACTTCCTGTCCGACCGGACGGGCGTGACCAACGTGTACCGCCTCGAAGTCGGCTCGGGTGAGGTGTACCAGGTCACCAACCTGTTCACCGGCGTCTCCGGCATCACCGCGCTGTCCCCCGCCCTGTCGGTGGCCACGAAATCGGGGCACCTCTTCTTCTCCGCCTACGAGCGGGGCGCCCACAACGTGTACCGGATCGACGACACCGCCAGCTTGACCGGGAAGCCGGTGGACGGGGCAGCGGACGTGAATGCCGCACGGCTGCCGCCCGCCCGGCGCGATCGGGGGCAGGTCGTGGCCATGCTCGAGAACCCCATGTTCGGCCTGCCGGGCACGGAGAACTTCAAGACGCGGCCGTATCGCGCGGGCTTGTCGCTGGATTACGTGAGCGATCCGAACCTCACTTTCGGGTCGGACCGCTTCGGCACCTTCTTCGGCGGCGGGGCATCGCTCTACTGGAGCGACATGCTCGGCGTCCACAATGTGGTCACGATGCTCCAGGTGCAGGGAAGCTTGCGGGACGTGGCAGTGCTCGCGGGCTACCAGAACCTCGAGCGGCGGCTCAACTGGGGCGTGGCGGTGCAACAGATTCCGTACATCTGGGGCTCGTTCGATCGGACGTTCGATCTGTCCACGCGCACGCTGTATGAGCAAACGCGCTTGTTCCGTCAGATCAACCGGGACGTCACCGGCTTCGCCGCCTATCCGTTCAACCGCGTCCGCCGCGTGGAGTTCAGCACCGGCTACCGTCACGTCACGTTCCACGACGAGGTGGAGACGGTGATCTCGCAGGACGGGGCGCTGATAGATCGCCCCACCGTGGAGCTGCCCAGCGACGCCAGTCTCCACCTGGGCACGGGCAGCGCGGCGTTGGTATATGACAACGCGTTGTTCGGCTGGACCGGCCCAATCCTCGGCCAGCGGTACCGTCTCGAGGCCAGCCCTACGGTCGGGTCACTCGGGTTCGTGAACGCGCTGGCGGACTACCGGCGGTACGTGATGCCCGTGCGTCCGTTCACGCTGGCTGGACGCTTCATGCATTACGGCCGGTACGGTTCCGGTGCGGATGACAACCGAATGGCTCCCCTGTTTCTGGGCTACCCGGGGATCATCCGGGGCTATGACCTGAACTCGTTCGCCACGTACGAATGCGTCGACGCCACGGCCACGAACTCGTGTCCGGTGTTCAATCAGCTCATCGGCAGCCGTATCCTCGTCGGCAACGCAGAGCTGCGGTTCCCGCCGCTCGGCGCGTTGGGCGTGGGGCCCGGCCTGTTCGGCGTGCTGCCGTTGGACCTCGTGGCCTTCGTGGACGCAGGCGTGGCCTGGAACGGAACGGAGAAGCCCGAGTTCCTCAACGGCATCCTCAGCACGGGCGGCACGCGCGACATCGTGACCAGCGCGGGCGTCGGCCTGCGGGTCAACCTGCTCGGCTTCGCCATCGCCGAACTGGACTACGTGAAGCCGTTCGACCGGCCGATCAAGGGCACGCACTGGCAGTTTTCCTTTACACAAGCGTTCTGATCCGTGAGAAGTGAAGGGGCGCCAACCTAAGGGCTGGCGCCCCTCACGGCTCACGGTCACTTCTCACCCTCTCCCTTCTCACCTTATCCACGCCGCTGGCACATTGCCGCGCGCGGTCCTAGACTATCGCCGTCTCTCAGCCGGGACACCGCTTGCCGTTTCTGGATTCCGGCCGCCAGCGCGCCGCGATTCTGATCGTCCTGCTCGGAGCCGGGATCGCGATGGCACTGGCGCCATTCGCCACCGGCCTCATCGGGGCCGTGGTGCTCTACGTCACGTTGTCCCCGCTCAACGGACTGCTCCGCCGGCGCGTCGGCGCGGGGCTGTCGGCCGGGACGCTTACCGCCCTGGCCGTGTTCCTCGTGGTCGTGCCCGGCCTCTCGTTCGCGGGCATTATCGTTGGCCAGGCGCAGGAAATGGCCAGCGGCGTGGTGCAGAGCCCCCTGCTCCGCCGCCTGGCGGAGCTCCGGATCGGCGAGTACGACGTGGGCCCCCGCCTCGCGGGGCTGGGCGAGAACGTGGTGAGCTGGATGGGATCGAGCGCGTTCGGGCTCATCGGCACGGCGACGCGGCTCGCTTTGAACCTCACGATCGCCTTCTTTGGACTCTATTTCCTGCTGCTCCGTCCGGAGGAGACGTGGGAGCTGGCGCGCCCGTACATCCCCTTCTCTGCTGAGAACGCCGAGAAGCTGCGACAGCGGTTCCGCGACGTCACCGCGTCTACGATGCTGGGCACGCTACTGATCGCGGTAGTGCAGGGCCTGTTGATCGCGCTCGCCTTCTGGGTGCTCGACCTGTCGAGCGCCCTGTTCTGGGGTTTCGTCACCGCGATCTTCGCCATCCTTCCGCTGGTGGGGAGCGGTCTCGTCTGGGGCCCCGGAGCCATTTCCCTCGCCCTCGATGGGCGAATGCCGGCCGCCATCGGCCTCGCCGCGTGGGGCGTGGTCGTCGTAGGAATGGTGGACAATCTGATCCGGCCCGTGGTCTTTCGGCGCTGGGCGCGGATCCATCCGATCGTGACACTCGTGGGCGCGATCGCGGGCGTGCGCTACTTCGGCATCCTCGGGATCCTGATCGGCCCGCTTGGCCTGTCGTACTTCTTCGAGCTGATTCGGATGTATCGCGAGGAGTACGTTGACCGGGAGAAGGAAGCGGAGGCAACCCTCGCGTTGGAGGGGGAGCCAGTGGGAGGCGAGCGGAGGCGAGGAGGGGCGAGGAGGGACGAGGAGAGACGAGGAGGGGCCGGCGAGGGGCAACTGGGGTAACCTGGGCAATAGCCCCGCGTCGGCGAAACCGTTTCTGGCACGTACGCGTCTAATTGAGTTGATACTCACCTATTCGGAGGTCGCTGTGTCTCGTCGCGTCGTTCGGCATCTCACCCTGGCCCTCGCGCTGGCGACTGCCTCCCGCCTCGCCGCGCAGCAAGGAGCCAGCGCCAGCAGCATCGACATCCCGTTTCAGAAGTTCGTCCTGGACAACGGCCTCACGCTGATCGTTCACGAGGACCACAAGGCGCCCATCGTCGCCGTAAACGTGTGGTACCACGTTGGCTCGAAGAACGAGAAACCGGGCAAGACCGGGTTCGCCCACCTGTTCGAGCACCTGATGTTCAACGGCAGCGAGCACTTCAACGACGATTACGTGGAGCCACTCGAGCGAATGGGCGCGACCGACCTCAATGGCACCACCAGTGAGGATCGCACCAACTACTTCCAGAACGTGCCCACGCCCGCGCTGGACGCCGTGCTCTGGATGGAGTCGGATCGGATGGGGCACCTGCTCGGCGCCATTGACCAGGCCAGGCTCGACGAGCAGCGCGGTGTGGTGCAGAACGAGAAGCGGCAGGGCGAGGACCAACCCTATGGCAAGGCGTTCAACGTCATCGTCGACAACACCTACCCCAAAGGACACCCGTATTCCTGGAGCGTGATCGGCTCCATGGAGGATCTCAACGCCGCCTCGCTGGACGACGTGAAGGAGTGGTTCCAGACCTACTATGGGGCGGCGAACGCCGTCGTGGTCATTGCGGGCGATATCGACGCGCAGACCGCGAAACAGAAGGTGGAGCGTTACTTCGGACACATTCCCTCGGGCCCGCCCATCGCCAAGCTGGAGCAGTGGACGGCCCGGCGGTCCGGCACGCAGCGCGCAGTGATGCAGGACCGGGTGCCGCAGGCGCGCCTGTACAAGGTGTGGAACGTGCCGGCCTGGAGTACAGCCGAGAGCGATTACCTGGACCTGATCACGGACCTGCTGGCAGTGGGCAAGACATCGCGGCTGTACAAGCGCCTGGTCTACGATGATCAGATCGCGACGGACGTCGTGGCGTTCATCGACGCGCGGGAGATCGGCGGCCAGATCCTGGTCTGGGCCACCGCCCGGCCTGGCGGCAGCCTCGCGGCGGTCGAACGAGCGATGGACGAGGAGCTGGCGCGCTTCCTCCGCGACGGCCCCACGCCGCAAGAGCTGCAGCGCGTCAAGACGCAGTTCCGCGCGAACTTCCTGCGCGGCATCGAGCGGATCGGGGGCTTCGGCGGCAAGTCCGACGTCCTGGCTCAAGGTGAGGTGTACGCCGGGCGGCCGGACCACTACAAGACCCGTCTGGAGCGGGTGGCCGCCATGACCGCCGCGGATATCCAGCGCACCGCCAACGCCTGGCTGGCGGATGGCGCGTTCGTTCTCGAGGTGCAGCCGTTCCCGCAGTACCAGGTAGCCGAGAGCACCGCGGACCGCACTCGGGTTCCGGAGCCCGGCCCGCCGCCCGCGGTCGCTTTCCCCCGACTCCAGCGCGCCACGCTCCCCAATGGTCTGACGCTCGTGCTGGCTGAGCGCCACTCCATTCCGCAGGTGAACATGCGCCTCGTGGTGGACGCCGGCTACGCCGCCGACCGGTCCGCGCGCCCCGGGACCGCCCGCCTGGCGCTCGACATGATGGACGAGGGAACCACCACCCGCTCTTCCTTGCAGATCAGTGAGCAGCTGGCGCTGCTCGGCGCGACGCTGGGGACCGGGTCCAATCTCGATGCCTCGTTCGTCGCCATGTCGGCACTGAAGGACAACTTCGACGCCTCGCTCGAGATCTTCGCGGACGTGGCCCTGAATCCCGCCTTCCCGCAGGCGGACTTCGACCGGCTCAAGCAGGAGACGATTGCCCGGATTCGCCGCGAAAAGGTGAACCCGCAGCAGATGGCGCTGCGCGTCTTCCCGCCCCTGCTCTACGGGGAGGGACATGCGTATGGCATGCCGCTCACGGGCTCGGGGACCGAGGAGGCGGTGAGCGCCATGACGCGAGAGGATCTGGCCGGTTTCCACCGCAGCTGGTTCAAGCCGAACAAGGCCATGCTGGTCGTCGTGGGCGACGTCACGCTCCAGGACCTCAGGCCCCGGATCGAGCGACTGTTCCGGGGCTGGCAGCGGGGCGAGACGCCCACCAAGAACATCGCGACCGTGTCGCGGCCGGCGAATTCTGGCGTCTACCTGCTCGACCGGCCGGGCTCGCAGCAATCCGTGATCATCGCCGGACATCTCGCGCCACCCAAAGCGAACCCGGACGAGGTGGCGATCGAGGCGCTGAATCAGCTGTTCGGCGGCCTGTTCACCTCCCGGCTCAATATGAACCTGCGCGAGGACAAACACTGGTCCTACGGCGCCTTCTCGCTGGTGTGGGATGCGCGCGGCCAGCGGCCGTTCATCACCATCTCGCCCGTTCAGACGGACAAGACCAGGGAGTCCGTGCAGGAGGTGATCAACGAGCTGCGCGGCATTCGCGCCGACAAACCCGTGACGGCCGACGAGTTGGGGATGGCACAGGCCGGTCTCACGCTCACACTCCCGGGGCAGTGGGAAACCATGGGGGCCGTCCTCGGCTCAGTGAACGAGATCGTGCAGTACGGGCTGCCGGACACTCATTTCGACACCTATGCCCAGCGCGTGCGCGCGCTCAAGACGTCTGACGTGAACGCGCTCGCGCAGCGCTTCGTGCAGCCCGATCAGCTGGTGTGGGTCATCGTGGGGGACCGGTCCAAGATCGAGGCGGGGATCCGGGAGCTGAATCTCGGCGAAATCAAGATCATCGACGCGGACGGCAAGATCGTCCGGCAGGCGGCTGCGAGCGACGGACGGTAACACAAGAG
>JACQHC010000068.1 GCA_016199245.1 Gemmatimonadota bacterium | reverse complement strand
TGCCTGCTCATGGGCGGCCAGGCGTGCGTGTTGTACGGCGCGGCGGAGTTTAGCCGTGACGTCGACCTGGCCATCCTGATCGATCCCGACAATCTGACGCAGCTTGAACGCGCGCTCGCCGAGTTGCAGGCGGAGCGTGCCGCGGTCCCGCCCTTCACCGGTGCGTACCTCGCACGCGGGCACGCGGTGCATTTCCGGGCGAACCATCCGGACGCGGCGGGGATCCGGATCGATCTGATGGCGGTGATGCGGGGCGTGGCTGCGTTTCCTGCGCTGTGGGAGCGGCGGACCACGGTGGAGACGCCGGACGGCGACGTGCTCGAGGTGATGGCCCTCCCCGATCTGGTCCAGGCCAAGAAAACGCAGCGAGACAAGGACTGGCCCATGATCCGCCGGCTGCTGGAGGCGGACTACTTTCGACATCGGACCGAGCCGTCCCCAGAGCACATCGATTGGTGGCTGCGGGAGCTGCGCACGCCGTCCCTGCTCATCGAGTGCGCCCACGCCCATCGCGCGGAGGCCGTGCGCCTCTCCACCGAACGAGCCCTGCTTGCCAGCGCCCTCGCGGCCGACGAGGATGACCTCGTCGCCAGCCTGTCGGGTGAAGAGGCCGCCGAGCGCGCGCGCGACCGGGAGTATTGGAAGTCGTTACGTGTTGAGCTGGAAGCGCTACGGAGAGAGGAGCGGCGGGCCCGGGGGTGAGGGCAGGCGGGAGTCGAATACGCTATTCAACCCGTTCATCGCTGCCGCCGTTCCCTCGCGATGCGATCGAACTCGTTCAGCACCACCGTGAAGCTCGCGGTCCCTTGCCCTTCGCCGGCAGCCTCCCGCACGAACACGAAGCGCCCGTCGGGAAATACATCATAGTTGGCGTGGAACGCGTCTCGAATTGCCCGCAGCACGAACACCAACCGCCGCGCCCCGGGGCGGAAGACCAATCCCGGCTCGACACTGACACTGAAAAGCGAATCGCCCTCGGTGCGGAAGAACAGCTCCCGCCCGTTCCGCGCCCAGCGCGGTTCCGTACCGCCGCCGTTGGAGACCTGATGGCGCGCCGCGGGTCCGTCGAGCGGCCGCACGTACACCTCGTCCACGCCGGACTCGTCCGACACGTACGCCAGCCAGCGGCCGTCGGGTGACAGCGCCATGGCCCGCTCCTGGTACCGCGTGGCAGCCAGTGGACGAGCAGCCTGCAAACTGTCGAGGGGGACGACGAAGATATCCCGCGCGGTTGACGAGTTATTCTCGCGATAGATCAAGCGCCGCCCGTCGGGCGTGAGGATGGCCTCCCACTGCGGGCCGGCGAGCGACAACAGCACCGCGGCCGGGGCGCTGGCATCTGCCGGCACCCAGAAGATGTCCTGCCCACGCTCTGCGCTCGGAGCAGAAAACAGCACCTTGCCGCCGTCCGGGCTCCAAGCCGCGTACTCGCTCCCGCCGCTGAAAGACAACCGCCCGAGCGTCCCGCGAACGAGGTCATAAATCCATACGTCGCCATTGTTGCCGCCATCGAAGAACACGACACGACGACCATCCGGCGCCACAACGGGGCCACGGAATGACAGCGTGCCGGCCGGTAGAACATCTACATGTCCCTGACGGTTCACGATCACAAGGTTCCGCTGCGAGCTCCCCGTGCCGAGATAGACCACCGCGCCACTGGCGGAGACCGCGGCCTCCTGGACACCGTCCGCGAGCTGGATCGCGGGGCTCATGAGATTCCCGCGTCTCGGTTCGAACGACGCTGCCATCACCGCGTCGCCCTGTTGATACACGATGTAGCCTGAGTTCACGTATGACGCTCGAGATGCGTCGGCTACGAGTGGCTGAACGCTCCCGGTCTCGACATCTACTGCGACGATCTCCGACCGGCCCGACTCTCCCCGGGTCGCCAGAACGATCCTGCCGCCGGGAAGAAACCCTCCCGGCCAGACAGCGAACTGTTGATCGGCTCCTGCAGGGACCAGTGCCCTCGGCTCCTCGCCCGAGGCGTCAACCGCGTACACGCCACCGCCGTCTGTCGAGAAGACAATCAGCCCTCGGTCACCCCAGGCCACTCCGTTGATGGGGCTGGGAGACTGGCACACCGTAACCGGGGCCCCGCCGGCGATGGAAACCTTGAATAGCGTCCGTCTGCCAGGGGCCGAAGAAGCGCCCGCGAAGAACGCCACCCACCTGCCGTCGGGCGAAAAGGTTGGCCCCGCGGGCTCGTCCGGGCTCGGGATCGGTGTGATGTCCAGCCGATCCATTGCGCGGAGATACAAGTGAGAGGCAGCTGATGTGGTGCCCCGGCCGACATAGACCAGCCGATCGCCGTCCGGTGAAACGGCGACAATGTTTCCTGGTCCAGCGCGACCCAGCTGTGACCCGATCGGGGGCGTGAAGGTGAACCGCACGACGGACGCCTGCGGCACCGGCGCCGGGCGCAGCCACAGCCACACGGCGGCGCTCACCGAGAGCACCGTAACGACCGAAAGCGTGGCCACGAGTCGGTTGTGCCTGATCCAACCAACCGCGCCTTTCTCTCGCCCGGGTGTGGCCGCCGCCGGCTCGCCCGCCACGGCGGCACTGATCCCGGGCCGGGTCAGCGCCTCGGCGAGCTGCTGCGCGGTCTGGAATCGGTCCGCTGGCAACTTGGCCAGGGCTTTGTGCACCGCCGCCTCCAGGGATGGAGGCACTGTCTCCCGCAAGGTGGAAACCTGGCGCGGCCTGTCGGTCAGCACCTTGGCGATCACCGACTGCGTGGTGGGTCCCGTGTGCGGCGGCTCGCCAGCCAGCATCTCGTACAGCACACAGCCCAGGGAGTAGATGTCGCTCCGGCCGTCCAGCTCTCGCTCGGCCGTCGCTTGCTCCGGACTCATGTACTGCGGCGTTCCCAGCGATAATCCGGTCTCGGTCAGCCGTTCGGCCCCCGCCGCCGTGATGGCCCGCGCAATGCCGAAATCGGCTACCACCGCCGCGCCGCCGGTCATGAGGATGTTCTCCGGCTTGATGTCGCGGTGGATCACGCCGCGGCTGTGCGCGTAAGACAGCGCCGCGAGCACCTCGATGGTGAGCTGCACCGCATCCTCGATCGGCAACTGCTTCTCGCGATTCAGGCGGTCGCGCAGCGACTCGCCCTCGAGATAGGGCATGACATAGAAGAGGAAGGAGTCCGCTTCCCCCGAATCGAACAGCGGCAGGATGTGGGGATGCTGGAGATGCGCGGTGACCCTGATCTCTTGCAGGAACCGCTCGGCGCCGATCACCGCGGCCAGCTCGGGCTTCAAGACTTTCACCGCTACCTGGCGGTGATGCTTGACGTCCTGGGCGAGAAAGACCGTGGCCATCCCGCCCTGGCCGAGCTCGCGCTCGATCAGGTAACGCTCGGCCAGGGCCGACGTGAGGCGGGCGGTGAGGTCGGACATCGGGCCCTAAGATGCGTTGCGCCGAGGCGTCGCGCGAGATTGGGCAGTGGCTTTGGGTACTGTGGTTGGCGGCCCGGCGACGAGGAGCAGGTGGGCCAGCCTTACGACCTTGCGGATCAAGTCGCTCATCGTCGCCGGCGCTCTCGCGCGAAGCGGTGGATCTCATTCAGCATCACCGTGTGAACCGACCGGTCCTCCTCACTTCGCGCGCCCCCGCACGCGGACGGACCCTGAGTATTAGCGGCCGGAATCACACTGAAGATTCACCGCGGAGATCGCCGCGGGCGCAGAGATAGCAAACGTGATGTTTATTGCAGCAAACCTCTGCGACCTCTGCGGTCTGCGCGGTAGACATGACCAACACGTCACCGGATTTGTGACCGGCTGCACTAAGCCCGAGCATCGCACACAGCAACCGATCGCTGCCCCCGCGCGTAGGTGATGATGCGCTTGTCTGCCGTGACGAGGGGGAGGGCGTGCAGCTGGGAAGCCGCCACCAGCATGCGATCCGCGGGATCACCGTGCAGCGTTTCGGGGAGCCGGGTGCTCAACACGAGCAGGTCGCGATCGAGCGGCAGAAACGTCACGCCCGGAGCCCGCTCGGCCCGCCGCAGCCACACCGCGGCGTCAACCGACAGCGTCAGCGTACCCTTCGCCGCCTTGACGCCCACCTCCCAGAACGAGATGTCGCAGACGACGAGGCCGCCCTCGGCGGCACACCGCTCCAGTAACGGGGCCGTCGCGTGAGAGAGGCGGTTCAGGTCCCCCTCCAGCATCCAGACCCACACATGGGTGTCGAGCAGCGCGGGACCAGCGAAATCCGGCCTGGACGACGGACGCCAGACTGGCACGAGTGACCGGCTACTCGCCCGCGGCCCACGCCTCGAAGTCGGGGGCAACGAGGTCACCCTGCGCAATCACGGTGCCTCGCATGAACCCGATGGGGCTGTGGACCAGGTTCTCCGCCGGAACCAGTTTGGCAACCGGTCGCCCGCGCTTCGTGATGACCACTTCAAGGCGGCGCTCATACACCTGGTCCATGGTATCGAGACACTTCGCCTTGAACTCGCTGGCCTTCATGGCGCGCGTGCCCGGTCTGGATCTCGCCATATGGCCCGACTCCCACCCGTGGGAAAAACGGTTACCCTGTAGTGGTCATATTACCATGGTCATGTGCCCAGATCAAGTATGAGCCAGTGCCCTCAGCACCGCCACAAGACCGCCGGCGGCCGTTGGACGGCAACCCGCGGCATCGGTACGTTATTGACGGTCGCCGAACGAGAGCCTGGCAAGCGATGGTCCCGCTGGAACAGGTCGTTGAGGGCGAGTGGGCCGAGTGGTATCGGATGACGCCCGCCGCGCGCTGGGCCGAGAGTCAGCGCCTGTGGGCGGACTACCTGGCACTGGGAGGCTCGCTTGACCCGGAGCCCGATACGCAAAGTCCTTTCTACGATGCGAGCGCACCGGGTCCGCTGCCTGCTCATGGGCGGCCAGGCGTGCGTGTTGTACGGCGCGGCGGAGTTTAGCCGTGACGTCGACCTCGCCATCCTGATCGATCCGGACAATCTGACGCAGCTGGAACGCGCGCTCGCCGAGCTGCAGGCGGAGCGTGCTGCAGTCCCACCATTTACCGGCGCGTACCTCGCACGCGGTCACGCCGTGCATTTCCGGGCGAACCATCGGGACGCGGCGGGGATCCGAATCGATCTGATGGCGGTGATGCGGGGCGGGGCCGCGTTTCCCGCGCTGTGGGAGCGGCGGACCACGGTGGAGACGCCGGACGGGGACGTGCTCGAGGTGATGGCCCTCCCCGATCTGGTCCAGGCCAAGAAAACCCAGCGGGACAAAGACTGGCCTATGATCCGCCGACTGCTCGAGGCGGACTACTTTGGTCATCGGACCAAGCCGTCGTCTGAGCAGATCGACTTCTGGCTCCGAGAGTTGCGTACGGCGCTTCTGCTGATCGAGTGCGCCCACGCCCATCGCGCGGAGGCCGTGCGCCTCTCCACCGAACGAGCCCTGCTTGCCAGCGCCCTCGCGGCCGAGGAGGATGACCTGGTCGCCAGCCTGTCGGGTGAAGAGGCCGCCGAGCGCGCGCGCGACCGGGAGTATTGGAAGTCGTTACGTGCTGAGCTGGAAGCGCTACGGAGAGAGGAGCCGCGGGCCCGGGGGTGAGAGCAGGCGGGAGTCAAATAGGCTATTCAACCCGTTCATCGCTGCCGCCGTTCCCTCGCGATGCGATCGAACTCGTTCAGCACCACCGTGAAGCTCGCCGTCCGTTGCCCATCGCCAGCAGCCTCCCGCACGAACACGAACCGCCCGTCGGGAAATACATCATAGTTGGCGTGGAACGCGGATCGAATTGCCGGCAGCACGAACAACAGGCGCCGCGCCCCGGGGCGGAAGACCGGCCCCGGATCAACGCTCACCGCGAAGAGTGAGTCCCCCGCCGTGCGGAAATACAGCTCTCGCCCATTCCGCGCCCAGCGAGGCTCCGTACCGCCGCCCTTGGAGACCAGATGACGGGCCTCAGGTCCGTCGAGCGGCCGCACGTACACCTCGTCCCCACCGGACTCGTCCGACACGTACGCCAGCCAGCGGCCGTCGGGTGACAGCGCCATGGCCCGCTCCTGGTAGCGCGTTGCAGCCAGTGGACGAGCAGCCTGCGGGCTGTCGAGGGGGACGACGAAGATGTCCCGCGCGGTTGCCGCGTTGTTCTCGCGATAGATCAAGCGCCGCCCGTCGGGTGTCAGATTGGACTCCCACTGCTCGCCGGGAAGCGGCAGCAGAACCGCAACCGGGGCGCTGCCGTCCGCCGGGGACCAGGCGATATCCTGTCCACGCCCGGTGACAGCAGCGGAGAACAGCACTCTGGCGCCGTCAGGGCTCCAGGCAGGGTACTCTTTGAGCCCGCCGGTGAACGCGAACGTAAGCCGGCGCAACGTCTCGCCCGGCACATCGTAAATCCACACGTCTCCGTCGGCTTCGATCGCGATTCGGCGCCCCTCCGGCGCGACGGCGGGGCGACCGAATGAGCGCGCGCCTGCCGGCAGCACCTCGGCATGTCCTTGGCGGTCCACGAGCACGAGGTTCTGTTGCGAGCTTCCTGTGCCCAGATAGACGATCGAACCAGTGGCGGATACCGAAAATTCACGCACCGCGCCGGCGAGCTGGATCGCGGAGCCCGAGAGACGCACGCGTCCCGCATCGAACGGAGCCGCCATGATCGCATCATTCTGCTGATATACGATGTAACCGGCGTTCACGTATGACGCCCGGGACGCTCCGGTTACCAGTGGCTGCACGCGTCCGCTCTCGACATCCACGGCCACGATCTCCGAGAGGCCATGCTCAATCCGTGTCACCAGCACGGTCCGGCCGCCGGGGAGCACCGCACCAGGCCACACTGCGAACTGTTGATCGGGTCCTGGGCGGATTACGGTCCTGGGCTTCCCGCCTGAGGCTCCAACCGCGTACACACCGCCGCCGTTCGTCGAGAAGACGATCACGTCCCGGTCACCCCAGGCGACTCCATTGATCGGATTGGGCGACTCGCAGAGCGCGATCGCGGCTCCGCCAGCGATGGGAACCTTGAACAGCGTGAGTCCGGCAGGAGTCGACCACGACTGCGTGAAGAACGCGATCCACAAGCCGTCCGGCGAGAAGCTTGACCCCCTGCCGTCTTCGGTGCTCGGAATCTGCGTTACGTCGAGCCGGTCCATGGCCCGGAGATACAACTGTGCGGCGGCGCTGGTGCCCTGATCGCTGTAGGCCAGCCTAGCTCCGTCTGGTGAAATCGCAAAGTTCCCCGGCTGCGCGTCGGCCGAAAGCGTGATGGTGAACCGCACCACCGGCGCCTGTGGCATCGACGCTGGGCGCAGCCATAGCCAGACAGCGGCCGCGATCGACAGCGCCGTGACGCCAGCAAGCGCGACGACGAGTCGGTTGCGCCTGATCCAATGCCTCGCGCCCTCTCCTCTCGTGAACAGCGGCGCCGGCTCGCCCGCCCCCGCGGCACTGATCCCGGGCCGAGTCAGCGCCTCGGCGAACTGCTGCGCGGTCTGGAATCGGTCCGCCGGCAGCTTGGCCAGGGCCTTGTGCACCGCCGCCTCCAGAGACGGAGGCACTGTCTCCCGCAACGTGGAAACCTGGCGCGGCTTGTCGGTCAGCACCTTGGCGATCACCGACTGCGTCGTAGGTCCGGTGTGCGGCGGCTCGCCCGCCAGCATCTCGTACAGCACGCAGCCCAGGGAGTAGACGTCGCTCCGGCCATCCAGCTCCCGCTCCGCCGTCGCCTGCTCGGGACTCATGTACTGCGGCGTGCCGAGCGAAAGCCCGGTCTCCGTCAGTCGCCCGCTCCCGGCCGCTGTCACCGCCCGCGCGATCCCGAAGTCCGCCACCACCGCCGCCCCACCAGTCAGCAAGATGTTCTCCGGCTTGATGTCCCGGTGGATGACCCCGCGACTGTGGGCGTACGCCAGTGCCGCGGCGACCTCGGTTGTGAGCTGCACCGCGTCCTCGATCGGCAGCTGCTTCTCACGACTCAGCCGATCCCGCAGCGACTCCCCCTCGAGATACGGCATCACGTAGAACAGGAACGAATCGGCTTCCCCCGAGTCGAACAGCGGCAGGATGTGGGGGTGCTGGAGTTGCGCCGTGACGTGGATCTCTTGCAGGAACCGCTCGGCGCCGATCATCGCCGCCAGCTCGGGTTTCAGGACCTTGACCGCCACCTGGCGGCCGTGGCGCAGGTCCTGGGCGAGGAAGACCGTGGCCATCCCGCCCTGGCCGAGCTCACGCTCGATCGCGTAGCGCTGAGCCAGAGCCGTCTTCAGGCGATCAACCAGTGCCTCGGCCATGCACTCGGCCTCGGGGAGGGGCAGTCTAGCATACGGGTCCCGGGCGGCGATGGCCAGCCGCTGCTACCTCGGAGCGAAGGGGGGCTGGTCGGGAGGCTTGGCCCAGAGGCTCGTCAGCGCGAGCTGGCCACCGTTAGCTGCTCTCTCCGCGCGGCCTCGATCAGCTGCTCGTCGTACGCCACGAATTCATCGATGGGCTGTGCAAGGGCCTCTTGCAGGACGAGCGCGGCACCGAGCTGAATGGCGTCACCCGCGCGCAACGGGTGCCGGAGCAGAAGGCGGCGAGCTGTTTTCGTCACGTCCGGTTGAATCTCGACCACCGTCCAGGCGGCCAGGTCCGCCGCGAATGCAGCCACGGCCCGGTCACGTTGAGCGACGGACATGGCTCGGTCCCGAGCAAGCCTGGCGAACGCGGCTACCACCTCCACCTCCGAGAGCCGGCAGACCGCTACGTCGCCTCTCCGCAAGAGACGGCGCACGCGCGTGCTGGCCCGTTCCCGGACGTAGCGCTTGACGAGAGCGCTCGCGTCGAAGAACCGCATTAACCTCGTTCGGTTCGGTCCCGACCGATAGCACCGGAGGCGCTGGCGCCCCGCGAGCGGATCGGCGGAAAGCGACCCGTACCGGACCGCGTGGGAAGCGTCACCAAGCCGGCAGCCGCCGCCTTGAGCAACGCCGCCCGCGCCGGCGTCGCCCCGTCGTGCACCGGCCGCAGCTCGGCAATGGGCTCGCTACGATCAGTGACCAGAATGGTTTCTCCGCGGCGCACCCGGTTCAGATATCTCCCCAGCCGCGTTTTCAGCTCGCGCGCGCCGACGATGGGGGATGTAGCCATGTGGTCATTGTAGCTACTTGCGATGGAACCGGCAAGGGGGTTGGCCGCTCACGCCTTCGAAGAGTTGAACTCGATCTCCCAGGGCGGAGGCGGGTTGAGTCTGGACCGCCGCGGCCATCGTACGGTTCCCGTTGCGATAGAAGATCTCTCGGCCCGCCGGGGACCAGCGTGGCTCGGTGCCTCGGTCGAGCGAGACCTGCCAGCGGCCGCGAAGCCGTTGGCCTCGCCGGAATCGAACAGCGGGAGGATGTGAGGATGCTGGAGGTGCGCGGTGGCCTTGATCTCTTGCAGGAACCGCGCGGCGCCGATCACGGCAGCGAGTTCCGGCTTCAGGACTTGGGGCGGCTGACGCTCGCGGTGTTCGGCGATGCGGGAGTGGATCCGATCGGCGAGGTGGTGCTCGGGTCGCCGCGGTCAGGTGGCGTGCGCCAGCTCAGTGCGCCACGGCGCCTCACCCGGGCCGCTTCCGCGCCTCCTCGGCCCACCCTGTCAACCCGATTTCGCGCAGCACGTCCTGATAGGCCGGCAGTGACTGCAACGACTCGGCGCCAACCCATCCGTGCGCAAGGATGATCGTCAACGGGTCGTGACGACGGACGGCTTCGCGACACCACGCCCAGGCCGCCTCGTCGTGACCCAGCCCCGCGGCAACGTTAGCGAGGGACATCGGAGACACATACTCGCGTTTCGACCTTGAAGTCAGCTCGTCGTACACCGATTGTGCCAACGCCACGTCTCCCTTCTTCACGTAATAGGTCGCCAACCACTGCATCGGCAGGACGCTTCGGCCGGAGTCCTGCAGCGCCACGTGCGCCGCTTCGATGGCATTGTCCCAGTCCTGGACTGACCCATGCGCCAACTGGACCACCCACTTGGACAGGAACGCCTGTGGATCGAGCTCCAGCGCACGGTTCGACCACTCGAAAACCTCTGGATCACCCGGGCGTCCGGCCGCGTAACCCACCGCGACCACCGCCGCGGCATAGCTCGACAGCGTGTCGCGCGCCCAAAAGTCCTTCATCGCCTGGATCGCAGGGGCGAAGTCGCCTGCCGCGAATGCGCGACAGAACAACCAGTACCACGCCATGCCCTGCATGTAGCCGGGGTTCAACGCCAGCGCCTTCTTGAACGCGTCCTCGGCTTCCGCCCACTGCCATTCGAAGAGCAGCAGCGCCATGCCGCGGGCGGTGTGCACTCGGCGAGATCGGGGGCGGCAGCCACCGCCTTCGCGGCGCACTCCACAGCCTTCGCGCGAGCCAGCTCGCACGCCACCATGCCATAGTAGCCCATCAGGGTGTACGTATCGGCGATGCCGGCCCACGCGAGCCTAGTTCGGGTCCAGCGAGAGCGCCCGCTCCATCTCTTCCAGGCCGAGCCGGATCGAAAACCCACGCCGATAGAGCAGCGCGCGACCTTTCAGGTAGGCCTCGTACGCGGCGATGTTCTCGGTCGCACGCTGCGCCCTGACGCCGGCCGACACGACGAGCGTGGTCTTGAGCTTACCCGCGATAGCGGAGGCAATCTCGTCCTGCACCGCGAAGATGTCCTCGACGTCGCGGTCGTACTTCTCGGACCAGAGATGGTAGCCGTCGGTTACGTCCACGAGTTGCGCGGTGATGCGTACTCGCTTTCCTGCGCGACGAACAGAGCCTTCGAGCACGGTCCGCACACCGAGCTTCTCGCCGATCGCGCGCAGGTCCTGACTCCTCCCTTTGAAGGAAAAGGACGATGTGACGCCCCGCGACCTTGAGTTCGGCGATCTGGGCGAGCGCGTTGAGGATTTCCTCCGTGATCCCGTCCGCAAAGAACTCGTTCTCCGGATCGGCGCTCATGTTGGCGAACGGGAGAACGGCGATTGACTTCTCAGGCGCCGCGGTCCGCGCCGGCTTCTCTTCCATCGCGCCGAGCGCCATGGCCAGCATCTGCCCTGTCTCGAACCGCTCAATTGGCGTCCGGGCGAGAGCCTTCTGCACCGCGCGGGCCACAGGACGCGGGACGCCGTCGCGTAGCGCCGTGATGTCGGCCGGCGTCTGCACGAACCGCTTCGCGATGACGGCCTGGACCGTCGGTCCGGTGAACGGCGGCTCGCCGGTGAGCATTTCGTAGAGCATGCAGCCCAGCGAGTAGATGTCGCTCCGTCCGTCCACGGGCTCGCCGGCAGCCTGTTCCGGGCTCATGTAGGCCGGTGTGCCGACCGTCGCCCCCGTCTGCGTGAAGGTGTCGCCTTCAACGGCGCTCACTGCCTTGCCGATGCCGAAATCCGCGACGAGGGCGTGGCCCTCGTGCAGCATGATGTTCTCGGGCTTGACGTCGCGGTGCACGACGCCGTGGCGGTGTGCGTAATCGAGTGCACCCGCAACCTCCTGCCCAATGCGCACCGCCTCATCCACCGGGAGCTGGCCAGACTTGGTGAGGCGGTCGCGCAGCGAATGCCCCTCGATGTTCGGCATCACGTAGAACAACAGACCGCCGGCGTCGCCGGAGTCGAAGAGCGGCAGGATGTGCGGGTGCGTGAGCTTTGCGGCCAGCTCGATCTCCCGTAGAAACCGCTCGGCACCGACGGTCTGCATCACGTCGGCGCGCATGACCTTGATGGCGACCTCGCGCTTGTGCCTGAGATCATGCGCCAGAAACACGGTCGCCATGCCGCCCGCGCCGAGCTCCCGCTCGATGCGGTAGCGGTCGGCCAGGGCGGCCGTGAGGCGGTCAACTACCGTCATCCGCAGGCGTCCGGACGGGGGAGGGTCACCTACGATACGGGCGGGACAGCCGCCCAGCCAGAGCAGTGGTTACTGTCGGTCCCGACCCGGGGCGGGGCAGCCCGTGACTGGGCCTGGGCTGTCATTGGCGGCGATTCGGGTGGGGCACGCTGGTCCGTTCGAGGAGCGCCGTCACGTTTTGAAGCCGAGGTCGGCCGCCACGGCTTGCTGCCGCTCATCCAGCGTCAGGAACGAGACCGAACCGGGATCGCCCAGGTACAGCGCCGTGGCGAGATGAAAGCAGTCCGGCCCGCGGATGTACCTGACCTGGAGGACGCGGCTGATCTCCGGACTCAACGGTCGGTCGGGGACGATCCAGGACACCGCCCGGAGCAAACTCGGGTCACCCGGGATCCCCTCCCGGCGGAACGTCGCCCGGAGCTCGGCCTCCAGGAGCGTCGAGGACAAGACGTCGTCGAAGCGGGCCAGCCGCCGAGCGAGGGCCGTCGCGCCTCGCTCGCCGAACGCGATCGCCACGAGGCACGACGTGTCCACGTAGGCAACGGCCATCACTCCCGCTCAGCGAGGAATCGGGCGAGGGCGCCTTGCTTCCTGGCGACCGGCTCCAGCCGGGCCCCGGCGGTCCGTCGCACGACGATGCCCCGCTCCGCCAGGCGCGCCAGCCGGTTTTCGAGGCCGGTGTCGTCGGCCTCGACCGGGCACAACTCGGCCGCCGGCTTGCCGTGCACGGTGATCACGACGCGCCCGCCCTCGCGCACGCGGCGGACCAGAGCCGAGAGGCGGGCCTTCGCTTCGTACAGGGAATAAGTGTCGCGCATGGCTCAAGCTATTCTCTCTGGTCAGACTAGTCAATTTCACTTGCTGGGCGGACCGATCGGCGGCCTCCGGTGCTTGAGCGCAAACCATGCGGGGCCGCGCGACGGGATCCGTCACAGCGGCCCACCATCGCCACCGCGACGCGTGCCTTGAGCGCAGGGGTAGGCTTGGTCGCACGCCAGGGCCGCCGGTGGCGGTTGGACGACGACGTGCGGCATCGGTACGTTATTGACGGTCGCCGAACGAGAGCCTGGCAAGCGATGGTCCCGCTGGAACAGGTCGTTGAGGGCGAGTGGGCCGAGTGGTATCGGATGACGCCCGCCGCGCGC
>JACQHC010000058.1 GCA_016199245.1 Gemmatimonadota bacterium | reverse complement strand
CGCGGGAAGGCGAGCTGCCCGTTGTCGAAGTGCTCCGAATCCTGCGGGATGTGCTGGACGCGCTGGCCTACGCGCATCACCAGCAGGTGGTGCATCGAGACATCAAGCCGGACAACGTCATGTTGTCAGGCAAGCACGCGTTGGTCACGGACTTCGGGGTGGCAAAGGCGGTGGCGGAATCCACCGGCAGGACGGCACTCACGTCCATGGGCGTGGCGCTGGGCACGCCGGCGTACATGGCGCCGGAACAGGCGACGGCGGACCCCCATACGGATCATCGGGCGGACATCTACGCCGTGGGCGCGATGGCCTACGAGATGCTGTCGGGCCGACCGCCGTTTACGGGGATGAGCGCGCAGGCGGTGCTGGCGGCGCATCTCACGGAGTCGCCGGAGCCGGTCACCCGTCACCGGGCGGCGGTTCCGGAAGCGGTGAGCGCGCTGATTCTGCGCTGTCTGGAGAAGAAAGCAGCCGACCGGCCGCAGCGGGCGGATGAGTTGTTGAGCCTGGTGGAGGCGATGGCCACGCCGACCGGCGGCATGACGCCCACCGGCACCCAGCCGGTGATCTCGTCGGGTACGGCGGCGGCGATCGAGCGGGCGCATCCGGTCCGCGTCGCGGCGCTGTTCGGGCTGGCGTCGGTCGGCGTGCTGGCCATCGTGTACGCGCTGGTGCAGGTGATCGGCCTTCCGGACTGGGTGTTCTGGGGAGCGATCGGGCTGTTGGCCGCGGGGCTCCCGATCATGCTGCTCGCGGGCCGGCAGGAGCGGCAACGCGCGGTCGCGACCATGACGGGGGTGCAGTACACCACGCCGGTTGGGCTCGAGCGCCACTTCACCTGGAGGAAGGCGCTGCTCGGCGGTGGGCTGGCATTCGGTGGGCTGGCCGCGACCACGGCGCTCTTCATGGGATTGCGCGTCCTCGGCGTGGGGCCGTTCGCCACGCTGGTCTCGGCGGGGGTGCTCAAGGAGCGCGATCCGCTGGTGCTGGCCCAGTTCGCTAACCGCACCGGTGATTCGACGTTGGGTGTGTCCATTACCGAAGCCCTTCGGATCGACCTGTCGCAGTCGCCCGTGGTGCGGCTATTGGAGAACACCACCGTGTCGGCTGCGCTGGCGCGCATGCAGCGGGACCCGGCCGCGCCGCTCACCGAAGAGGTCGCGCAGGAGCTGGCTGCGCGCGAAGGTGCCAAGGCGGTCGTGGCGGGTGAGGTGGCGCCGCTCGGGAGCGGCTATGTCCTCTCGGTGCGTCTGGTCAGCGCGTCCGGTGACGCCACGCTGCACGCCGAGCGGGAGACCGCGGCCGATGCGTCCGAGATCATCCCAGCCGTTGAGCGGCTGTCCCGGAAGCTGCGCGAGGGCATTGGGGAGTCGCTGCGCAGCATTCGCGCCGCGCAGCCGCTCGACCAGGTAACAACCAATTCGCTGGCCGCCCTGCGGTTGTATTCCGAAGGCTCGCGGGCGAACGACGACCTACGCTTCCGCGATGCTGTGCGCCCGTTGGAGCAGGCAGTGGCGCTGGATTCCAATTTTGGCATGGCGTGGCGCAAGCTCGGCGTGGCGCTGGGGAACATTGGCCTGGACCTGGCCCGATCTCGTGCGGCGCTCACCCACGCCTACGAATTGCGCCACCGCATGCCGCCACGTGAGGCCCTGCACGCCGAAGCCTTCCCGTACCTCATCTTCCTGAACGATCGGCGCAGGGCGATCGAGCTATACGAGCGCATCCTCACCACGTGGCCGGATGACGACATTGCCCTGACCAACCTGGCAATCTCGTACCAGCGGGACGGCCGATTTGCCGACGCCGAACGCCTGTACCTGAGGAGCATTGCGGACGGTAGCGCGTCGGGGACCGACTATTCGGGGCTCGTGCTAGTGCGGGTGGCGCAACGGAGGTTCGCTGCGGCCGAAAGCACGCTGGCCGGTTGGGCTCGGCGCGCGCCCGAGAATCAGGCGCGGCTCGCCGATGCCGCGCAGGTCGCCCGTGAGCAGGGGAAGTTCGACCAGTCGTTCGTGTACGTTGACTCACTGCTGCGTAGCCAGAACACCGATGCTCGCGTCTTTGGTTTCTTCGTCGCGGCGGAGACGTACACGTTGCGGGGCCGTCTGCGAGACGCCGAGCGTGGCACGCTGACCCAGATGGACATGCATGAGCGCGCGCGGGAGTTCAACGGATACCTGTTGCGTGCCCTCGATTTGGCGACCAACGAAGCGCTCATTCTTGGTCGCCCGGAATCCGCGGTCCGCCGGGTGCAGGCCGCCCTGCAACGACATCCCCTCGACTCCATTCCGCCGCTCAATCGGCCCTATGCGAACCTGGCCGGCTTCTTTGCCCGGGCCGGCCGGGCCGATCTCGCGCAAGCCATGCTGGCCGGCTTCGCACGAGTCGCGCCGGACAGCGTCCGGAATGTGCAAGGGTGGACGCATGCCACGGCAGCGTTCCTTGCCCTCGCGCGCCGTGACGGCCAGGCGGCACTGGCAAGCCTGGACCGGGCACAGGAACTGTTTAATTGCATCATCTGTGTTGACCTGCAACGCGGCCAGGCGTACGAGATTCTGAACCAGCCGGACTCCGCCATGGCAATGTACGACCGCATCGCGAACACTCCTGCCCTTGGCATCGAGGCCCGCCAGTACCAGCTCCCCACGGCACTGCGCCGCCTGGGTGAGATGTGCGAAGAGCGCGCCAATCGGGAGAAGGCGCTGGAGTATTACGGCAGGTTCGCGGACCTGTGGAAAGACGCGGATCCGGAGCTGCAGCCGATCGTGGCGGAAGTGAAGGGGCGGATGGCGCGGCTGGTGGGGGAGGGAAGATGATGGGCGCCTGGGGAGATCGGTTTGGGGCGGTGGAGGCCGGTGGAGGGCGGTGGAGGCTTCTGGCCATAGGCCTTTCATTCTCGGCTGCCCTCCTCCGTCCTTTCCCGCTGCGGCCCCCAACGCGAAGAGCCGAACGACGAATCGCTCGGCTCCAAACGCAGCAGAACTTCCTGCGCAGACGCCCCACAAGCGACCGGAATCTACGAGTACCAGCGGGCCGTCGCAACCGGCACAATGGGCTGGGTGGTGCGGTGGGTGCCAGCGCCGGGACTCGAACCCGGACGGGCTTGCGCCCAGGCGCTTGTGGGGCGTCCGCGTCTACCAGTTCCGCCACGCTGGCCACCCTTTACGATGAGCGAGACCTGGCAGGCTCGAGAGCCGAATGACGCGACACCACGCAAGTGCCACCGTACCGCACACGGAACATGCGGAGGTGAGCGTTCAGGTGCGTGACCGATTCAACGCGCCGATGAGCGAATTGTTGCGCGATGGCTGAGCTTCGCGACCGCCTCCAGTCGGCCCTTGGGGCCGGCTACCGCGTTGAGAAGGAACTCGGCGGGGGCGGGATGAGCCGCGTGTTCCTGGCCGAGGAAGTCCGGCTGGGCCGGCGCGTGGTGGTGAAGGTCTTGCCTCCTGAGATGGCCGCCGGCGTCTCGATTGACCGATTTGAACGCGAGATTCAGCTCGCCGCGAAGCTCCAGCATCCGCATGTGGTACCGCTGCTCACCGCGGGCTCGGCTGACGATCTGCTCTACTACATCATGCCGTTCATCGAGGGCGAGAGTCTGCGCGCCAAGCTCGCGCGGGAAGGCGAGCTGCCCGTTGTCGAAGTGCTCCGAATCCTGCGGGATGTGCTGGACGCGCTGGCCTACGCGCATCACCAGCAGGTGGTGCATCGAGACATCAAGCCGGACAACGTCATGTTGTCAGG
>JACQHC010000064.1 GCA_016199245.1 Gemmatimonadota bacterium | reverse complement strand
TGTTGGACAAGATCTCCGCCGGCGGCATCGAGAGTCTGACGCCCGAGGAGCGGCGCTTCCTGAATGAAATGAGCAAGGAGCTGCGGCAACACTGATCCGACGGCGCTGTGGACGAGAGGCGATGACGGGCGACGTGACCTCCAGTGAACGCCCGAGCCCGCTCATCGCCTGTCGTCGCCCGCGATCACCCGTCATCGCCTGCTACACGCTATCGCCAAGAGATGAAGTTCCTCGTCAGGCAGGGAGATATCACGAGTTTCGACGGCAACGCCATCGTCAACGCCGCCAACAACCACCTACAACTGGGCGCGGGCGTGGCCGGCGCGATTCGGCGCGCCGGGGGACAGTCGATCCAAGACGAGTGCGACCGCCACGGCCCGATCCGCGTGGGCGAGGCGGCCATCACCGGCGGAGGCCAGCTCCGCGCGCGGTGGGTGATCCACGCCGCGGCCATGGGCGACGAGCCGGTGTCCGAGCGATCCATCCGCGAGAGCACCGCGGCGTCCGTCCGCCTGGCAGCGGCGCACGGCATCACGCGCGTTGCGTTCCCCGTGCTGGGCACAGGCGTAGGTGGGTTCGACTTCCGCCGCGCCGCCGGGATCATGAGAGACGCGATCCGAGCGACCGCCGAGAGCGCGACCCTGGACGAGGTCGTATTCTACGGCTTCATGCCTGACCACGCCGCCCTGCTCCGGGAGATCTTGTCCCCCGGATAGCGCGCACCCAAATTGGGGGCGCCTCGATGCTCGTGAACCTCGTCCCGGAGTTCCTCGCGGCGCTCGACGCCCGCGACCCGGTGGACGCGTATCGCCGTCATCTCGCCGCTCACGCCCCCGTCCTGACCGCGTACTGGCATAACTACGTCATCGATCTGGACAGTCCCCACGCCGGCGAGGTAGTGCAGCGAACGATGACGGCGGACCGGCGGGACCTGCACGCGCTGCTCGAAAGCACGGACGTGGCCGCCACCGCAGACGAGGTCGCGGCGCGGTGTGGCGAGATGTTCGAGGCCGACCGGCCGTTCGACGTGTATCTCATGATCGGGGTGGGCGCCGCGAATGCCGGCGAGTTGGTCGTGGCGGGCCGCGGGATCGCGTTTGTGTGCCTCGAGCACTTCACCGGGCGACCAAATCCGGAGACCTACGGCCTGGGTTTGTCGCCCGCATTGCTCCCCTTGTGGATCGCCCACGAAATCGCGCACACGGTCCGCTACACGTCACCGCAGAGCCGGAGCGAACTGGCTCGGGTCGTCGCCGACGTTGGCGGACGGTACGACTACTGGGAGAGCGGCAGCCGCACGACGCTGCGCGAATTGCTGGTGAACGAGGGCCTGGCCGTCGCCGCGGCACAGGGGGCCGCGCCCGGGTTTCAGCCGTGGGAGTACCTCGGCTACGGGCGCCGGCAGTATCGCCGGCTGCGCGAGCTCGATGCCTTTCTGCGGCGCGCCCTCGCAGGGGAGCTCGACCAAATGGGATTGGGTTACCGCCTTCGCTACCTGGCCGGCGGCACGAGCCCGGGCACGCGGCTGGTGAGCGGCAAGGTCATACCCGAGCGGGCCGGTTATTACGTCGGCCACAGAATGACAGAGGCGATCACAGCGGACGTCGGCATCGCCGCGGCGCTGCGCGCCTCCGCCGACGAATGTCGAGTTGCTGAAGAGCGCGCCGCGGGTGTGCAAACGGCCTGAAGGCCGTCCTCACTTCCCCACACAGAAGCTCGCGAACAGCCGGTCCAGCACGTCGTCCCGCGTCACGACGCCGATCAGATCTTCCAGCGCGGACACGGCAGCGCGAAGGTGTGTGGCGGCGACGGCGGCCTCCAGGCCGCGGCGCCGGGCTTCCGCGAAGCCCCGCACCTCTGCCAGGGCCCGTTCGATCGCCATCCGCTGCCGCTCGCGCGTGACGACCGGCGTCACGTTGCCCCGACTTGCCAGCGTCGAGAACGCCGCGCGCGCGAGGCGCCGCCGCAGCTCCGCGAGCCCCTCTCCCGTGTGCGCAGAAACGTGCAGCCCGTCCTGACCATCGTCGTCGGTGCCCGTCGGCAGCACATCAGCTTTCGTCCTGACGACCACGGCCCGCTCGCCCAGCTCGGCAAGAAACCGCCGCTCGTCGTTACCCCATTCCTCGCCGGCTTCCACGCAGTACAACACCAGGTCCGCCGCCGCGAGGTAGCGCCGGCTCACCTCGATACCGAGCCGCTCGATGCGATCGGGGTCCTCACGCAGGCCGGCGGTATCCACCAGCCGGAACGGAAACCCGTCGCACGTGGCCGGCGCTTCGATGGCATCTCTCGTGGTCCCGGGCAATTCCGTCACGATGGCCCGCTCGGCGCCGAGCAGCGCGTTGAACAACGAGGACTTCCCGGCGTTGGGCCGGCCCGCGATGACGACGAGCGCTCCTTCCCGCAGTCGCGCGCCCTCACGCGCCGTGCCGAGCAGCCGCTCCAGCGAAGCGTCGAGCTCGGTTACGGCGCGAGTCACGCGCTCCGGCGGGACCGGCCCGCTATCCTCCTCGGGGAAGTCGATATCGTAGCTCACCAGGGCTTCGACTTCGATCACCTGTTCCCGGACCCGAGCGACCTGTCGCGATAGCCCGCGATCCCATCCGGCGAGCGCGGCGCGCCGCTGCGCGGCCGCGGTTGCATCCACCAAATCCGCCACCGCCTCGGCCTGGAGCAGATCGATCTTGCCGTTCGCCAGGGCCCGTCGCGTGAACTCTCCCGGCGCAGCCTGCCGCGCTCCTGCGGCGAGCAACGCGGCGAGCGTTTCGGCCGGCACCAGCAAGCCTCCGTGCGTCGCGATCTCGACGGCGTCTTCGCCCGTGTAGGAGGCGGGGGCCTGATAGACCGTGTAGAGCGCTTCGTCGAGTTGTTCGCCGGTGGTGGGATGCACGACGCGCGCGAGGTGCGCCACGCGCGGCGGATCAGTCGAGAAGGGGCGGAGCACAGCCCCCGCCACGGCGTGCGCACCCAGTCCGGATACGCGCACTACGGCGATCGCCGAGCGCCCGGGGGGCGTGGCGAGCGCGGCAATGACGTCGGTCAGCATTGGCA
>JACQHC010000063.1 GCA_016199245.1 Gemmatimonadota bacterium | reverse complement strand
CGGCCTGGAGCAGGATCTCTGCTCCCTGCACCACGGCCGCCAAATACCACCCGAGCTCGGCGGCCGGCACGGTCGGTTGCAAGCCTAGCGCCGACAGCAAGCCGGACACGCCCTGGCTGAGAAACCGGGCGAAGCTCGCCGTCTCTGAGTTGACCGCTTGGACAGTTACTCGGGTTACTTCGGCACGGAGTGCGGCCCAGGCGGCGGCTGTCCCGTCGCGGCGCTCCGCGACAATGAGCTCCCAGGTGGACCGGATCGCCGCGTCGGCGGAGGGCCCTTCAAAGGCCCTGGCCCACCGAGCCGCCCGGGCCCGACCCATCTCCTCTGCCACGGCCGCGAGCAGGATGGGCTTGGATGAGAAATGGTAGTTGACGAGCCCCTTGGCGCACTGCGCTTCGCGTGCCACGGCTTCCAGCGTCGGCGTGCCTACGCCGCGCTTCCGGAGCAGCCGCTCGGCGGCGGCGAGAATCGTGGACTCAGAATCGGGGCGCGAAGTCGCCACGCTTGCCTGACTGGTCGGTCAGTCCAAGCTAGGTGAACGGTCTCACTTCTCGCAAGGTGCGTGATCGATGCAGGATGAAACCGCTCCAGCGGTGCCGGCGTAGGTTGCTAAGATGCTCGAGTCACTTCTTGCGCCCGCCGGCCGGGCTGTGCTCGATGCACTCGGCGCAGCTGTCGTCCTCCTCGGACCCGAGGGCCAACTCCTCCACGCAACGCCGCCAGCCGTGCGGTTGTTGGGCGAGCGGCTCACGGGCCCGAGGTTCGACGGGACCCAGTTTCTGGCCGCCGTCCGGGCGACCGCCGTGGACGTGACCGTGATTCGTCTGGCAGGAGCCCACTCCGCAGAAGTGTTGCATCCGGCTGAGGAAACGGGTGCAGAGACCCTCGCGGTGCGCGAGCGCCGCGCGATCCTCGAACGCCTCGAAGCCACCGGCTGGAGGCTGGCGGAGACTGCCCGCCAACTGGGTATCTCTCGCACGACGTTGTGGCGCCGGCTGCGGGCCTACGGGCTCACCGGCAAGGACGGGGCTCCCTGAGGCTCACCGTAGCCTTCGCGGCGTTCACGATTCTGGCGCAACCACGGTCAGTCAAGCCCCAGTCGGAGCAACCAAACTACCGGGATTCGCTGACCGCGGCCCTGATACAGCGTGGCCGAGAGCGCCACCTGAGGCAGGATTCCCTCGTGCACGATTACCGGGCACGAGTGGAGACCCGCTTCGAGATGGTGGCGGGTCGCAGTCGGTTCGCGCGTCTCACCACGTTACTCGCCCACGAGTCGGTGGCGCGGGTCACGTGGCAGGCGCCGAACGACCTGAAGGTAGAAATCCAGGGGACCCGAACGGCTGTGCCCGTGCTTCGAATGCTGCGCGCCGCCGGCGTGAAGCTGGAGTCCGAGGACGAAGCGGAGCTGGAGGATGAGCTCCAGACGGATGTGTGGCTCGATCGTCCCTGGTTTGTCCCGCGCGCCTTGAGCGACAGCATTCATCTGATGGGCGTGCCCGAGATCGGCGCGCTGCACCCGCTCGCGCTTGGAGCCGAGTCATACTATGACTACGCCTTCGCAGATTCGGTCGTGCTCGAGATGCGGGGTCGCACCGTGCGGGCCATGGGCGTGCGCGTGCGACCGCGACGCACGGGGCCATCGCTCGTTGCCGGCGACATGTGGCTGGACGCCGAAACCGGCGACCTCGTCCGGCTGCGGGTACTGTTCGTGGGTGAGTACCTGTGGGACCGCCCGGACGGCCGCGTACCCGGTGACAGCGCCCGGGCGCGCCGAGAGAATCGCCTCGCTCAGCGCTACGTCACGGCGGAGGCCGAGCTAGAGTACGCCCTGCACGAGGACCGATTCTGGCTGCCGTACCGCCAGGGCGTCTTCGTCACGCTGCGCGTCCCGTTTTTCACGAGCGCCACCATTCCCGTCCGCGCGCTCACGACGTTCGACGGCTACGAGGTCAATCGCAACGCCGCGATCGCATTCTCCATTCCGGAACCTTCGTTGCCGAGCGGGGATAGACGACGCCGCTCGGTCCGAGTGTGTTCCGCATGTCCCCGGGATGTTGACTCGCTGGGACGGCGCGGGCCGGACTCGCTGGGTTACCACCGTGGCGGGCGCTGGGGCGGCGGGCGCTGGGAAGTGACCGTTCCGCCCGCGGAGTCGCTGCGGGCGTACACCTGGGCCGAACCAATGATGGTCGAGACCGATCCAGCGACCGAACGGCGTTTCACAGAAGCTGGAATCGCCCTGGCGCGGCTCGCCGAAGACTTGCCGGACGAGGTCGTGGGTAGGCGGCGATTCGGTTTGGCGTGGGAGCGGGCGGCGGACGTCTTTCGGTTCAATCGCGTACAGGGTGTGTCGTTGGGCGCCGGGTACGAGATCCGCCCGGGGATGCCGTTCACCTCGGTCCTCGCCAGCGCCCGGTTCGGCCTCACCGATCGGCGGGTCACCGGATCGATAACCTGGCGGTGGGACGGACCCGAAGCACGGGTGAACGCATCGGCGTACCGCTCGGTGCGCGAGGTGGAGCCGTGGAACGCCGCGGGCTTCGGCGCGTCGCTGAACGCGGTGTTCGCCGGTCACGACGACGCCGATTACTACCTGGCTCACGGCGCGGGATTCGAGTGGACGCCGAACCGCGGGCTCCTGCGGGATACCAGGTTCTCCGCGGTCATCGAGCAGCAGTCCATTCTTGCAGCCGTGGCGGGCTCAGGCGTCAACGACGCGCTCGGCGGCGACGGGGTGTTCCCGGTCAATCCGCCCGTCGCAGAGGGCGTGTATCTGAGGGCCGCGGCTAACCGCTCAGACCGCGTGGGGCCCGTGGAACTGCGGGAGAGCGTTGACTTGCTCACAGGAGACGCCGGCACGGCGCTCCGCGGGTGGGCTGCGGCGCGGGTGGGGACCACTGCCCTCGGGTTCCCGGTCGCGTTCAGCGCGAGCGGAGGTGGTGTCGTGGATGACGACCTCCCGCAGATGCGGCTTCGGGTTGGAGGCCCGCGCACCGTCCGGGGATACGACTATGGGACCCGGTCGGGGTTCGCCTTCTGGTCCGCCCAGCTTGATATCGGACTCAGGAGACAGGGCGTGCTCATGCCGATGGTCTTCGCCGATGTCGGAAACGTCATCCCCGGCGGACCCCCCCTCGCCGGGGCAGGAGCCGGGCTGTCCGTGCTGGCGGGGTTGATCCGGTTCGATTTCTCCAAAGGACTGAATCCCGCCACGGACCTGCGCTTCGATCTCGCGTTTCGATTGTTGCGCTAAGGAACCACTGCGGAAATCGCGTGGCCGCCCGTGGCGTGGACCCGGTGGCTCCTCTACGTTCCAATCCATGTCGCGCGCACCATTCGTGGTCGACGAGTACGTCCGGTGGTCCGACGTGGACTACGCCGGCATCATTTTCTATGGCTCGTACGTGCGGTTCTTCGAAATCGCGGAGACGGAGCTGTTCCGCGCGGCCGGCGTTCCCTACCGCGAAGTCTTCGATCGATTCGACATGTGGCTGCCGCGAGCCCACCTGTCGTGCGATTTCACGTACCCGGCACGACTCGATGACCGGCTGCGGGTGGCGGCCTATTTCACCAGGTTCGGGAACAGCTCGATCCGCATCAACTTCGACGTGTGGCATGCGGCGGCGCGGCAGCTCGCCGCAGCCGCGCACGAGGTGCTCGTGTGCGTGAACCGCGGGACCTTGCGCCCGCGGCCACTTCCCGCGGACCTGAAGAGCTTGCTCACCGGGTTCGCGTTCACGGAGGCTGAGGTGCGCAGATACCTGGGAGGCTCCGAGGTCAAACAGCCGTGAGGCGAGCTGCGCCGGGCGCCGTCCTCCTCACGCTGGTTCTTGGAGCGTGTACCGAACCACCGAATCCGCCGGCGGCATCCGAATCCTCCGACTCCGCGCCGGCCGCGACCACGTCGCCCAATGACTCCGCGCCACCGGTCGCAAGAGCCGGATTCCTCGCCGGACGCACGGACGACCCCGCGCCCCTGACCGGCGAATGGCTGGCGCGGGCCGGTGAGTGTCCCGATCCTCCAAGCCTCCAACTGCTCGCGGAAGGGGACAGCGTCGGCGTGCTGATCGTCCTCACGTACCCGGACAGCGGCTCCCGCGAAACGCGCTACCCGGTCGAATCTCCCGATAGCGGGCCGCCGGCCCCGGGCACCGCCCGGTTCGGCATCCAGCGTATTCAGTATCTCGCCCTAGGGTTTCGTGCGGTCGCGGGAACGGTCGACCTGTCGCGCCTCGACAGGCGCGCCACTGGCGCCTTCGCGGTGCGCCTGTTGGAGGCGATCACGCAGCGAGAGGTCCGATACGCGGGATCGTTCCGCGGCGTACGCGTCGAGCCGTGGCCGGCGGACCTGTGCGTCATGGTCGCCGCCCCAGATTCCGCCGCAGCAGACGTTGTCAGATAGATTAGTCGACGTGGAACAGACCTACTTCCGCAAGGGATTCGGGCTCCGGCAGGAGATCGAGGGAGACCTGGCGGCGTATCACAGCCGCCTCGTCGACCGGGTCCGCGCCGACGGTCATCGGCTCGCGGCCGGCGACCTGACCTTCCTGCTGGCCAAGGAGTTCGGGTTCTGCTACGGCGTAGACCGCGCGGTCGAGTACGCGTACGAGACGCGCCGCAAGTTCCCCGACCGCCGCGTCTGGCTGGCGGGTGAGATCATTCACAACCCACACGTGAACGCGGAGCTCGAAGGGCGCGGGATCGCGATCCTACGCCCCGGCCCGGACGGCGCGTTCGACTACTCCGATGTGCGAGCGGAGGACGTCGTTCTCCTGCCGGCCTTCGGCGTCACCGTGCGGGATTTCTCCCGTCTGAGAGAGACGGGCTGCGTGCTCGTGGACACGACCTGTGGCTCGGTCCTGAACGTCTGGAAGCGGGTCGAGCGCTACGCCCAGGACGGCTTCACTGCGGTAGTGCACGGCAAGCACTATCACGAGGAGACCAAGGCCACGGTCAGCCAGGTCACCCGCTATGCGGGCGGCACGTACCTCGTGGTTCGCGACATGGCGGAAGCCGACGTGCTGTGTCGCTTCATCGAGCGCGCGGACAACCTCGACGCCATGGCGCGGACGTTCGACGGCAGAGTGCCGCCTGGTTTCGACTTCGCGCGCGACCTGGAACGGATCGGCGTCGCGAACCAGACGACCATGCTGGCGAACGAGTCGCTCGCGATCGCCCGGCGCGTCGGCGAGGCGCTCGGCCGGCGGTATGGCGCGGAGAATCTCGAGGCGCACTTCCGCTCGTTCGACACGATCTGTTCGGCCACACAAGAGCGGCAGGATGCCGTCGTGGAGTTGATTCAGCAGCCGCTCGACGTGATGATCGTGATCGGCGGGTACAACTCCAGCAACACCAACCATCTCGCGAAGATCTGCGCCGCCAGGCGCCGCACGTACCACGTCGCCGACGCGAGCTGCATCGAGCCGGAAGCGGGCCGCATCCGGCACAAGCCGCCGGACGCCAGTGGAGAGATCGCCGAGGATGGATGGCTCGGCCCCGATGTGCACGTAATCGGCATCACCGCCGGGGCGTCCACACCGAACAACAAGATCGGCGAAGCGATCGAGCGCGTGCTGGCGACGCGGGGAGTGGCGATTTCCGGTTAGCAACCCCATACCTTGAGTCCCACCGCATACGGAGGGCACCATGCGTTGGCAGGACTGGCTCTCCCGGGGAGCTGCGTTCGTGCAGAATCTCCCGCCGTTCCTGATCGCCTTGCTCAGCGCCGCCATCCTGTTGCTGCTGGGATCCGTGCTCGGCCGGTTCCTCCAAGCCGGTACGCGTCGGGCGGCGCAGGCCACGCTGGATCGGGTCGCGCGACGCGGCACCGGGATGGCGGCGGTGGGCGCGGCCCAGGTGGCGCAATCAGTCTCCGCGCTCGCCGGGCGGTTCATGTACTGGTTGATCTTCCTGGTGTTCGGCGCCGCCGCGATCGAAGTGCTTGGTCTCCCGATCGTGAGCGCCGCTGTCGAGCAGCTCGGCTCCTATCTCCCACACGCAGTCACCGCCCTCGCGATCCTCTTCGTGGGAGTCGTGGTGGCGAGCCTCGCGGGTGGGGTCGCAGCGGCGGCCGCGGCGTCCGGGGGCGTGCAATACGCCGCCGCCGTCGGGCGGGCGGTGCAGAGCGCCCTCATCATCCTCGCGCTCCTCGTCGGACTCGAGCAGATCGGGATTCACGGGGAGCTGGTCGTGGTGCTGCTCGCAGTGGTTCTGGGGACCGTGCTCGGAAGCGCCGCCCTCGCGTTCGGGCTCGGCGCGCGGACGGCCGTCAGCAACATCGTCGCCGCCTACTATGTCGCGCAGGCCTACCGGGTGGGCCAGACCGTGCGCGTCGGCGACGTGGAAGGGCGCATCGTTCGGACGACCTCGACCGCCGTGGTCCTGGATACGAAAGCGGGGCAGGTGCACGTCCCGGCACGGCTGTTCAGCGAGCAACCGTCGGTGCTGGTGACCGAGTCCGCGTGACATGAAGGTGGATTTCGCGGCGGCTGCACGGTTCCTCGAGGACCACCCCGAGGAGGCTGCGGCTGTTCTGGAACGGGTTTCCTTTGCCGATGCCGCCGCCCTGCTGTCGGAACTCGATCCCAAACTCGGCGCCAGCGCCCTGGCCCGCCTCAGCGCTTCATTGGCGGTCGACTGCCTGCAGGCGATGCACGGGGAGCACGCGGCCGCTCTCCTTGCGGAGTTGCCGATCGACGTCGCCGCCCGCCTGCTTCGGCGCGCCACTGAGCACACGCGCGAGCGGTGGCTCGCGGCGCTGCCGAGCCAGACCGGCGACGTGCTGCGGCGCAAGTTGCGATACCCACCCGGCACGGCCGGGGCGTTGGCGGACCCGCTGGTGCTGGCCCTGCCTGGGGACCTGACCGTCGCGCACGCGCAGAAGCAACTCCGTCGTTCGGCTGAGCGGGCGGATTACTACATCTATATCGTGGATCGAGACCAGCGGCTGGTTGGGGCCCTGGACATCCGCGAGCTGATGCTGGCCCAGGCCAGGAACACGCTGGAGAGCGTGATGCATCGCGACCCCGTGCGCGTGCCGGCATCATCGGACCTTGCCGCGATCCTGGCCCATCCCGGCTGGCGCGAGCTCGACGCGTTGCCCGTGGTGGACGCGGGCGGGGTGTTCTTCGGCATCGTGCGGCATCGCACGCTGCGCCAGATCGCCGGAATCGACGCCGACCAGGCTCCGTCCAAGCCGATGATCAGCACGCTGGTGAGTCTCGGCGAATTGTACTGGGGCGGCCTGGCGACCCTTCTCTCCGGCATGAGCGGCAACCAGCAGGGTGGCCCCTCTAACCCCGAGGAGTGATTCATGTCCCGCGCCACTGACCGCACGATCCGCGCGCTGGTGGAACGCTACTTCTCCGACTTCCCGGACGAAGCTGCCGGTTTCCTCGAGCGAGCGCCGGTTCGCGACGTGGTTCACGCGCTGGAGTCGCACAGCGTGCCGGCCTCGGGCCGCGTCTTGCAGCGGCTCACGCCCGACATTGCGGCCGAGGCCTTGCGCGAGCTGTCCGACGACGGGTTCCGCGGCTTGATGCGCACGCTGGAGCCCGTGCGGGCGGCGGCGTTGCTGGCGCGCTTGGAGCCTGAGGTCCGGGACGCACGGCTCGCGCTCCTGGAGCCGGCTGAGGCGAGGGAAATCGTGGAGCTGATGCGATACCCGCCCGACACGGCCGGCGCCGTGATGGACGCGCGCGTCATGGCGTTTCGCGCGGAGGCGCCGGTGCGCGAGGCATTGGCCAAGCTACGGGCGTTGCGCGGCCGCCCGATTGCCGACGTATTCGTGGTGGACGATGCGGGACAGCTGATCGGCGCGTTGCCGCTGCAAGAACTCGCGGTGGCCGACTCGGGGGCGCGCATCGACAGCCTGCGACTGCGGACCCCGATGAGCGTCCAGGCCACGTCGTCGCGCGAACAGGTGGTCGAGGTGTTCGAGCGGGGGATCGGCACGACCATTCCCGTGGTGGACCACGCCGGGCATCCCGTGGGCGTGATCCGCAACGACGCGCTCGTGGCCGCCACCGAGCAGGAAGCGACCGCGGACATCCAGACGATGACCGGGGCCAGCAAGGACGAGCGGGCGCTGTCGCCCGCGCCGTTCGCGGTGAAGCGGCGGCTGCCGTGGCTGCAGATCAACCTCGCCACCGCGTTCCTCGCGTCCGCGGTCGTCGGCCTGTTCGAGGAAACGATCGCGCAATCCACGGCCCTGGCCGTGCTGCTCCCCGTGGTGGCGGGTCAGTCAGGGAACACGGGAATGCAGGCGCTCGCCGTGACGCTGCGCGGCCTCGCGTTGCGGGAGATCCGGCTGCGGCACTGGCCGCGGGTGGCGATGAAGGAGCTAGCCGCCGGCGCGATGAACGGCGTCGCCGTGGCGCTCGTGACGGCGCTGGGCGTCTACGTCTGGAGCGACTCGACGGGACTGGCGGTGGTGATCGGCAGCGCGATGATCGGGTCCATGGTGATCGCGAGCATTTCCGGGGCGTCGGTTCCGATGATTCTCACGTCGCTGGGGCTGGACCCGGCGCAGGCCTCCTCGGTGGTCCTGACCACCGTGACGGATTGCGGAGGGTTTTTCAGCTTTCTGGGGCTCGCGACGGTGCTGAGCGGGTTGTTGTAGCCCACCCGTCCCGCGCTATGCGAGCGGCAGACGAAATCCAGCGTGTCCACGCCCGGTACCGGCCCGTTGACGAGCGCGTGGCCGAGCTGCTTGCCAACATCCGGCGTGCCTGCGACCAACTGGATCCGGCTGGCTACAACCGTTCCAACGAGCGGCTAGTCGAAGCGTTCATCGAAACGCTGGGCCGCGACTTCGAAGGGCGGTTTCAGGAGGTGGTGCGCGGGAAGACTACGAGCGATCCGCGCGCAGCGTTCGCGGGCGGCGATGACGGCCCTGTCGTCTCCGTGGAGCGCCAGCGGCTCTCCGCGTGGGCGCTCCGCACCACGCGATACAACTACATCTTCACCGTCCCCGGTGACAGCGCCGAGTGCGCTGTCCTGGTAGCTCACTACGACACCTGGCGCGGGCCGGGAGCGGACGACAACACGACGGGCGAAGAGATCGTCAAGCAGTACCTGCTCGCCGATCTGCGAGCAGAGCGTCGCCCCGCGCTGACCCACGTCTATTTCCTTGCCGGCTCGGAAGAGTGCGGGCTGATCGGGCTCTTGTCCCAGCTCTTGCTGGCGATGGGACTCCAGGCGGCGAACCTTGCGCTGATCCAGCAGAACTGGCCGCTCATGCTGATTGCCCTCGCGACTGCACCACTCGCGAGTTACCGGTTCGGCGTCTCGGGATCGCGCGAATACGTGAAGACGCTCCGGACTGAGGAGCTCCAGAGGATCAGGGCCGTTGTGTCAGTCGACTCGGTGGGCGAGGGCCGGTTGTACATCCCGCGCGGTACGTTCGGGGCGGACTTTCTTCGCATCCTGATTCCGTTCGGCGACTACGACTCATTGACCGACCTGCTCGAAGAAGGCGCCCACCTCCACGGCATCAAGTACAACAACTATCTGGCTGGCGGCACGACGGATCATGTCTCGTTCCTCGAGGTGAACAACGGGTTGTGGCACCGGGCCGGGGAGCTGGTGCAGCGCCTGGCGGCGGCGCTCTGGCACGCCCGGTTCACGCCGTCGTTCCGGATTCCCGCCTCGGCGCTGGTCGCGATGCTCCCGGGCAAAGCGTCGCCGCTCGTGTTCGGCGGCAAGATCCACACGCCCAACGACGTGCCCGACCGCGTTTATCCGGAGCCGCTGCGCGACACGCTGTTGGTCCTGGACTACCTGTTCTACCGGATCGAGGGGGGTGCACGGGTGGGGCGGCCGCGTGAGCTGGATGCGTTTCACTACGCGCGCCTGTACCGCTCGGACGGCGAGTTCCTGCTGGCCTTCAAGGATGCGATCGAGCCGAACCGCCGCAACGTGAACTCGCTCTACCGGGCGGAGGTGTCCGTCGACGGCGATCGTGCGTCAGCTCGCGTCGGCGAGATGCTGGAGTGGGGCGTGGAAACCCGACTGCGCGACGAGGTGGCCGAGTTTTGCGCCGAGCGGAAGCGATCCTGGGACCGTCTGCGGATCAACGAGCTGGAGGTGGAAAGCCCCGAGGGAACAAGGCTGCGTTTTGTCCGGCGGCTGGGGGCATGGGGACGCTCGCTCAAGACGTGGCATCGCAGCGTTGCGGCCGCGCAGCGGCTCGTGCGCAAGTGGTTCTTCCTGACTTTCTTCCTGATGGCGTACGTTCTGGCGCACGTGTTCGGCTGGGTGTTCGAAGCCGCATTCTTCGTGTGGCCGGCCTTTGCAGTCTGGTTCGCGCAGCGCGGCACGCCCGTGATGGTGGCCACGGTGGTTGTGGAGTTGGCATTGTTGCTTTACCTGATGGCCCGACGAATCCCTGCTTGGATCGACAACGGCTACCGGCACGAGAACCGCGGTGACAACCTCGGCAGCCTGCGGCGGGTGAGCGCCGAAGGCGCCGAAGTTAGAACCGGGAAGCCGCGAGCCGCACGTCCGCCTGTGCCCAGGCGCGCCTGAACCGCGCTTCGATGGCGTCGGCCTCCACCGCCTTGCCCTGAGTCCGAAGCGCCAGCGCCAGGCCGAACAGCGACCAGCCATTCTCCGGAAACCGTCGCAGATCCTCTTCGTAGACCCGCTGGGCATCCACCGCCTTGCCGGCCTGTAACAGAACCGCGGCGAACGAATGGCGCATGGGGTAGTACCACAGCGGCGGCTCGTCGTACAGCAGTTGATCCTCGATCTCCACGGCGGTCCCGAACTCGACGATTCCCTCTTCCAGACGGCCGGCGCGCGTCGCGATCTCGCCAGCCAGGGCGTGGGTGGCGATGTCGAGCACGCGGTTGGTGGGCCAGTCGGGCGGCCGGGCGGCTTTCGCGTTCGCGGCGGCTTGTTTCACTCGCTCCAGCGCGACGCCCGTCTCGGCGGCATTGCCGGTCGCCGCAAACGCGACACCCCGCGCGTAGTGCGCCAACCCGGTCGCGACCGTGAGCTCCGCTGGAGGCATGGGCGCGTTGAGCGCTTCGCTCCATCGGCCGAACATCACGAGCGTGAGGTGCAGGTACGCCGGGATTCCTTCGGCGAAATAGACGTCCTTGGCGATCTCCACCGGGATCTTGGGCACGAGCGCCCGGGCCGCGTCGATCGCCACGCGGCTTCGGCCCGCCATGTTCGCCGCGAAGGCGAGGAAGTGGTAGTTGTGCGGGTAGTAGGCGAGCGGGTAGAGCCCGCGGGGCCGGCGGTCGGCGATATAGGACTCGTCGGTGTGGATCGCGTGCTCGTTGGCGGTGACGGCGTCGGCATAGCGCCCCACGCGCACGTAGATGTGCGCGGGCATGTGCACGATGTGGCCGGCGCCCGGCATCAGGCGGGCGAGCCGTTCGGCGCAGGCGATGCCCTGGTCAGGATGGGCCGCCTCGACCGCGTGGATGTAGAAGTGGCACGCCCCCGGATGATCCGGATTCGTCGCGAGCACCTGCTCCAGTGTAGTCATCAGCACGTCGGTGCCCGGTCGCGGCTTGCCGTCGCGTTCCCAGTAGTTCCACGGGCTCAGGTTCATGATCGCGTCGGCGTGGAGCGTGGCGGCTTCGAGGCTCTCCGGGAAGCGTCGTACGACGTCGGCCATCTCGCTGGCGTAGGCTGAATCGAGCGCGGCGCGATTGCCCGGCGGGGTCGCCGCGTAGCGCGCAGCCATGGCGCGGATCAGGGCCTGCTCGAGCGGCGTTGTGCTGGCCGAGCGCGCGAGCGCCTGGTCTATCGCTGCGCCCGCCGCCACGGCTGAGCTCGAGTCCATAGGTGCGTTGATGTTGGGGCCAAGAGCGTAGGCCCTGCCCCAGTAGCACATGACGCAACCGGGATCGAGCCGGGCGGCTTCGTTGAATGCTTCAATAGCCTCGGCGTGGTTGAAGCCGTAGGTGAGGCGCAGGCCCTGGTCGAAGTACTGTTGGGCGCGTGGCACCCGAGTGGTGATCGCCACGTGGTGCGTGCCGAGGTTTTCGTAAAGCGGAACAGCGTCCTGCGCCGGGGCGCTTGCTTGCGTCGCGGTGATGAGGGCCAGGAGGGGGATCATGGTCATGAGGGTCTCCGGTGATGCCACAGTAAATAGCGTCGTTCCTCGTGACCTGCCACTCTCTGATAATTGCCGCTCGTGGCGGCGTGGCTCGGACCCCGGCACGACGCGATGGAGCGTCGAATCCGCCTTGCGGTGTAAACTATACTTGACATACATACAAACTTGGTGTAAAGTACACTTAACATACTGAGCGCTCATGGCTGAGCTTCGGAATCGCCTCAAAGACTTCCGCGTGGCCCGTGGCCTCACGCAAGAAGGGCTTGCCAGGGCGGTAGGCGTGACGCGCCAGACCATCATAGCGATCGAAAAAGAGAAGTTTGTCCCATCGACTAGACTCGCACTCCAGTTGGCGCGCGCGCTGAATGTCGCGTTCGGTGAGCTATTCAGTCTGGAAGAGGGGAAGGGAAGAAGGTCATGACTCGGTACTATCTCAGCCGCGTCCTGGTGGCGCTCGCGTTCGGCGCCCTCTGGGTAGTGATGGGCTCGTCTTGGTTGGCCGCCGGGCTGGCAGCTGGAGCCGCGTTCGCGCTTTTTGTGCTGGCTCCCAGAAGCGGGCTGTACGCTGTGCGGCCGGAGCTCGGCGTGACAGCCATGGCGGATGATGAACGGACGCGGGCCATCAGGGACAAAGCGGCACGAATCGCGTTCGTGGCCACGATGCTCGGGTTGGCAGGGTTGGAACTGTACTTTCGCAAGTCAGGCGCGGAGGCTGTTCCCCTCAGGACCCTGGACTTCCTGCTTGTCTTTGGCGTCGCGGTGTACTGGCTATTCAATATCACGCTGCGACGGACGTAGACCCACGACTAGCGCAGCGAGTTCACTCGCGGCTCACCCCCAGCTCTTCGCATCCGGCGCCACGCGGCGGATGCTCTTTAGAAATGCGTAGGGCGAGCGGGCAGGCGGATGGGCGGATTGACGGTTGGGCGGTTGGCGTTGTCCGTCTGCCCGTCGGTCCGCTGCCCGCCCGGTTCCGCCATCCGCCCATCCACCTGTCCGCCCTGCCGCCAGCGCTCTCACCTCCTCCGCAATGATGTTCAACGACCCATCGTCCTTCGCTAGCTTTCCGGTCACCCAGAGGAAGGGCTCAGCGCGGATTGCCGCGCGATCCCGGTCGTAGATATCCGGCCGCACGATGACGTTGATCATGCCGGCCACGTCTTCCATCAAGACAAACACGAATCCCTTGGCCGTGTGCGGCCGCTGGCGCGCGACGACCAGCCCCGCCACCTCCACCGTGATCCCGTCCTCCAACGCGGGCAGCCGGTCGCTCTGCACGATCCCCGGCGACAACGCCCCTTTGAGCAGCATCAATGGGTGGCCGCTTGCTGCAAACCCCAGGACCTCATACTCGGCGAGCAACCGTTCGTCCACTTCCAGCCCGGCGAACCGCAGACTCTCGTACGGATGACTGAGCGGTAGCTCGAGCTGCGCCCGCACGCGCGCGGGATCGCGTTCGTCGTGCTTGGGCGGGAGCCACAAGCCCACCTGCCACAGCAGCTCCCGCCGCGTGAGCCCGAACCCGTCGCAGCCGCCCACCCACACCAAATGCTCGATGGCGTTGCGCGACAGCTTGACCGGCGCGCGGCGCACCAGATCGCCCAGGCTCCGGAACGGCCCGTTCCGCTCGCGCTCGGCGACCGCTTGCTCGGCCACTTCCTCGCCCCATTCACGCAGGAAGCCCAGGCCGACGCGGACGGCGGGGGGGCGGTTCGGCGGGGGGGCGGTTGGTCGGTTGGCTGTTCCTAGAACCGACGCTCCGTCGATCCGCCGATCCATCATCGTCTCTTGCCATCCGCCCACCCGCCCATCCGCCCACCCGCCCTCCTTCTCCACCGTGCACCACACCTCGCTCAGGTTCACATCCGGCAACCGAATCTCGATCCCATGCCGCGCCGCATCCCGGCCCAGCGCGTCGAGCGAGTAGAAGCCCATCGGCTGGTTGTTGAACAACCCCGTGTAGTACTCGACTGGGTGATAGTGCCGGAGCCACGCGGACTGATAAGCGAGCAATCCGAACGCCGCGGCGTGCGATTTGGGAAACCCGAACTCGGAAAACGCCGTCACCTGCTCGAACACCCGTTGCGCGGTGGCCTCGGACACGCCGCGCGCGAGCGCGCCGCGCCGAAACTCCTCCCAGAAGCCCTCCATCAACTCGCGGCTCCGCCGCCGGCTCATGGCGCGGCGCAGCGCTTCGGCCTGGCCGGCCGTGAATCCAGCGAGCGCCTGGCACACCTGGAGCACCTGGTCCTGATAGAGCATGACCCCCAGCGTTTCGCCGAGGCACTCCTTGAGCAACGGATGGTCCACCGGCGGGTCATAGGGATGCCCCCGCTGCTCGGCCACACGCTTGGCTTCGCGCCGGCGCACGTACGGGTTCACCGCCCCGCCCACGATCGGTCCGGGCCGCACGATGGCGACCTCGACCGCGAGATCCTCCAGGTTCCGCGGCCGCGTGCGGCGGATCATCTGGATCTGCGCGCGGCTCTCGATCTGGAACAATCCCACCGTGTCACCCGCGCAGATGCGGTCGTACACCGCCTGGTCGTTGAAATCAATGCGAGACAGATCCGGCGGCGCTCCCTCCCGCACGGCAATCAGCTCGACGCATTCCTCCACCAGCGACAGCATGCCGAGCGCGAGAAAGTCGATCTTGATGAACCGCGCGTCGTCGCACGAGTCCTTGTCCCACTGGCAGATCACCCGATCCGGCATGGCCGACAGCTCGAGCGGCACCAGCTCCGCCAGCGGCCGGCTCGAGATGATCATCCCGCCCACGTGCTGCGAGATGTGACGCGGAAGCCCCGCGATCTCCACGGCGAGATCGCACAGGTCCCGCCACAGCGGGCCGTCCACTCGCTCGGCGAATCCCGGGAGCAAGCGCAATTCTTCCCGCAAGGCGGCGGGCGACGAGTAGTGGTCAGCAAGACGCGCTACCTGCTCGATCTCGCCGGGCGGCAGGTCGAGCGCCTTGCCGATCTCGCGCACGGCCGAGCGCATACGATACGTGGGAAACGAGCAGACCAGCCCCACGTGCTCGGCGCCGTAACGCTGGTAGACGCGGCGGATCAGCTCCTCGCGGATCTCGCGGGGAAAGTCGAGATCGATGTCCGGCACCGACGCGAGCGTCTCGTTCAGGAACCGGCCCAGGAACAGCCGGTTCGCCACCGGATCGATGTGCGACAGACCCAGGAAATAGCACACGATGGACGAGACGGACGAGCCGCGCCCGCGGCCCGGCAGCAGGTTGGCGTGCGCGCGCCGGCTCCCATGCCGCACATCCCTGCCCACCTCACGCGCCAGCTCGAACAGGTCGTGATAGACGAGGAAAAAGCCGCACAGCTTGTGATGCTCGATGAGCCGCAGCTCTTCGGCGAGCCGCGACTCGGCATCCTGCCGGTGCTTGGACCCCAGCGGGTACAGCTCGTCGAGCCTGGTGCGGCAGAACTCGTGCAGCGCCTGCGGGGCGGTAAGTCGTCCAGCACCGCGGAAATCTGGGAAGGTATAGCCCAGGTCCTTTGTGAGATCGAACACCTTGCAGCGCTCGGCGATCAGCGCGGAGTTGGCCACCGCATCCGGCCGGTCGCGGAAGACCATGGCCACTTCCTCAGGCGGCCGGAGGAAGAACTCGCTATTGGCCCGGCGCACCGCGTGCGAAGCATCGAGCGTGGATCGGTTCCGGATGGCAACCAGCACGTCGTGCAGCCGGTGCCGCTCGCGACGGTGGTAGTGCACGTCGCCCGTGGCGACGACCGACAGCCCCACCGCGTCCGCGATGTCACACAGCGCGCGGGTGAGATCACGGTCGCCGCGCACGGCATTGCGCTGGATCTCCACGAAAAAGTTCTCACGGCCGAACACGGCGCGACACCGCTCGGCGAAGCGTTGGGCAGCGGTGAGCCCTTCAGCGGCGAGGATTCGGGCTAGGAGCCCGCCGCGACAGCCGGAGAGCACGATCAGTCCTTCGTGCCGGCGCTCGAGCGAGGAGAAGTCGAGCCGCGGGTCGCGCCGATCCTCCCGGCCCAGGTGCGTCTCGGTAATGAGCCGACACAGGTTTGCGTACCCTCGCGGCGTCTCGGCGAGCAGGGTCACGTGCGAGCCGTCGAGCAGCGTCACCTCTGCGCCCGTGATGGCCTGGAGACCCATCTGTGTGGCGGATTGCGCGAAAGCCATGGAGCCGTACAGGCCGTTGTGGTCGGTGAGTGCGAGGGCGGGATAGCCCAGCGATTGCGCTTCGAGCACGAGGTGCTCGGGAAGCGTGGCACCGTCCAAGAACGAGAAGGCGGAGTGACAGTGGAGCTCGACGAACATGAGGGCGATCATGGACGATCGGAGGCGATCTTAGAAGTTCTGCACGAACCACTCACCGCTTGCCAGATCTTCGAATAGCAACACGTGTTTTCCTCCTTCGAGAATTACCTCGACGCAGCGCCGAGTGATTGAACGTCTCCACCACTCATCATCCACTCGCCAGACTTCACCGATGGACTCAACGTGGTATCCCCTTTGATCGTCCCCGATCGTCTCCGATCGTCCCTGATCGCCCCTGGTCGTCTCTGATCGCCCCTGATCGCCCTCGATCGTCACCACGCTCGGGAGACCGTGCCCGTTCAACTCCACCGCCACCGGTCGGGGACGATTCAGGCTTCGAAGTCGATCAACGCGTACCGGCGCTCGGGAATGCGCGACCATGGCTGGACCTCGATGACGTGATGGAGCAGGGGGCGCTTGAGCCGTGTCTTGATCTCTTCCACGGCGGCGCGGAGAGCGCGACGGCGGCCAGCGCGGGCAGCGGCCTGGGCGTCCTGGGCGAACAGCTGGAGCTCAGTGGTGCCCGGCGCGAAGGCGGTGAACTCGACGGCAAGCTGTTCGGCGGCGCCGGTGGGCGGTGCCTGTTCGAGCCGGACTTTGAGCGGCGCGGCGATGCGATCGCGGTCAGCCGAGGGATCCTTGAGCGTCACCTCGGTCATCCACGAGGCGCCCTGTTCGAGCGCGGCGCGCGCCCGCGCCACGTGCACGCGGAACCCTGAGCGACGCGGGTGCTTGAGCGCACGCTCGATCAGCTTCTCCAGCGCGTGGACCAGCATGGCGCGATCCGCTACCGGGGCAGGGAAGTCCACCGCCGCCACGATGGGTTCCGGCTTCTCGCGACCGATCACCGGCTCGTTCAACACGCCAGCGGCGAGTCGCCACAGCGTGCGACCCGGGCTGCCGAACTGGGACACCACGGCCGACTCGGGCAGCGCCACCAGATCTCCCAGCGTCTTCAAGCCGAGTTGCCAGAGCCTCCGGTGTGTGTCCGGATCCAGCGGCAACACGGCGATGGGTTGGCCGGCAAGGAACACCACACGTTCGGCATCGGTGACGATGACGACCCCACCAGGCTGGGCACGAGTGGCGGCGACCCAGGAGACGAACTTCCCCCTTCCCCAACCCAACCGCATGGCGGCAGCCACTCCACTCCACACTTCCTCCGGGCGGCAGCCGCCCCTCTCCCAACCACCACCAGCGGCGGGAGCGGCAGTAGAGACCGGCACGAGATCCCCTGCCGCTGCTGCCGCGATCGCAGCAGTCACCCGCTCCGGCGGGCCATATAAGCCTTCCAATCCATCCACCCCCACAAACACCCGCCCCACCTCCGCGGGCTCAATGACCGGACTCACGCGGGACAGCGCGAGCAGCAAACGCGCGAACTGCTCGTCGTAGTGAACCGGGTCCGGCTCGCACAGCGTGAGCGTTGGACAGAGGCCGATCGCCTGGCTCACGGTCATGCCGGGCTTCACACCATGACGCCGGACGATGGGCGAGACCTGCCAGACGCGTTTGGTATCTTCAGGCGACAGCAGCGCGACGGGCCGGGAAGCAAACTCGGGCCGCCGCACTGTTTCGCAGCGCAGGGGGAAGAAGGACACCCACACGCAACAGGCAAAATCGCTTTGAAGGACCCTGATCATGAAAGCGAGGTCCAAAAATGGACCCCGAATATATCCCGAAGATAGGCCGCGTGCAAGGCGCCACAGTAATCAGCATAATGTGTTGCCATTACATCGTTTACGTAGCATGACCGGACCGCTGTCCCAGCCCAACACATCCTACTAGAACCGTCCCACCTGCTCGCCGGCTCGCCAACGGGCGCGAGTGCGCACGTTGCGTCATCTTTCACCTCGATGATCAGGTTCGGCGTGGCTGGCTGGGACTATAAGGACTGGTGGGGGCCAGTGTATCCGGTCTCCCGACCCCGCGGCTTCGACCCGCTCGGTTACCTCGCGCGCTACTACGACACTATCGAGATCAACTCGACGTTCTACCGGCCGGCCATCGCCGGCGCTGCCCGAGGTTGGGCGCGGCGCGTGGCGCACAATCCGAGCTTCCGATTCACCGCCAAGCTGTGGCAACGCTTCACACACGAGCGCGACACCGCCTGGACCCCCGACGAGGTTGCCTCCGTGCGCGAGGGGCTCGATCCGCTCGCTGAGTCAGGGAAGCTAGGCTGCGTGCTGGTGCAGTTCCCGTGGTCGTTCAAGCGCACGCCTGAGTCACGCGAGTGGCTGGACGACGTGATCGGCGCATTCACGGCGTATCCGCTGGTGGTGGAGGTGCGGCACGGGTCGTGGAACGTGCCCGAGTTCTACGCGGCGCTCGCCGAGCGGCAGGTGGGCATCGTGAACATCGACCAGCCGGTGTTCCGGAACTCCATCAAACCCGGATCACAGGTGACGGCCGATGTGGGCTACGTGCGGCTGCACGGCCGGAACTACGAGCATTGGTTCGCCGAGGATGCCGCTACCCACGAGCGGTACGACTACCTGTACACGGCCGACGAGCTCAAGCCCTGGCTCGATCGCATCCACGAAGTGGCCGAGCGAGCGCGGGAAGCGTACGTGATCACGAACAATCACTTCCGCGGCCAGGGCGCGGTGAACGCGGCCATGCTGCGGAAGCTGTACGTTGGCGGAGACGTCGAGGTGCCACCGGAGCTGGAGGAGTCGTATCGGTCGGTGCTGGCGCCGCTCGGGATACGGGCCGCGGCACCGGAGGCGCCGCGGTTGCCGCTGTGACGGATTTCGAATTGCGGATTACTGGAACCGGAGTGTCCCGCAGGGCGGGTCAGTACCGGCGGTCACGGCGCCCCACTTTCACTTGCACAGATCTCGATCATAGGGGCGTCGAGTCCGCCGAGCACTGCAGCGCCCGAAGGGATGCTTCGGTTCCAGTAATCGGCAGTCAAATAATCCAAGAACCGACGTTCGCTACGCAGCGTCCATCTGCCCGAACCCCACGACATGCCCGCCCGGCTCGCGCACGAAGATCTCCGTGGCCCCGTAGAACGCCTTGCGCCGCGGATGAACGAGGTCTGCGCCTTTCATGGCCCGCTCGACCTCGTCAATGTTCTCCACTTCGATATACAACGCCGCAGAGCGTCCCTCGGTCCGGTTGGTTGCCCCTTTCACGTCGGCCTCCGCGCTACTCCACGTCTGGTACATCAGCTCGAAGGTGTCCTTCGCGAGGATCACGAACCCCAACCCGTTACCATGCGGCACCTCGACCGTCTTGATGAAACCAAGCCGGCTGGTCCAGAATTCCAAACACGGCTCGATCGCGTCCACGTACAGGACGGGCGTCATTTTCTTCACGGGCGTTGCTCCGGCCAGAGGTTGAGTTGTCGCTCCACGCCGGCGGCCGCGCGGCGCTCGCTTTCCACGGGAATCCCCACGACGCGCGCCACGCGCTCGAACCGGCGCGTGAGGGCGAGGTGGTACTCCTTGGGCGCGCGCCCCATCCCAGTGTACGCGTCGCGGTATCGCGCGGCCAGGGAAGGGAAGCGTTTCTCGATCAGCGGCAGCAACAGCGGCCGCACCGCGGGGTAGAGCCTGAGCGGGCTGGGGTGCGCGAACCGCGCTCCGTGGGCCTTCGCCGCCTCGAGAACCAGTCGCAAATTCTCGACCGAATCCGTGAGGCCCGGCAGAATCGGCGCCACCAGCAGGCCGGCGTGGACCCCGCGCTCGGAAAGACGCCGCAGCGTGCGCAGCCGGACGTGCGGCGCGGGTGAGCGCGCCTTGAGCAGCTTGATCAGCTTTCCGTCGGTGGAAATGAGCGAGATATTAACCAGCACCAGATGACGCTCGCCCAGCGCAGCGAGCAGCTCGGCATCGCGGCACACGAGCGAGCTCTTGGTGATGAGGCTGATGGTGAGGCCCCGCTCGCGCAGCAGGCGTTCGAGAATGGCCCGCGTGACCTCGAAACGACGCTCGGCGGGTTGATAGGGATCCGTGGCCGACCCGATCAGCAACGTCTCCCCGTCGCCAGAACGGGCGCGATGGAGGACGCGGGGGAGGTCCCGGTCCAATGCCTGAATCACGGTCTCCCGAGGCTTGACGAGGATGTGGCGTTCGAAGCCTTCCCAGCCACGCGGGCCGCGCAGGCGGGAGAATTCCTCCTTGCTCAGGCGCCCGTCGTCTCGAGCACGCTCCAGCACGTACCGGTGGGCGAATCGCGCGTAACAGTACGTACAGCCGAACTCGCAGCCCACATACGGGTTGAGCGTCCAGCAACCGATGCCCGTGGACTCAGGCGCGTTGAGCACCGCATGCACTCGCTGCGCCAGAAACCGGGTCCCGCGGGCTCGCTCATCCAGTACGGGCAGCCCGCGTCCCGACGGCTCCCGCCGCGACTTCACCGGTCCTGAGGCGCCGGGCACCAGCTCCCTTAGCGGATCAGGAACAGGCTGACCAACCGCACGAGGGGCAGAAGCGACATCCAGATTCATGGAGCACCTGGCAACGGCATTCAGGGCAATACTTTAGCTGACTAACCATGATACGAGTCGCCGACTTGTCCGCAGTCTCAGCCCGCACTTGATTCGGTGTTTGTTCGGGTTTCATAAGGCCCGAATATACGCCGAAATAGCGGTACGGCAATACCACTCCAAGCCGCTTGTTACAACCGGTACCTCCCATCAGCTTTCCGGCGCCCGCGATCCCAATTCTCACTGCTTGCCCGGAGGGAACCCGTGCGGCTCCTCCCCAAGGAAGAAGAGTTCTTCAACCTGTTCATTGAAGTGGCCACGCGCGCCGAGAAGGCGGCGGAGCTGCTGCAACAGATGTTCACCTCGCACGACCGGGCGGCCTACTGCGCCGAGGCCATCAAGAAGCTGGAAAACGAGGCCGACGGCATCACGCACGAAGTGGTGAACCGTCTGGACCGCACGTTCATCACGCCGATCGATCGCGAAGACATCCACCTGCTCGCCTCGGACCTGGACGACGTGATTGACCGGATCGACGGCACGGCACGGCGCGCCCAGATCTTCCGCCTCGGCGCCGCACCACCCGGGATCGCCGAGCTGTGTACCATCATCCGCAGCATGACCGCCGAGATCGCTCAGGCAGTGCGGAAGTTGCGCGGCAAGGACGACGTGATGCGACACTGCGTCGAGGCAAAACGATTGGAGGAGGAGGGCGACGCCCTGTACCACCAGATGCTCGGCAAGCTGTTCGATACGGAGAAGGACGCGATCCAGATCATCAAGTGGAAGGAGATCTACGACATCCTCGAGACGACGATCGACGAGGGCGAGGATGTCGCGAACGACATCGAGTCCATCGTGCTCAAGCACGCCTGATGGTCGATACAGTCTGGTTCGTCCTCGCGATCATCCTGATCGCGTTGATTTTCGATTTCATTAACGGGTTCCACGACAGCGCGAACAGCATCGCGACGGTGGTCTCGACCCGCGTGCTGTCGCCCATGTTCGCGGTGGTATGGGCCGCGTTCTTCAACTTCGTGGCCGCGTTCGGATTCGGGACGGCGGTCGCCAAGACCATCGGTAGCGGCCTGATTGATATCTCGATCGTGGATCCGCTGGTCATTCTCGGCGGTTTGATCGGCGCGATCGTGTGGGATCTGGTCACGTGGTATTTCGGGATCCCGTCGAGTTCATCGCATGCGCTGATCGGGGGCTACGGTGGGGCCGCGCTGGCCAAGGCTGGCGTCCACGCCCTCATTCTCGGCGGGTGGGTGAAGCCGATCCTGTTCATCTTCCTTTCACCGCTGATCGGCATGGCGGCCGGCATGGCGCTGATGGTGGCCACAGCGTGGACGCTGCGGCGCGCGCGACCACGGATCGTAGACCGGTATTTCCGCGCGCTCCAGCTCCTCTCCTCCGCGGCGTTCAGCCTGAGTCACGGCACCAACGACGCCCAAAAGACGATGGGGATCGTGGTCGGATTGCTGGTGGCATCCCAGAGCCTGTTCCAGGATTTCCCCATCGCTGCGTTTCACCTGACCGACCTGAAGGAGATTCCGCGCTGGGTGATCCTCTCGGCGCACGCGGCCATTGCGGCCGGCACGTTCGCGGGAGGCTGGCGCATCGTGAAGACCATGGGCTCGCGCCTGACCAAGCTCAAGCCGGTACACGGCTTCTGCGCGGAGACCGGCGGCGCGGCGGCGATCTTCGCGGCCACGGCGCTCGGGATTCCCGTGAGCACGACGCACACCATCACGGGCTCGATTGTCGGCGTGGGGTCCGCATGGCGATTCTCCGCCGTGCGGTGGGGGCTCGCGGGGCGGATCGTGTGGGCCTGGCTGCTCACGATCCCGGCCTCCGCCGGCGTCGCGGGAATCAGCTACCTGGTTCTACACAGCCTGTTGGGCTGAGCTGGCGCCGCTGCGACAGACTACCCGCGCGGCCGCGCGGACTGGAGGTCCAGCATCTTCGCGCCGCCGGGCACGTAGTCCTTCACCGGCGCGTCCGCGAGATTCGTCATCTTCGCCAGATCGGTCGCGATGCGCATCGCCGAGTCCTTGATCGCCGTCGCCGACCGGCGCTGGGTGTCGGACAGGTCGGGCGCCGACGCCAGCAGATGGCTCTCGGCCACAATCGCCGTGAGGGCGTTGTTCACCTCGTGCCGCACGGTCACGGCCAGCTGGCCCACGCCCGCGAGCCGCTCATTCTCCAGGGCCCGGGTATAGTGCTCGTGCAGTTGCTCCGACAGCCACCCAACGCTGATGGCCAACGTGCCGTAGGCCACGTAGATCGGCATGGTGATCCGCCAGTCGTTGGGCGTGTAGTTGAGCGAGACCGAAAGCTGCACCGCGATGAACAGCGCCGTTCCCATCAGCAGCCCGGCCATCGCCCCGCGCAGACCGAAGTAGAGCGAGAGCAGGAACGCCGGGGCCAGGGTGATCAGCCAAACCAGCTCGTCGTATAGCCCCCCTTCCCGGCTCGGGAACACGATTTGGGACACCACCGGGATGAGGTAGGCCGCCGTGCAGTAGACCCAGAAGCGCGGCTCGAGTTTCGGTCGGTGTGACATGGGAGGGAATCCGACGAAGTTGAGGAAGCGATCGCTCAGGCTCATGGGGCCCTCACGCTCGGCATGATAATCGCCCGGCCGGAGGTGCCCGCCGGGCGCGACCGGCACGCACGAATATATGTTCGGTCAGTGATCCCGCGACTGCCCCGTCGCCGAACAGGGCGCCCGCGAGGTGGATCGTTGGCGCGGTGCCAGGCTCGCCGGCCGGCCGCCGCGGGGCAGCGGGAGTACCGGGGCGGCCCAACGCCGCCGACAACTCCCGCAATGCGCCGACGGGAAGCCCGCTCACGAGCCGGTCCAACCACTGGTCCAGCACGGCGATTGTGGAGGCGGCGCGGGCGCGGGCGGCGGGCCGGGCGCGGCGGACCACGCGACGCATCAGCCGCAGCGTGTCGGCATCCCGAGGCCCGCGCTGCACGGCAGCCAGACGGGCACGCACCACACGCCTCAGCGCGGGCAGGAACGTCGCGGGCGGGTCCGTGCCCCCTGCAGGCGCTGACGTGAGGGCGCGCACGATGAGGCGTATTCGCCGCTCGTCGAGCACGACCCCGGGCGGACGGCCCTCCATGACGAGCAGCTCCGGTATGGCGTGTGTCCCCCGCCGCCACACCAGCACGAACACGGCGGCGAGCGGCCCGCGCACCACGGCGTAGCCGGCGCTTCCACCCTCAGGAGCCGGAGCGTCCGCCTCGCGCCAATCGAACAGCCCGCCTTCAAGATGCGCCCGACCCACGTCGCTGGTGGCCGCGGCGCCGACATGGAGCTGGGCCCGCGCCTTCTCCGCGATCCGCCGTGCGATGGCCAGCCGTTCCGCCAGCGGCGCAGGCGGCGCGAACCACCAGGTGTCCACCGTCTCGTGAGAGGAGCCGAGCCGGGCAATGCGGCCCAGGCGCTGCGCAAGTCGGAGCGGCGACCACGGCAGGTCGTAGTGCACCACCGACGCGGCATCCTGAAGATTCAGGCCTTCGCTTACGAGGTCCGTGGCAATCAGCACGTCCGCCCGAGCGGCGCGGGGCGGAGCCGCCACATCCTGGGCTCGGGGTGCGAAGAGCGCCAGGGCCTCCGCCAGCGGAAGCGGGCCGGACGCGATCCGCGCGCCACGACCCGTCGCCACCGCCACGCGCTGCCACCTCAGCCATCGCGCCAGGTGAAGGGCCGTGGGAATCGCGGCCGTGAAGACGACGGTCTTGCCGCCGTTCCTGGCCGCCAGCACCTCCCGGAGCCGGGCGGCCTTCGGATCTTGCGTCCCGGGCGTGGCGACGGCCGCCCGTAGGGCATCCAACAACGCGACCACCCGGCCGCGTTCTGATAGGAGGCAGGATGGGTCGAGGATCGCCGCTTCGGCCGCCTCCTTCCCCTCCAGTGGAAACGCGAGCGCGAGCTGTGCGTCATCCTCCGGTCCGAAGAGGGCCAGCAGGGCGCGTCGCCGGATTCGCTCGCCGCGCCGGGCAGCGACGATCGCGTGGTCGAGATACCGGCGATGGCGAAGCAACGTTGTCTCGAGGGCGGGCGCCGACGACGCGAGCCGCCCGAAGAGGTGCAGCCTGAGGAGCTCCGCCGCCGCCGGCTCGCCGAGCGTGGGAAAAGCCAACCCTTCGATCCGCCGCAGCAGCTCGTCCAGCAGAGGCGGAGGAACAGTCGGGTCGGCGTGCAGGCCCGCGTCTCTGATGCCCGGCAGCCGGTGATCGAGCCGCACCGCGCCGGGCGTCCGGGCCACCGCCAGGGCGCTCAGGGCGTGGGCGAGTTCGTCCAACGTACGTGCGCCGGCAGCCGCCTCGAGGGAACGCACACCAAACAGGGCAAGGGCGTTATCCGCGAGAAAGAGGCGGAGCAGATGTGCGACGTCGGCGGCCCGATTCACCAGCGGCGTGGCCGTGAGTAGCAAGACAGGCAGGTCGTGCGCGGCACGCGCGAGCGCGTCGTAGCGCAGCGTGTCCGGGTTGCGGAAGCGGTGGGCTTCATCCACGATCAGCAGGTCCGCCCCCGGGACGGCGGCCCCGCGGCTCAAGGCCTCGTGGGATATCAGCGTGAGGCGAACGCCCACGCCGCGGGCTGCGCGTCCCCACTGCGGGAGCAACGCGGCCGGGACCACCGCCACCGCCCGTTCGCCACGCGTGGCCAGCGCCAGGGCGACGTAGGTTTTGCCGAGCCCCATGGCGTCGGCGAGCAGGGCTCCACGGAACACGGTGAGTCTTCCGGCGACGCGTTGCGCAGCGGCGCGCTGATGCGGCAGCAGCCACGCCGGGGGGCTCCACGTCTGGTCCGTTGGTCCAGAAAGCGCGCCGCGGATCACCGTCGCCACGAGCGACGGGTCCGCCCGAGGTCCCAGCGCGAGCGACCAGGTCAGGGGCTCGCGCACTTGCCGCAGCGCCTCAGCGCCGATGCGCGGCCAGGCGGCGGAGGGCGTCGCGCGCGGAGGCGGAGAGCCCGAGGGCCTCCGCCACGGCGTCGTCGAGATCGTCCTGAGGGGGGCGGTTTCCATCGTGGGCAGCAGCGCTGAGTGCGCACAGGGCGGTCGTGGCCGGCCCGGGGGGTGGGACGGGAATCGCCCCTGCCACGCGCGCGTTGATCCGCCGGTAGCCACCGCGGGCCTCATCGGCAACGCTGGTCGCCGACGCCATGGCCCACGTCGAGTTGAGTACGGCGGCGATCACGAGCGCCGTGTTTCGGTCCGGCGCGGGAGCCACGTAACACGTGTTGAGCGGGACGGCGTGGGCGAAGGGCGTTTCGTCCAGCGCCACCGCGATGGGCTGGCGTGCGATGTCCGGCCACACGACGCGGTTCGCGGCAAGGGCCGCGCGCAGTCGAAACAGGGTCCAGGGCGGACCGGTCTGGTAGTCCACTCGTGCGCGGAGGCGCCGCTCCCGGGCGGCGATGTAACCGGCCGCGCGCGGCGGCAGTCTGGTGGGGCAGTCGCCGGCGGGCCGGTGAGCGCAGAGCAGCACCTGCGTCGGCGCCGCCTCGAACGGCCGCACGTCGCGGCCCCGCAACGCGGGGCGCAGCACCGTCGTCTCGATCGATAGTTCCGTTCCATCGAGCACGACCGTGGCCCAGTCGCCGTCGAGTCGCTTGAGCTCGCCCACAAACAGCCGGTCGGCGCCCGTCTTGGCGCCGAGCGCTGGCGGGGCCAGCCGGGCGAGCGGCGTGCCGGCCGCGTGGAACTCGACCAGCGCGTCCCGTTCGCGCTCCGGCACCAGTACCCAGGTGTCACCGAGCCATCGCTGTCGCACGCCGTCAGGATCATGGAAGTCGAGTCGCACCGAGTGATCCGGTTGCGGAGCGCATTTCTTGAGCACCGCGGCCAGCGGGTAGGTGGTGGCGCCGAAGCCTCGAGCGTCTTGATCCGACACGCGGTGCAGGTACGCGATCGTGGTTTCGCGGACCAAGTGGCTCCGCACCGCCTGGCCGTACGCCGCGGTCACGACTTTACTCGGCAACAGCAGTCCCACGGCCCCGCCGGGCGCGGCCAGCTCCAGCGCGCGCTCGAGGAAAGCGACCGACAGGTCCGGCAAATGGCCGAATCCGCGAGCAGGGTTTG
>JACQHC010000005.1 GCA_016199245.1 Gemmatimonadota bacterium | reverse complement strand
GGGCGTGCTCTATCCCTTCTTCGGCCTGTTGCTGAGCCCGATCATCGCAGCGGCGGCCATGAGCTTCAGCTCGGTGTCGGTGGTGGCCAACGCGCTGCGGTTGCGGTGGGCGGCGGCATGACCGACGGCTCGATGACGCCAAACGCCCTCTACCGTCCCTCTCCGGAGTGATCCAAATGCGACCCACGTCATGTGCCGTCCTGACACTTCTTCTGGGCGCGAGCCAGGCCGGCGCCCAAACCGCGCAGTCGCCGCTGGAGATCGTGGTTGCCTTCGGCGCCGCGCAGGCCGCCGGCGACACCGCGGCGGTCTTGGCCCTAATGGCACCGGACGTCGTGATTTACGAGAACGGGGGAGTCGAGGCCTCACGCGACGAGTACCGGCGACACCATCTGGCGGCTGACATGGCATTCGCCGCTGCGGTGCGAGAAGAGATCGTGGACCGGCGGTCGGGTACCGCGGGGGACATCGCCTGGGTGCTCACCCAAAGCCGCAAGCGAGGCAGCTTCCGCGGCCGCGAGATTGAGAGCCGCAGTACGGAGAGCATGGTGCTCCGCCGCACGCCCGACGGCTGGTGGATCGTGCATGTCCACTGGTCCTCCGCCAGGCAATAGGAGCAGCCGCTTCATAGTGGGCATGTAAACGGTTTCGCCCGGCCGCCGGTACGGTGTGAGGAACGCGGCCACAGAGGACCCGATAGGCTTTTCGGAGCGGGACCTGATCCGAGGCGCGCAGGCCGGAGACGAGCGCATGTACCGGGAGTTGGTCACACGGTACGTCAGGCCGGCGCTGGCGGTCGCCTGGGAGTTCACCGACGCGCTCGACGACGCCGAGGACCTCGTCCAGGAAGCGTTCCGTCGGGTCGCGAGCGCGCTCCACCGGTTCGACGCGGACCGTCCCTTCGCGCCCTGGTTCTTCACGATCCTGCGCAACGTCGCCCGAAATGCCGCCGGCAAGCGCGCGCTCCGGCTCCACGCGGCGCTCAACGAGAGCCTACACGACGAAGCGCCGACGCCCGCGGAGCTGGCCGAGTTCCTGGAGCTCCAGGCACGGGTGGATCTGGAGGTCGAATCGCTGCCGGACATGCAGCGCGCGTGCTTCCGGCTCTGCGTGCTGGAGGGGCTCTCCGGCAGGGAGGTCGCGGAGGCGCTGGGCGTGAGCGAAGCCACCGTCCGGACGCACGTCTACCGGGCCCGCCAGGCGATGCGGAAGGCCGTTCTGCCGTTCGTGGAGGAGGAACAATGAGGAAGCAGCGAGCGCACGGGGGACCAATGTCCCGCCTTCCTGAAGACGAAACCTACTGGGAGGCGCTCACGAGTCGTCTTGTGACAGACGCGGCCGACCAGTTGAGCGCGTACCGGAGCGCCAGGACTCGTTGGTGGCGCGGCCTCGCCCGCCTCTCCACGCCGCTGACCGTCGGAGCGGCAGCTGCGGTGGTCGCGGCGCTGCTCTGGCTGCCGGAGGTAGCGGATGAGCCAACGGGCGTCACCTTGCCGGCGACGCTCTACGGCTTCGCGCCGAACGATCCCCTGGCCGCTCTGTTCGTGACGTCCGCGGAAGCCCCGACCATGGCCACGCTGTTGGCCACTCCCACCAAGGAAGGTGCACGATGATCCGCCTGACCGATCATGCCCGCGCGCTACTCGCCGTCCTCTCAGTCTTCGTGATGGGTATCGTCGCGGGGTGTACCCTGGACCGTACGATCCTGGCCCCGCCCAACGCGGCTACCGCCACCGAGCACAGCCGGGTCCCCCGCGACCATGACGCGGTGCTGGCGGAGCTGGTCGCCGAACTGGGGCTGTCGGCCGAGCAGTCCGCGCAAGTGGGAGAGATCTTCGCGGGACACCACGGTGAGCTCGAAACGACGTGGGCGAAGGTCCACGCGAGCCTCGACCACGCCATGCGAAACGCGACGACCGAGATCGAGGCCGTGCTCGACTCCGCTCAGGTCGAGCGCTTGCACGCATGGCTCGCGAAGCGCCACGGGCCGACCCCCCACCACGCGCCGGGTCCGGAGCACTGAGGGGGTGGCGTAAGGAGCACGAGCAGCGTGAACTGCTTCAGCGGTAGACCACGCACGTGCGAACGCAGCGCCGGCTGCCCATCGCCGCAGGCGTACTCTATCCGTTCTTCGGCGTGCTCCTGAGCCCGATCATCGCGGCGGCGGCCATGAGCTTCAGCTCGGTCTCGGTCGTGGCCAACGCGCTGCGGCTGCGCTGGGCGACTGTATGACTTGCTCCGCTTTCGATAGCGGCAAACGCGGGCCCTAGTTACTCTTGAGATTGGTGCCTGACATGACGTGCCCCTCCCGCACGCGCGTTGGGATGCGCGCTCTTGCCCTGGTCACGGGCCTCTCCCTCCCCACTGGAGGGACCGGGCTGCCCATGTGTTTCACGCTGCTCGCCCGCATCGTTGCCCCCTGCGAGATGCATCAGCGGCAGCATGAGCACGGGACGTCGCACCACGCCTCGAACTCACTCCGGGTGACGTCCCAGGCGGCAGGCGAAACCTGCCATTCCGATGGGGCAGGTCTCGGGTGCGGGATCGGGGACATCTGCCCCAGCGGCGGCTCGGTTGCTTCCGTCTCGACACCAGGCGCCGTCGGGCTGCTTCCGGTGGCGTCCGCAGCGCTCGCCCGGCCCATTTCATTTCACACGTCGTACTTAGCTCCCCCGCCTTCTCCTCCACCCCAAGCCTGAGTCCGACAGCGGAGGCGTAATACGTCCGCGCTGCACCCGCAGCGCGGTCGCGGATTTCCTGGATTGGGGAGAAGGCACATGCGTAGGGTTACAGACGGTGTCGTGCTCGCGCTGGCGCTCAGCGCGCTGGCCGCGCCCCGCGCCGTCGTCGCACAAATCGATTACCGCAACCTGGACGACGACCGACCCACCCGGGTTGAGGACGCCTATCCGGTGGAGCGGTTCGCGTTCGAGTTCCTGGTTCCTTACGCCTTCGAGCGCGAACGCAGTGGCACGGCGATACACGCATCGATCCTCGAGCTCGCCTATGGGCTCCTTCCCAACGCGCACGTCGGTTTCAAGGCGCCGCTCGCCGCGACCCGCCAAGCCGGGATGACCGATTGGGGCCTGTCCGGACTGAAGGCCTTCGCCCTGTACAACTTCAATACTGAAGGCGCGCTCCTGCCGGCGTTGTCGCTCCGAGCGGATGCCGTGGTCCCCGTTGGATCGCTGGGCGGCGATGAAACACAGCTTGCCGTGAAAGCGCTGGCGACCCGTTCCTGGGGTCGAGCCCGCCTTCATCTGAACGGCGCCGTCCGGCTCACCCCGGACGCGGCCGCGGCGGTCGTCGAGGCGCTGGAACGGTGGTGGGCAGGCGCCGCGCTGGATCGGACCTTTTTTCGCCAGAGCGTGCTTCTGGTCGGTGAGGTGACCATGGGTCGCGCCATTGCCGCGGCGGCTCTGGAAGTGAATGGCGGCCTGGGGCTCCGATGGCAGTGGCGCCCCACCACGGTATTCGACGTCGGCATTGCCCGTCGCCTGAAGCGAAATGTCGGCCCGGACTACGCCCTGACGCTGGGCATTTCCAGTGCGTTTGCCATCGCGGCGCTCATGCCCAATGACCTCGGGCGATGATGGGCGATCGCAGGCGACGGCAGGCGAGCGCGCACGCGGCCCCACAACCGGCAGGGCCATCGCCCGAGATCGCCTGTCATCGCCTGCTCATGCGGAGGTTGCATGTCCAGATCTTTTCTGATTCTCGCCGCCTTGGTCGCCCTCGGCGGAGTTCATGCTTCGCCTGCGGAGGGGCAGGACCGCCGCAACGAACAGTTCTACTATCCCGGCTCCTTCAACTGGGCCTTTCTCAACAGCTACCCGGAGGCGGCGAGACTCTTCAACGCCTTCGATTACGGCCACGCGGTCCTCTACGAACGGCTGTACACCGTACCGGACTCGGCGCGCGCGGCGGAGGCGCTGGAGCAGGAGTACCGCTTCCTGACCACCGACCTCCTGGTGCGCCCGCCCCGGTTCGCCGTGGCCGAGGAAGTGATCGAGCCGAGCTACGCCAAGCTCGCCTGGCAGGCCAAGCTGATGTTCGACTGGGCGCACGTCCTGCACCGCCAGATCTACGACGCGTACGCGGACGAGCGACTGTCTCCGGCACAATCGGATTCACTCATCGAGCGGCTCACCGACCACTACCTGACTCGGCGGGACGTCGCATTCCCGGCGGTGCCGAAGTCCATGGCCCTGATGGACGAGCAGTACTACAGCCAGGTGTTCCGGCGGGCATACCCGACGTTCAATGGGCTCATTTGGGCGTACCACTGGCTTCAGGTCGGCCTCTACGAACCGCTGATTGCCGGCCGAACACCCAGTGAGAAGAAGGCCGGAATCCAGGCAGCCGTGGCCCGGTTCTGGGACATGCTGAAGGACCCGCCGGCCAGCATGCCCCAGGTCATGCCGATGACCGCCACCGTCGCACCGCTCTTCACCGAGCGCCACCGCCGAGCCGCAGCGATCTATGACAACCTCCACATGATGCACGACATCATTTCGGACATTCTCGCGGCCGACACCGTCCCGCGGGCCCAGAAACGCCAAGTGATCTACGCGGCGTTGGCCGAGTTCCGGGATACCACCCGGAACGTCATGACCTTTGACGACTGGATGATGATGGGCCACCACATGGGCGGCGTCGAGGCCATGGGCGGCCCGGTGTTGGGCCTGCTGCCGGGGAGCAAGCCGCCCGATCCGCACGGTGGGCACCGGCCGCGGCCCGACACCGCCCTGACGCGGGCTCCGCCTCCCCTGAGCCCAGAGCACAGACCATGAGCCGCGGAGTGCTGAGCGGGATCCGTGAGCGATTGGCGGTACACGCGCTCGAATACCCGATTCCGGCTCGGGCCAACCGGTGGGATTTCATGCTGGGCGCGCTCACGCTGGCGGCGCTCACCGTGCTCGGCCTCACGGGGATCGTCCTCACGCAGTACTACAATCCCGCGCCGCTCGGCGCGCACGACTCGCTTCGTTACATCATCACCGAGTTGCCCGTCGTAACCTGGCTGCGCGATTTCCACGTGTGGAGCGCTTCCGGGGCTGTCATGCTGGTGTTCGCTCATCTGGCGGCGGTGTTCTGGCGCCGCGGGTTCAGGTCGCCGCGCGAAGTGCTGTGGTGGAGCGGCGTGCTGCTCCTGGCCGTGCTGTTCGGCCTGGCCTTCACCGGGACCGTGCTGCGAGCGGATCAGGAGGCGGTCGAGGCGCTGGCGCACGCGGTAGCTGGCGCGCAACTGGCCGGCCCCGCCGGAGCACCGTTCCGGCCGGACTTCACACCGTCCAGCCCCATCCTCACGCGCATGTACGGGCTGCATGTATCGGTGCTGCCGCTCGCGCTCGTGAGCATCCTGGCCCTCCACTTGTGGCTCATCCGTCATCTGGGTGTCAGCGCAACCGGAGAAGCCCGCGCCGCGTTTCTTACCCATCTCCGGCCGCTCGGCGGGTTTGTCCTGGTGTTGGTCGCGGCGGTCGCGGCCCTGTCGCTGGCCTGGCCCGCCTCACTGCTCCAGCCGGGAGTGGAAGGCTTCGAGGTGACCAAGCCGTTCTGGGCGTTCCTGTGGATCTACGCCGCGGAGAACTTGTTCGGCATGGCCGGCATGCTGGTAGCGCCGTCGGTGTTGTTCGGGTTTCTGGCACTCGTGCCCCTGGCCGACCGCTCGGAGGGGCTGGGTGCGCGGATCACACGGATTGCCGGCGTCGTACTATTCAGCCTGATGCTGGCGGCCATCGCCTATGCGGCGCTGGCGCCGGCGCAGTCCCATCTCGACATGCCCATGTAAGAAGAGGAGCTCACGATGCGATTCAGGGATCATCGCGCAAACCGGCTCCAGCCACCGCGACAGGTCGCTGCGACGCTGGGCTTGGCACTCGCGGTCGCGACTACCGTGGCTGCGGTCCACGAGGAGGGAGTATTGAAGCTGGCGACGAGAGCTCTGGTCGCCGGAGACAGCCTTCCCGTGAAGGGAGAAAAATTCACCAAGCGTTCGCCGCTCACCCTGGCCCTGGCGGGAATGGCCGGCCAGCTGAGTCTGGGAACGGTCCGGACCGATTCGACCGGGGCGTTTACGGCGAGCGTACTGGTTCCGCGTGACGCCGCGCCCGGATCCTATCGGCTGGTGGCAACCGCCGAGGACGGCGACGAGGTCGCTTCGCTCGACGTCACCGTGTCGGCCGCCGCGGCAGCGGACCATGCTAGCATGCCCGGCCACGAAGGGATGGAGATGGATGAGCCGACCAGCGAACCGCTGGCACTGGACCGGGCCCGGAGCCCGTTGGTGACCTGGAGCGTCGTGACCGGGATCGGGCTGGCCGTGGCAGCGGGCGTGGTAATGCTCCGGCGCCCCGCCTCCGGCGGTCAGTGACGGGCGCACGCCAAACTGATAGCAATCGGGACAGAGAACCTGCCGCACACCGAAAGGAGCTACATCATGCGACCCCCATCCGCACTCACCGGTCTCATAGCCCTGGCCGTGGTTGGCCCCGCGGTCCTCTGGACACCCACGAACCGCGCCGTGGTCCACGAACGCAAAGTCGTTGCAGGCCTCGCCGTGGTGTTCGGCGCGGAACCGGAGCCCGCCCTCACGGACGAGATGCAGTTTCTGCGCTGGCGGATCAGCTCGGTGGCTGATTCCGCCGCGTACACCGACCTTCAGGACGCGACGGCGACGGTCACGCGGGACGGACAGCCATACGGCCCGTTCACGGTGCGGCCGGTGCGCCGAGATCCGGGGTTGTACCAGACGCAACACATTTTCACGGCGGTCGGCGAGTACCAGTCGGTCCTCAAGTTCCGCAAAGGCCAGGACCCGGCGGTTCACTCGGTGGACTTCACGTTCCGGATTGGGGACCGCGCCAGCCTGGAGCTTCCGCCCCGCCGGCCGGGCAAGTGACGCAGCCCGTTCCGGGACTGCCGGCACGTTCCAGGCGTGCGGACGACAAGACTTCCACGTGGGAGGGATCTATGCACGGTGTCGCGGGCCTTGCAGTGGCGGCGCTGGCCGGTCTGGCCGGCTACCCGCAGCCGCTCGCAGGACAGACCCCTGATCAAGACGCGGTGCGCCGCGTCATCGAGGCGGTGGCCGAATTCTCCCAGGCGAAGAACCTCGCGGCGATGGATACCCTGTTTGCCCCCGGCGGCGGCGTGGACATCATCGAGGGTGCGGGCGTCAATCACGGGTGGGTGGACTACCGGGACAACCACCTGGGTCGCGAGCTGGCCGAGTTTCAGAACTTTCAGTACCGCCACTACGCCATTGAGCCGACAGTTCGCGGCAACGTGGCATGGACGTCGTTCCGGTACGACATGGCCGTGGACACGCCGAACGGGCACATCGAGACCGAGGGGCGAGGAACGGCGGTGCTGGAAAGGCGCGACGGCCGCTGGGTGATCGTGCACCAGCACACGTCGGGGCGGCGGAAACAAGCGCAGTAGGT
>JACQHC010000059.1 GCA_016199245.1 Gemmatimonadota bacterium | reverse complement strand
GTCTACCTCCGCGCAGTGGGCCAGCGCGGTGGCGAGTTCCGCCGGCTAGGCGATTCGTTCGACGGCAACGTGGGCGTCGACTTCTGGTCGCAGGACGGCAACACGATCTACTTCAACGAGGGCATCCGAGCCACGCAGCAGCTCCTGGCCATCGATGTGGCCCGTGGCACGGTCGGCCAGCTCACCAATCAGGATGCGGGACTCACCGTCGAGCGGGATGAGGATTCCGGCGTTCTGCTGATCAGCTACTCGAACCCGACCACGCCGTCAACGGTGTTTACCGTGGCGTCACCCGATCAGGTGCCCAACCGCACGGCTTGGCGCCAGCTCACCGACGTGAATCCGCAAGCGCGCGGCTTCGCGCTCGGGGCTCAAGAAGAAATTACGTGGCGCTCCACGGACGGCAAACAGGTTGGCGGTCTCCTCACGCTCCCCGTGGGCTATCAGCGCGGCCAGCGCTACCCGCTGATCGTCTGGATTCACGGCGGACCTTCGGCCGCAGATGTCAATCGGTTCAATGCCTCCGCCCAGGTCTACGCCGGCGACGGCTACGCCGTGCTTCGACCCAACTACCGCGGCTCATCGAACTACGGCGAGGCGTTCAACGACATCAACGGCAACTATTTTCCTCAAGGGTTCGACGACATCATGGCCGGTGTGGATCACCTGATCGCGCAGGGCATCGTGGACGGGAACCGCATGGGCGCCATGGGCTGGAGCGCGGGCGGCCACTGGTCCAACTGGATCCTCACGCATACGGACCGGTTCAAGGCCATCAGCACGGGTGCCGGCGCGATGAACTGGATCTCGATGTACGCCCAGACCGACGGCCAGCGACACCGCCAGGAGTACTTCGGCGGCAAGCTGCCGTACTACGACTTCGACGCGTACTGGAACCAGTCGCCGATGAAGTACATCCTGAACGCGAAGACGCCCACCATGATCCACGTGGTGAAGGGTGACCCGCGGGTGCCGGCTCCCCAGTCGGTTGAGCTGCACATGGCGTTGAAGCAGCTCGGCGTGCCGGTCGAGTTCTTCATGTATCCCGGGGATACCCACGGGATTCCCGACCCACGCAACCGCATGGTCAAGGCCGTGGCCGAAAAGGCCTGGATGGACTACCACGTGCGCGGCCTCGGCGAGCGGTTCGCCTGGAGCGACGTAAGACGGGATCTCCTGAAGACGCTCGAGGCGCCGGCCGGGGAGGGGCGGCCCGTTTCGTCGGACAGCAGAGAAGGAGGGCGCTGAACCGCGCCGGGCGCGTGCGGAGTGGCGCGGCTCGCCGTACGGTACCGGTACTACCGTCTGGCTGGTTCCAGCCGCGCCAACTCCCGGAGGTTCCGGACAAACCGGGTGGCCATGATCGCCGCCATCCCCACGCCGAGCAGGATGCCGACGGCGTCTATCACGGTGCTCAGCGCGCCCGTGAGGTCGAGTCCCGCGGCGGTTGCGCCCACCACCCCCAGATTCCAGATCACGAGAATCACCCGTGACTCGGTGGGCCCGAACGGCCCATAGCCCAGCCGGAACACGTCGAACACCGCTGTTTCCAGGTACACGTTGATCGAGAGGGCGAGGTACAGCGCCACCAGACCCAGCGCGATCTCGAGCCCCATGTACGGCGAGAGCCCGATTCCCACGCCGACAACCGCAGTGGAGAACACGTCGACGACGTGATCCAGGTAGTAGCCGTACTTGGGCCGCTCCAACCTGCGCACCCGCGCTACCGTGCCGTCCAGGCTGTCACCGAACCAGTTGATCCCCAGCCCGGCGCACGCGACAAGCAGCCAGAGCGTGCTTCGCCCGGAAAGGGCATAGCCGGCCGCGGTGATCAACGCCCCCGCCACGCCGAGCGCCGTCAGGAGGTCGGAGGTCACCCATCGCGGCAGCCGGCGCGCGATTGCCTCGAGGAGGCGCCGTTCAGGAGCCGCGAGCAAGAATGTCAGTTCGCGCGTACCCGTTGCCATAGCCATGTCCCCAGTGAAGGAAGAAGGAAGAGTCCGAAGGCCGCAATCAAGATCGGTATCGGGATCGTGAAGGCCGTGCCGAGCCACGCGAGCAGGGCGTATCGTGGGAAACGCCCGGTCGCCACGGCGGCGAGGTAGGCCGGAAGCGGGTACCGCGCCGCGAACGCCAACGCTTTGAACGGCGCGAACGGCAGCGGCGTCACGCCGGACAGGGCGAGGATCGCGAAGGGCGCTCGCCCGAACGCGCGGGTGACCGGAGCAGCCAGCCTCGAGTGCCATCCGTCTCGGCGGAGCGCGCTTCCAATGACCGGGGCGAACACTCGATGATCCGCCCACGAGGCGGCGACCGTCCCCGCCGTGGCGACCGCGGCGGTGATCCAGATGCCAAGCCGGGGTCCATACCACACGACCACGGGCTCGTGGGGCACCACGGCCAGGGCCACGTTTGACAGGAAGGCGTAGACGAACAGTGTCAGAGCCACGGGGGAAGATGGCTCAGGGGGGTCAAGTGGGAATCAAGCCCGGCGGAACGTGGCGTTGGGAATCACGAGGGACCTACGGCCGTGCAACGCCCTCTCAGAAATCCGCGGTCCAGGACAGCCCGACCCACACGTGCCGGCCCGGATTGTCCACGCCGCTCCCGTGATCGCGGTAGAGAGCATTGGCGAGGTTGTCTACGCCGCCGGTAAGCATCACGTCCGGTCCTAACTCCATGCCGGCCCGGATGCCATGAGCGGCGTAGCCGGGCGTGCCGCCCGGCGGGATGCGCGTGTCGCGCAGGTCGCGCGCGCTCAGGCGATCTTGCGCCGTGGCCCAGCGCAGAACGTACTCCACCCACGGGCCGATGGGCGCGGTCCACTTCAGGCGGCCCGAGCCGTTGAGCGGGGGGATCTTGGACATCGGCTCGCGGACGCCGGGGGCCAGCTCCTGTTCCCCGTGCGTGTAGAGCAGCGTACCGCGTAGTTCGATGCTCGAGCCGCGCCAGAGCGCCTCCGCTTCAATGCCCCGCTGCCATGCCGTCCCAACGTTAAGTCCCTGAAACACGCGGGCCCCGTTGAACAACGTGTCTGCGTTGAAAACCCCGAGTGTGCGGTCAATGAAGTCGTCGATCGTGGAGCGGTACACCTCGATGTCGAGGCCCGCCGACGGGCCCGCGTAGCGCAAGCCGGCCTCGACGCTGAGCGACCGCTCGGGAAGGGCCGTGGGGTTCGGCAGCTGAATGCCGCCGGGTACGGGCCCCACGTTGGTGAGGTCGTACAGGTTCGGCGCGCGGAAGCCCTCGGCCACGCGTACGGCGAGGCGCCAATCCTGCGCCAGCTCGGACACGATGCCGAGCTGGCCGGTCAGGTCGCTGCTCGTCCCCACCACGCGACCGCCAAAGCCCAGTCCCACCTCCGCCTCGTTGCGGAACCAGCTCCAGCGCCCGCCGGTCGTCACCCGGATGCGGGGTACCACTTCGCTTTCAGCTGAAAGGAACAGGCCGGTGCGGATGCCGCTGCTTCCGTCCGGGAACCGTCCGGACGGCACGGTGCCCGTCGTGGTGGAGCGGAGCAGAGTCGTGCGGGCGCCCGTCGCGAGCACCTCCGTGTAGCCCGAGCTCGTGAGCCGGTCGCGATAGGCTTCGCCACCCCACGTGATCTTGGCGAGTCGGTTCGCAACGTGCGCGAAGCTCGTCCCCACAACCGAGAGGCCCGGCGTGTATACGTCGTCCCGCACGTGCTCGCGCACGGAGTCGGGAAGCCCGGAGCCAAGCCGCCGGATCTGGCCCCGCCCCTCGCGCTGAATCGCGAGGCTGGCTGTGGCTTCCAGCGTGGTCAGCGCTTGTTTCCCCGGCTCGTACCGGTGTCGCGCGTAGACCAGCTGGCGCGCCTGGGGATCGAACACGTGCTCGACGTCCGCGCCGGGCGCGGGAGCGCGGAAGTCTACGTAGCGGTCGTAGCGCGGCACGTCGCGCATGCGGAAGTGTTGGGCCGCAACGGTCAGCTTGTGTTGAGCGCCGGCGTCCAGTGAGAACTTGGCGTCCAGTCCCAGCGCATCGAAGCCCGTAGGCGTCTGGCGCCCGAGGTTGCCGCCGGCCGTCTGGTCGCCCGCTGTTGCGGCCGAAATGCCTGCGCCTAGTCGCCACGTCGTCCCCGCCAACCCGCCCGCCAGCCGCGCGCGGCCCCCACGCGTGGCGGACGTGGCGGTCGCAGCCATGTGTAGCCCTCGGCCCGCGCCGGGGAACGAGGTGGTGAGCATGTTGACCACGCCGCCCTGCGCGTCCGAGCCGTACAGCACGGAGGCGGGTCCGCGCACGACCTCCACGCGCTCCACACTCTCCGGATCAATCGTGGCGAGATACTGACCCGGGCCGTCGCGGAAGGTGCCGTTGTTGAGCGGGACGCCATCCACGAGCAGCAACACCTGATTGCCGACCAGTCCGCGCAGCACCACGGCCCCCTGGCCCGCGGAGGTCTGCTGGACATGCACGCCCGCGAGGTCGCGGAGAAGGTCCGCCGCCACGCGACCCAGAGCGCGGTCCGACGGCGTAGGCACTTTGACGGTCACGACCGTGGGCTGTTCGATCCTGAGAACGGGAGCCGAGCGCGTGGCTGTCACCACGACTTCGCTCAGTTGAAACACTGTATCCCGCGGAAGCGAGTCCCGCCGGACGCTATCCTGTTGCGCGGCCAGGACCGCGAGTGCCACTATCGGGGTCGGGGACAACGGGGACTCCTCACAGGTGTGTCGAGGGAGTGCGCGATGAATCTACACCATGCGACGGGAAAAGTGGCGCGGGACGCGCTCCGGGCCCTCCTCGTGGCCTGCGGCATTGGGGTTGTGGCCGCCGGTTGCGCGCTCGCGGGCCGGGGTCCGGAGGAGGAACCGCTCAATCTCGAGATCACCCTGCACGTCAGGAACCAGAACTTCTACGATGCTACGCTGTACGCGGTGCCTGACGGCGGCTCACGAACCCGGCTCGGAGTGGTGCGGGGGTTCAACGAAGAGACGTTTAAGTTCCGCTGGCTGCACGGCGAGCTGCGCATCGTGATCGACCTGCTCGCCGCGGGAGCGACGTACACGGAGTCCATGCCTGTCACGGGAGGTGACGAGCTGGAACTGATCATCACGCCGGACGCGCATCGGCGGCGGTAGAGCGTCCGGCCTTCCGGCGCCGTAGCGCCAGATTCCATGGGATTCACACGAGGGCTCTGGCCCCGGGAATACGGGGCCTACGCGGAGCTAGCATTCCCGCTGCTCACGGGCTTCCTGATCGGGGGGCTCAGCGTCGCGGGGATCGGGTTCGGCGTCGCCGTTACATCGTGGTTTCTCATCAACGAGCCGTTGAACGTCCTCAAGGGACTGCGCGGCCGGCGCACGCAGGACGAACTCGCTCACGCGGCGCGCCGGCGCGCGGTTGTCCTGGCTTTGCTCGGCGTCGCCGGGGCGGTGTCGGGCATGGTCCTGGCGCCGGTCCCGGCGCGTCTCGCGGCACTGCTCCCGGGCGCGCTCGCGGGCGCCCTCGCTCCTGCGGTTCTGTGGGGGAAGCCGAAGACCCTCGGCGTAGAACTGCTCATGGCGGCCGCGCTGGCGCTGATGCTCCCGCCTGTGGCGCTCGCGGGACGTGGGGAGCCCACCCGTGCCGCGGTTGCCGCCGCGGCATGGTTCGCGTGCTTCTGCCTCGCCACGCTCGCGGTTCACGCCATCAAGGCCCGCGCGAAGCCGGAGCTCGGCACGCCGTGGACGGTGTGGGTCGCCCCCCTGCTCGCAGTCCTCGTGCTGGCCGCCGCGCTGGTCTCGGCCCTCGTGACCGCAGCGCGCGCATACGCGGTGCTCAGCGTAGCACCGGCTGCCCTGGTGGTGCTTGCGGCGGCGGTCTTGCGGGTGCATCCCCGGCGCCTGAAGCGCGTGGGCTGGTCGCTCGTTGCGGGGAATGTGATGACGTTGCTGGTGCTGCTGCGGGGATAGAACCGGCGTTATTGCATCCTGCGCGCCAGTTCCCTGATCGCATCCACCCCTCCGCTCGTCGCGTACACCAGCTTCCCCTCATCGTCCACCAGGTACACGATCCGGGGGTGTGTCACGTCGCCCGTATCAGGGTTGCGGGCGCGAGTCACGCTCCACGCGCTGAGTACGCCTTCCACTTCCTTCACGGGCCCGCTTGCTACGAACTCGTCCGGCCCCAGCGACCACTGCCGTGCGATGGCCGGCAAGCGACTTGGCACATCCCGTTCGGGATCGAGTGTCACGACTACGACGACCGGTGCCAGATCCTGCAGCGCACGGCGAGCTTCGAGCACGTCGTGCACGACAACGGGGCAGATCGTCGTGCAGTGCGCGTACGCGAACGTGATCAAGACCGGCCGCCCACGCAGCGCCGCGAGGTCGAGCGTTTCGCCCAGTTGATTCGTGAGCGTCAGCGGTGGGGCAGGCCGGTCAAGACGCGGGTACGTGTCCGGAAT
>JACQHC010000057.1 GCA_016199245.1 Gemmatimonadota bacterium | reverse complement strand
CGGCGTCGAACAGCTTGCGCCAGAACAGGAACGTGCGCTCCAGCGTGCCGATCAGCACCGGGATGATGGGCGTCTGCGTCGACCCCAGATCAAAGCCCAGGCTCCGGAGACCGTCGTGCAGCCGGTAGGTGTTCTTCCACAACCGGGCGCGGCGCTCCGGCTCGCGGATCATGACCTCGAGCGCGGCCAGTACGCCCGCCGTGTTGGCGGGCGGCAACGCGGCCGTGAAGATGAGCGGCCGGCTGTGGTGCTTGAGATAATGAATGATGTTCTCCGACGCGGCCGCGAATCCCCCGATCGACGCCAGCGACTTGGAGAACGTTCCCACGATCACGTCCACCTCGTCGGTGACACCGAAGTGCGCGGCCGTGCCGTCTCCCCGCGGCCCCATCACGCCCACGGAGTGCGCGTCGTCCACGGCGAGAGCGGCCCCGTACTTCTGGCACAGCTTGAGCAACCCGGGCAGGTCGGCGATGTCCCCCTCCATGGAGTACACGCCGTCCACGATCACCATCAGTCCCTTGTCCCCGTTGCGCGTGAGCAGCCGCTCGAGCTGCGCCAGGTTACCGTGCGCGAACCGCTCCGTTGAGCCGTAGGACATCTTGGCGCCGTCCACGATGGACGCGTGGTCCAGCTTGTCGATGAGCACCACGTCGTCCCGGGCCACAAGTCCGGAGATGACGCCGAGGTTGGCCTGGTACCCGGTGGAGAACACCAGGGCGGCCTCCTTGCCGAAGAACTCGGCGAGGCGCGCCTCCAACAGCTCGTGCAAGTCGAGCGTCCCGTTCAGGAACCGGCTGCCGGTGCAGCCCGAGCCGTAGCGCTCCAGGGCGGCCTTGGCGGCCTCGAGCACTCTCGGGTGATGGGTGAGGCCGAGGTAGTTGTTCGACCCCATCATCACCTTTTTCTGCCCGTCGATGACGACGACGGTATCTTCCGACTCGGAGATCGGCTTGAAGTAGGGGTACAGGCCGGCGGCCTGGATCTCCCGAGCTCTGGTGAAATTCCGGCACTTGTCGAACAGTGCCACGTGTTGCAGGGTGTTGGTATCCAAACCGCGCCTCGAACCGCTGAAGGATTGATGCAACAGCGCCGCTCCGGACCAGCCAGCGGCCGGTAGATGATACCCCTGGTCTGCGATCGGCACAAGTATTTGTCAGGACAGACACTTGCGGCCCGCGGACCCCGGGACCCGGGCTTCACGTGTGGGGTAGACCGGGGGACACGCGCTCACAGCTTTCTTCCGGAGGCCGGCGGACGTCGTGAGGCAGATGCCTGGATTCAGCAGGGTGCTCCCGGCGGTGCTGGTGACGGGAAGCCTCGCGGCAGCCGCGACGGCGCACACCCAGGAGCGGCCGTTCGAGCTGCTCCGCACGGCGGACGGTCTGGTCCTGGACTATCCCGCCGCCGGCGTCTGGCGAGCCCGGTCCCGTCGCGTCGCCGAGCTTCGGGCCCGTCTGCGGCGTGAGGGGCGCTCCGAGCAGCTCAACAGGCCCGCCTTGAGCCGCGCGGCGGTGGGCGGTGACGCGGCGGTGAGCGGCACGCTGCGGTTCCCCACCGTGCTGCTCTCCTTTGCCGACCTCCCGGTGGATCAGATTCCGCCCGCCGGCGCGTACGACTCCGTCATGTACACGAGCCAGCCGCTCTCGGGGCGCCCGTATACCATGCGGACGTTCTACGAGGAGATGTCCAACGGCCTGCTGACGCTCGAGGGAAAGGCATACGGTTGGTTCGCAGGCGACAGCGCGAGCACCTACTACCTGGATGCCTGCGGCACGACGCGGAACGCCGTCGATTGCAGCCAGGGCCGCGTGCGTATGCGGGTGCTGTTCGCGTCCGCGCTCACCCGTATGGACCCCACGGTGGATTTCGGCCAGTACGACAACGACGGGCCGGACGGCCTGCCGAATTCGGGCGACGATGATGGCGTGGTGGACGTCGTGCAGTTCGTGCACCCGCTCATGGGTGGCGAGTGTCGCGGCCGCGGGTTCTGGGCGCACAAGTCGTCGTTCGACGCTCAGGGGTCGCGCTACCGGACCGGGGAGACAGGCCCCGGAGGCACGCCGATCTACGTCAACACATTTCACGTCGTGTCCGGCGTGGGCGCGGCCTCGTGCAGCGACGGGTTGGTCATGGGGATCGGCACCGCGAGCCACGAGCTGGGGCACGGGCTCGGCTTGCCCGACCTGTACGACACGCTGGGTGACGGGGAAGGGATCGGCGAATGGGGGCTGATGGGGTCCGCGGGATATCGCAGCGGCACGAGTCCCGGGCATTTCGAAGCCTGGTCCAAGGAGCGGCTGGGGTGGGTAGTGGTGCGGGAGCTCACTGGTCCCGGCTCGTACAGTCTCGGGCCGGTCGTGACGGCGGACACGGTGTTCCTGATCCGGGCGGCCAATCCCAATCCCCGCGGCCAGTACTTCTTGCTCGAGAACAAGCAGCCGCTGGGCGCGGACACGGCCAATCTCCTCACCGGAAGCAGCCGGACGGGGCCCAAGCAGGGCGGGCTCCTGGTGTGGCTGATCGATTCCGTGAAGGTCGTGGAGTCCGGCCCGTTCAACCTCGTGAACGCCGGCGTGATCGAGGGCGTGTGGCTGGTTCAGGCCGACGGCCTGCGGGAGCTGGGCGCCGGTGTGAATCGCGGCGACGCGGGCGATCCATTTCCGGGGACCACGGGGAACAGCGCGCTCTCCGGCAGCACGCATCCGTTCAACTTCGTGTGGCCCGACCTCTTCGCCGGTTTCGGCCTGCATCGCATCCGGCAGCTCGTTCCGAACGGGCCCATGGCGTTCTACGTCGCCTCGGGCTGGGTGGTTCGGGCGAACAAGCCCGAGGGCGCCGTATCTGTCGACGGCGCGTGGCACGATCGGTATTGGGACGCGCCGGACTCGGGAACGACGCACACGGTGTCAGTGGATGCGATCGCGGACGGAGGCTATGAATGGCGGCTCGAGTTCGCGCGCTGGTCAGACGGTGGCGCACAAACGCATGACGTCACGCTGACCGGGGCGGACGACTCGCTCGTGGCGCAGATGACGGCGCACTACGGGATCACCGTTGACGTGGACGGGCCGGGGAGCGTAGCGAGCTTGCCGCCCGTGCGACTCGCGTCTCCGGGGACGCTGGTTCCGGAGAGCACGGCGTTGCGGCTGATCGCGCTGCCGGATGCCGGGAAGCAGTTCGTCACCTGGCGGGGCGAGGTCTTCTCCAGGTCCGACACGCTGCACTGGACCATCGCGCGCCCCACGCATTTCTGGGCGGACTTCGCGCCGCCCCTGGCGCTGCCGCTGAGCCCGGACCCGCCTCCGGCCACCTGGGGTGTGACCTACCGTCATCAACTCGCCGCCACCGGCGGGCGCGGGTCCTACGTGTGGAGGGTGGCGGCGGGGAACCTGCCAACGGGTATGACGCTGTCCTTCGACGGCGAGCTCGTCGGCGCGCCTCGCCAGCTCGGTGTGTTCAACGTGACGGTGGCGGTGACCTCGGGGCCGTTCGGGTCCGTGCAGTCCCTCACGTTTCCGCTCACGCTCCGCGTCGATCCTCCTGCCGTCGATCTGCCGGCGTCGGTCGCGCAAGTGTTCTCGGCGGACACGCTGATCCCGCGCGCCGCGCAGTTGTATCTCGACTTCCTCGGCAACCAGAACAACTACTTCGACCTGGGCGATGTAGCCGCGCTCGTCGAGCGCCAGCGCGCGGCCGCCGCCGCCGCCGAGCCGTCGCCCGGAGGGCAGGCTGCCGCCCGCGGGCGAGGGAAGGAAAGGACCAGGTGAGCCGCGGTCGGCGGGCGTCATGGGGCCTGTTGGCCGCCGTGTTGGGGCTGAGCGTGGCCTGCGCCCCGGAAGAGCCGGGCTCAGCCGAGCCTATCGTCATGTTTCACACGCAGAACACGGATGATGGCTCGGTGGCGTTCTCCGTTACCACGCCACCCCCGGCCACGATCCGGTCGGTGCTTCCCGCCTGCGAAGGGTGTCAGGCTTTCCTCTACCACTCGGCCGACAGCACGGCGAACATCGTGGTGGTCGGGGCGCTCAGCAACGGGCCCATCGTTCGGTTGCAGATGGCGAACGGCGAGCCGGCCCCGTGGTACGGCGTCACGTTGCGATTCGTCGCGCGGCGGGACTATCGGCCGCGGACTATCTACGGGTACGGACTCTCCGTTGAATAACGCGCCGGCCCGCGCGTGATCCCGGTCACATGACGTTTCCCGGTCACATGCTTGCCCGCGCGAGCGAGCCTCCATAGAATTAGCGCGCCACCGCCCCCGTCCGACTGATGCAAGCACATCGCACAACTCAACGTCTCTTCATAATCGTCTCGGCACTCATCGCCGCCGTTCCCGGCATCGGGAGGGCGCAAGCCAACCGTGTGGAGCAAGTGCGCACGGCGGACGGCCTCGTGCTCGACTTCCCCCCGGACGGCGTGTGGCGCGTCAAGGCCCGGCGCGTGGCCGAGCGGCGGGCGATGCTGCTGTCACAGGGGCGGTTCGCCGAGCTGAACGCGGCGCCGCGGGCGCCCCTGGTGGATATCAACCCGCCCAACGTGTCCGGCACGTTGTACATGCCGACGATCTTGATCGCGTTCAAAGACTCGGATACCACGTCCCTCTTCAAGCGGCAGCAGTACGACTCGATCCTCTACCGGCCGGGACTGATGCCGTATCCGAACCGTCCCTATTCGCTTCGCACGTTTTACGAGGAGATGTCCAACGGGTTGTTCCGGGTGAAAGGCCTGCGCACAAGCGCCGACTCAGCGACCGGCACGTTCGGGTGGGCTGTCGTGGACACGACAAAGGCCTACTACCTTGAGCCCACCGGCTGTGAGAACGACGAGCTCAGCTGTAACGAGGGGCGCACCCGGGCGTGGGAGCTGTTCACGCAGGCGATCGCCAAAGTGGACGGCAGCGTCGATTTCAGGCAGTTCGACAACGACGGACCGGACGGCGCACCTAACTCCGGTGACGACGACGGCAAGGTCGATGTCGTGCAGTTCGTGCAGCCGGTGCG
>JACQHC010000076.1 GCA_016199245.1 Gemmatimonadota bacterium | reverse complement strand
GCGCGGCGGCGGGGGCGGCGGGGGCGGCGGGGCCCGACAGTTGCGGCGCGAAGATCATGATGTAGTAATGATGCCACCATGGGACACTCCCGGCCGTGACGCAGCCGCACACGATTCACCCGGATGTCACGATCGGGCACGTGCACCTCAAGGTGTCCAATCTCGAGCGGGCACTCGGCTTCTATCGGGACCTGCTCGGTTTCGAGGTCACCCAGCGCTACGGCGCTGGCGCGGTGTTCCTGTCGGCCGGCGGCTACCACCATCACATCGGGCTGAACACATGGGAAAGCGGGGGCGGCTCGCCACCACCGCCGGGATCAACGGGGTTGTACCACGTGGCCATCCGCTACCCTACACGCGCAGCGCTGGCGGACGCTGTGCGGCAGCTGATCGAGGCGAGCTATCCGCTCGACGGGGCGTCCGATCACGGCGTGAGCGAGGCGATCTATCTGCGCGACCCGGACGAGAACGGCGTGGAGCTGTACTGGGACCGGCCCAAGGAGCAGTGGCCGAGGGCGGCGGATGGGAGCATCGCCATGCTCACGCGGCCATTGGATCTGGATGGGTTGCTGCGCGAGCGCTCAGCGGGCCGGTCCCGAGGGACCACTTCCCGGTCCTGAGATCTGCTGTGCCGTCAGCGTGTCGCGCAGGACTTCCCTCCCGGTCCCCGAGAGCCCCGACAGGAGTAGTGTGAACGGCTCTGAGCTGGTGCTCCGGGTCCCGTGGAGAGTGAACACGACCGGGCCCAGCGTGTCGCCGCTGGATGACTGGAACTGGAAGGCAAGGGTCTCGCTCGACAGGCCAGGCGGACCCGATGATTTGCCCAGGAACCCGTCGCCGCTGGTGCGCAGGGAGAAGCCGAGCCACGCGCCCTCCACGAATGCGGAGAACGCCCCTTCCTGGAGATCGTCGAGGTAGGCCTCCAGCGTGACATCCACGGCCCCCGCGCTGGTTTGTCCGGTCACTCGATACCGGCCCTCCCTTGGATCGTCTACTGCCGCCACCACGCGCAGGATGTGCGACTCCGCCTCCACGCTGCCGAAGACGCCGATGCCGCCTTCCAGATGGTTGAGAAACCCCCGCCCGGTGAACGGGTCGGAACGGGAGCGGAGGAAGTCATAGTAGTTGGTGTCCGCGAGCGCGACCGTGATCCAGTAGTAGCGTCCGGCGCGGAACACCGTCTCGCCGTCGCTTCCCTCGAATGGATTGACCAGGTTCCCCGCCACGGTCATCCCCAGGGTGTCGACGAACGCGAAAAAGGACGCATCAAACGACCTGTCGTGCCGCGCCTCGACCTGGAGTCCGCGGGCTGAGACGGGCGAGACGTTGATCCGAATAGTGTCGCGCTCGCGCCGGAAAAGCAGCGTATCGTAGCTGGCAACGGCGGCCTGATCGCCGACCGTGATGTCGCGGCGCGATGCGCCGGGAACGGTGGTCGATCCGCGGACGAGCTCACCGGCCGGGGTCTCCACCCGCAGCGACAGACGGGCACCGGGCTCAGGCGGGCAGATCGAGCCGCGGTACACTCCCTTGATGTCGAATGCCGGAGGAGCAGGACGCGTCTCGGTGAGCGTGTCGACTCGTCCGGTGCAGGGGCCGGGGCCGAGATGCTCGATCGTCACCACCGCGCCGCCGATGGGCGTTCGCCCGATTTGTTCGCCGGTCGAGGAGTACTCGATCACCGCGAACTGGCGCGACTGGGTGCGGCTTACTACCGACTGGACCACCACCATGCGCTCGCCAGGCGCGACGGTGACTTCGGTCAGCTCGCAGCCCGCGAGGGCGAGCAGACTTCCCGGAAGAACGACGAGGCTCACGCAGAGCTGTGGGCGCATCAGAAGCGCACCTCGATCCCGAACGTGGGCAAGAATGGGAGCTGCGACACGCCGGTGCGGGTCGGGGGCACATCGTCAAAGTCGAAGTAGTAGAGAAATGCGTTCCGCCGGTTGTACGCGTTCGCGATCTGGAGATATGGTTCCCACCGCGCCCCCCACTTGCGGAACTGCCAGCGGAATCCCAAGTCGAGCCGCGAGTACAACGGATAGCGGGCCCCGTTGATCGGTCCTGCGATGGGCTCGGTGAAGGAATCGTCGAATGCGTGATCCGTGGCGTTGTACACCCGGTGCTCCCACTGGCCCACCCAGGCCGTGTAGGGAAGGGGCGAGCCATACCCCCAGCGCACCGCCAGATCGCTGCCCAACGGCCCGGGCGCCTGGAACACGACGTTGAGCGTGTGGCGCCGATCGTGCGCCGGGGGATAGGTGACGCCGGCCACGCGGCGCTCCGCATTCCCGAACGTGTAGGCAATCCAGCCGCGCACCCGTCCCGCGTGGCGCCGCAGGAGGACGTCTACTCCCCACGCATTCCCGCTGACAGGAAGGAACTCGTCGCCCCGCACCCGCAGATTGTTGGCGCGGTTCGGCGTGACGAGATTGGTGAACGTCTTGCGGTAGCCCTCGACTGTGAGCTGGAACTCCGCGCCCTTCCAGGCCTCGACGCCCAGCACCGCGTGGTCCGACCGCGCCACCGGCACGTACTGGTCGGCGCCGATCCAGAACTCGAACAGCGTGACCGGAAGTTCCTGGTCCCTGATCGAGTGGATGGCCTGGAAGTACCGGCCGGCGGACCCCGTGACGGCAAGACTCGGGTTGAGGAACAGCTTGAGAGCGGCTCGCGGTGAGAGACCGGTGAAGCCCGCCTCCGGCACGTGTTCCATCCGCAGACCGGGGCGAAGTCGCAGGGGGCCGGGTGACCACTGGTGGTCCACAAAGGCGGACCAGACGGTGGTTTGGTAGCGCGTCGAGAGGAACGTCGTCCCCAAGGTCGGGCTGCTGATGTCATACGCCATCCGATAGCTCTCGACGCCCATGCCGCCGCGCAGCGTGTGCCGGCCGCCCGAGAGCGGTTCGATCGCGACGTTGGCCAGGTGGAGCCGCGCGGAGTTATCGAACCGCGCCAGGTTGGGGAGCAGGCCGAGTGTGGTGCTGAACGCACTGACCGCGGCGCGCGCCTCGACCGGCACACCGACTGCCGTGGTTCGCCAGGACAGCCCCAGCAGCCGGTTGCCCCAGCCCAGGCCGAGATTGACCGGGTCGCGCGTCTCGCCGGAGTCGACCAGCGGCAGGTCCAGGGCGTCACGGCCCCAATACCCCGTCAGCGAGACGAACCCGCCCGGCCCCGTGGGGAGGTGCACCTTCGCCACGGCATCCGTGAAGTAGTACGGCAGCACCTCCCTGGTGAACGCGCTCACCACGGCGTCGACATATGTGCGGCGCACGCTCGCCAGGAATGTCCCGGGTCCCGGAAGCGGTCCGTCGAGCAGCAGCTTGCTGGAGAGCAGGGATACGTGCGCGCTGCCGTGGAGACTCTCTTCGTTGCCGGGCCGCAAGCCGATGTCCAGTACGCTGGAGAGCCGGCCGCTGGAGCCGGCCGGGAAGCCGCCCGTCAGGAAGTCGGTTCGGGCGATGGCGTCGGCGTCGAAAGTGCTGAACAGTCCGCCGACGTGGGACGGGTTGAAGATCGGCACGCCGTCCAGTTGCACGAGGTTCTGGTCGCTCTCCCCACCGCGCACGTTGTAGCCGATGCTGTAGTCGTTCTTGGCGATCGTCCCGGGCAAGAGCTGAATCGCCCTGATCACATCTGCCTCGAGCACGCTCGGGGCACGACGGATTTCCTCGGCGGTGAGCGTCACCGTGCTGGGCTGGGCGATTTGCTCAAAGCGTACGCGCGGGAGCAGGGGTTCGCCCCGCACTTCGACGGGAGCCAGCCGGACCAGTTGGCGTCGCAGGTAAATGGTGACGGTATCGCGGTCGGCCGGGACCAGCACCGTGTCGGGGAGAAACGGCGCTCCGTACACGACGATGCGGATGGGTGCTCGCGGCACGCCGGTGAGCGTGAAGCGGCCCAGGGAGTCGGTAAGCGCGCGGGCCGATGAGCCGGCGACACCCGCGGCCATGCCGCGGACTGGTAGGGAATCTGCCCGGTCCAGGACCACCCCGGTCACGGTACGGTCCTGGGCCCTCGCTGCGCGCGCGGGCCATACGAGGCTCGGTGCGACGAGAGCGAGCGAGGTCGCCAGGAACCGCCGCGTGAGCGTCATGGAGACGCTTCTACTACCGGGGGATCCCTCATTCCAGTTCCAGCAGCCGGCGTCCGGGCGGTCATCGAGGAAATCTGGGCGAGTTCGACCTCACGACTGGGCTTGCGGGGTGCCCCGGTGTACGCGCCACAGCAGCCCGTCCTCCGAGCCGGAGTCGTAGAGCGCCAGGATAGGGGGGTGGGGGTGCTGGAGGTGGGCGGTGACCGTGATCTCGTTCAGGAATCGCTCGCCAAGGGCGGCAGCGAGGCGGGTGGCGGCCTCCGGCATATGGGACGCTAAGATGGCGGAAGAGCCTGGGGGCGGGAAGCCGTCGCGTTGCCGCGACAGACGGCGCTACACGACCTTCCACCACGGCGCCGCCACGATCTTCTCCGAGATCCGTCGCACTTCGTTGCCGGCGTACAGTAGCAGGCCGCCGCGCACCCGCCCACTGAATTCCTGGAGGAACGCCTGCAAGCCGGCGGTGTCGCGAAAACCCACCCGGTCACTGGCCTTCACGTCCACGGCAAGCAGCTCCCGGCCGCGCTCGATCACGAAGTCCACCTCCGTCCCCGAGTACGTTCGCCAGCAGAGCAGCGCCGGAGGTCTAGGCTGGTCCTGTTGCCACGTGGCGTGGGTCGATCAGGCGAGGACCGTGAACCGACAAGAGGTTCGTGAGATTGCCGATCTCTACCTCAGCCGACTCGACGAACGGCTCGAGCGGCGACTTGCCGAGTTCGGCGCCACCGTCGAAGGACGATTCGCCGAATTCGGCGCGACCGTGGGGCAGCGATTCGCCGCGTTCGGCGCCACTGTGGATCGGCGATTCGTCGAGTTGGACGTCAAGATGGAGCGGCGTTTGGTCGAGCTCGAGAGCAGAATCGAGAGCAAGATGACCGCGGGGTTCGCGGCAGTGCGTATCGAGTTCAACGATCGGCTGTCGGCGCAGTATCGCGACCTGCTGCGGTGGTTCTTCATCTTCTCGGCCGGCACGATCGTCCCGCTGACCGGGCTCATGATTGCTCTGGTCAAGCTCTAGGCAGTGGCACGTCGCCGTCGTGACGCGGCGCCCCCCTTCTCAACTCGTCAGCTGACTGCTCGCCGCTATCGCGGCTTCGATCAACGCCGCTCCATCCATTGCGGCGACTAGGCCGCCGTTGACCAGCGCCTGAACCTGGTTGCTGAACGCCCCAAGCAGATTGACCGCGGCTTGCACGTTGCCCTCGGCCAGACGGCGCGCGGCCGCCTCGAGCTTGACGATCAAAGCATTGCCGTGCCCCCGACCCAGCGTCCCCGCGCTCACCAGGTCCTCCACGGCCGCGACGAGGAGATCAATGATCTCGTGGGCCGGTCGGGGCGGCCCGGGCGTCAGGCCCCAGGCCGGGAAGCTTTCGTTGGCCGCGTGGTTCGTGAGATTGGTCGGGCCCGAGCCGTCGGCGGCCATCGTGTAGATCTCGGCGTCTCCGTCGCGCCGCGTGCTGAAGGCAATCTGAGCACCGTCGGGCGACCAGGCAGGCTGGAGGTCAGAGGCCGCGCTGGTGGTGAGCCGGGTGGGTGCCGTCCCGTCCGCGTTCATGACGTAGATGTCGAAATTGCCGTCGCGGCCGCTGTGAAAGGCGATTCGCGATCCGTCGGGCGACCAGGCCGGCGCCGACTCCGCGGCGGCGTTGTTCGTCAGGTTGGTTGGCGCCGAGCCGTCGGCGTTCATCACGTAGATCTCGGCGTTGCCGCCGGGGCTGCTCTGAAACGCGATCCTCGTGCCGTCCGGTGACCACGCGGGGAATCCGTCGAATGCGGGATTGTTGCTCAAGTTCACCAGCCCCGAGCCATCCGCATTCATCACGTAGACCTCGAAGTTCCCGTCGCGGTTGGTCTGGAACGCGATCCGGGCGCCGTCCGGCGACCACGCAACGATGCCGTCGAACGCAGCGTGGTTGGTGAGCCGCACCGGTGCTGAGCCGTCTGCACCCATGGTGTAGACCTCGAAATTGCCGTCGCGGTCGGTGTGGAACGCGAGACTTGTGCCGTCGGGAGACCAGGCCGGTCGGACGTCGGCCGCAGCGTGGTTGGTGAGATTCACCGGCGCCGAGCCGTCAGCGTTCATGAGGTAGATGTCGAGGTTGCCGTCGCGGTCGGACTGGAAGGCGATCTTCGAGTCGAAGGTCGTGATCGGGATGGAAAGGCTCGCGACAGGCGGCGGCAGGAACGGTCGCAACGCCTCATCGCAGGCCGCTGCTGTCAACACAACGGCGGCGAGGGCAGCAACTCTACGGGCCGGGCTCCTAGTCATGGCACCTCCAGCCGGGCGATTCGCGATCCGCACGGAGTCGATCAGTTCTTGCGCTGCGCAGCGTCAGGGAGCCTGTTCGCTCACCCCTGCGATGATGTTGCGTGGCCGGCCTCATGAACGCCGTGACCAAAGTCGAGGCCCTTCGGTCAACGGCGGGCGGGTACTGCCGGGGGTTCGAACCAGTCCGGATGCGCTGCACCGGGCCAGGGAACGGCGTCCAAGCGGCGCTGGTTGCCGCCGTCCGCGTCCATGATCCAGACGAACGATTCCGTCCCCTGCCGGGGGCAGTGGAACACAATCGCCCTGCCGTCCGGCACATAGGACGGGCCGCCGCAATCCGGGCTGATGCTGGTCAGTCGTGTGAGGCCGGTACCGTTAGCGCGAATTGTCCAAATCTGGAAGCTCTCGCCGCCGCTCGGACCTTGAGACGCAACGGCAATGAATTGGCCGTCAGGCGACCATGCGGGACCCGTCCCGTTTGCCAGCGCCACCGGATTGCTGCCGTCGACCTTCATGACGTGCAGCACGCCGCTCTTCGCAAAGGCGATTCTCTGGCCGTCCGGCGACCACACCGGCGCCCAGTTGTTCGCGCCGTCGTTCGTCAGACGCACCTTGTCAGACGTATCGGCGACGTTGATGACCACAATGTCCGCCTGTTCTCGCGGGTATGAGCTGAACACGATTCTAGTGCCGTCCGGAGACCAGTCCCCCCGAAACCCCCTGGCTGACACCTGGGTATGCTCGGTGCCGTTGTAGTTCATGACCCAGAGATCGTCTCGAGTTCTCGCATACACGATCCTGTGCCGTCGGGCGACCACCGGGGCAAGGCGCTCTCCCCATCGTGGGTCAGTTGCCGCAGGTCCGTTCCGTCGGTACGCACGGACCAATCGTCCGTCAGGTACCCCGGCTTCTCCCACACGAAGACGATGCGCGGCTCGGGCTCAAAGGTGCAGGCGATCTCGAAGCTTGTCTGGGTCGCCTGACCTGCGGCAATCGTTACGGTCTTGGGATTCTCGCCCTGGACGCGGCAGGACGGGGTTGGGCCGTATGCCTCCACCCGATGACTACCCGGTGTGAGCTCGAAGCTCTGCCGAGTGTCGTTCTTGACCCGCACTGACGTTTCTCCGACGCGCACGGTGGCCGAGATCAGGAGTGCCGGCGTTCTAGGCGCGCGGACCAGCGATATGCTCAACGACCCGGTCATCGGGATGACTGGCAGTGGCTCCGTGACGTCGCGGCCACAGGCGTACCCCACCAGTTGGAGAAGGGCTGTGACGGCGCGACCCGCCTCCACCGAGAAGGTCCAGCCTCGACGCGCGTGGTCGAAGAACCGCCCCAAGACCACCCAATCTCGCTACGAGACGCCCACGACCGTGACGCTGCCGCTGATGGCGGCGGGGCCGGTGCAGGCCGCGCCCGCGTTGCCGCCCTGCGTACCCTTCCCCTTCCCTTCCGTGCTCATCGCCGCTGCGGTCCAGTCCACCACGCTCGTCTGGCCGGGAGCCGGCGGGAACGGGGACAGAACCTCACCGGAGCGAACGGTGCCCTCTACCGAGAGCAGGTATTTGAACGGCGTCAGGCCGTCCGTGCCCAGGGCGCGGAACCAGTACTGGGCGCCCACCGTCGAAGGGTCGCGCTTGTCCGGACGGAGCGCACCGGAGAAGTCGACAGGCAGCGTGCGCGCGCCATCGAATGTACGGGGGAAGCACTTCCCTTCAGGGTCCAGAGGGTCTGCGAAGGCGTCCTCGAAGATGAGCTTGGTTGCATCACCCACTCCGCTCATCCAGATCTCGTCGCTCTTTGCGCCGACGTTCCGCTTGCCGGTCGCGGTGCCCGGGTCCGTCAGCACGTCCCCCTGATGCGTGTAGCTGTAGATGTCGGCCCCCGGCGCGACCACGGCCGCGCTTACGGGAGACCACAGCTCGGGGACGTCGCTGGGCGACTCACAAGCGAGAGTCGCTGCACACAGGATGGCGGCTGCCACCTCGAAGCGTCGCCCACACATAACGGCTCCTTGCGAAGGATGCAGGGCCCGAAGGTACGAATGACCCGATTGCCGCAGGTGGGCGCTCGACCGAGCCGATGTCGAGCCCGCGTGTCGCTTCCGTGAAGGAGCCCTGACAATCGTCGTCACGAGCCCTTTCCATCCGTAGATTTGCCCGTCGGGTCACGGCAACCAGGGAGGAGAGCCTATGGCGGTCCGTGAATGGCTCCGACCGCCACGTCATCTGCTGGTCCTTTTCGTCGGGCTCACCCTGGTTCTCGCCGCCGCGCTGGGCTGGCTGGGCTGGCGCCTGCTCCAGCAGGACCGGGCCCTTGAGACCCAGCGACTGCGGGACCACCTGGAAACCGCCGCCACGGCCGTCGCTGCTGCCCTGGAACGCCGGCTGGCCGAGACCGAACGGACGCTCGGCAGGCTTGCTTCCCTGCCGGCGCGGGAGCTCCGTGCGCAGGGAGCCGCGTGGGCGCGCGACCTGTCCGACGGCGCCGTCTTGCTCGTCCGGAGCGGCGAGGGGCTCGAGGCGTTTCCCGCGCGCCGGCTGGCCTACTATCCGGTGCTGCCGCCGTCCCGCAGCCCGCCGGCTGAAACATTCGCCGACGGCGAGGCCCTTGAGTTTCGTTTCCAGGACTTTGCAGGTGCGGCGAACGCCTACCGCGTGCACACGCGTTCCCGGGACGGGCTGGTTCGCGCCGGCGCCCTGCTGCGGTTGGGCCGCGCGCTCCGCAAAGCCGGCAGAGAAGAGCCGGCGCTCGATGCCTACGCGCAGCTCGCCGGGTTCGATTCGCTCCCGCTCGACGGCGTGCCGGCCGGGCTGCTCGGTCGGCATGCGCGCATCAGCATCCTGGAAGCCCTCGGGCGAGTGGCCGAGTCGCGGCAGACGGCAGACTCGTTGTACCGCGATCTCTTGAGCGCGCGTTGGCCCCTGAGTCGCGGCGCGTTCGAGTTCTACGTGACCGACCTGCTCCCCCGGCTCGCAGCGGCCACGCGGGACGCGCCGAGCGCGAAAGCGGCGCTCGCCCGCGGTGTCGCACTGCTGTGGGCCGACTGGAGCGCGGGGAATGCGCCATCAGGCGGAGGCCGGAGGCTCCTGCGGGACGAGGAGATCTCAGCGGTGGTCCTCTGGGCCGACGGTCGGGAGGAGCGGGTCGCGCTACTCGCCACCGCAGACCACCTCCGGGCGGTCTGGCTGCGCGAGTTGGAGCCGCTGCTCCAGCGTGAAGGTGTGCGGATCGCGTTGGATGATCTCGAAGGGAACCCGGTGATCTCGCAACTTGGCGATGACGCCACGCCGCGAGTCGTCCGCACCGCCGCGGAAACGCACCTTCCCTGGACCCTCCGGCTGGCGAGTGCGGACCCGGGTAACCTCACTGCGGAATTCGCGGTGCGACGCCGTCTGATGCTGGCGGGGTTCGGCGTCGCGGTCTTGCTCGCGCTGGTCGCCGCCTACGCGGTGGCGCGCGCCGTCACCCGCGAACTCGGCGTGGCACGCCTCCAGTCCGAGTTCGTCGCGGCGGTGTCGCACGAGTTCCGGACGCCTCTGACCTCGATGCGCCAGCTCACCGAGCTGCTCGCGAGCGGGCGCGTTCCCACGGAGGAGCGGCGCGGACAGTACTACGAGGTGCTGAGACGCGAGGGTGAGCGCCTCCATCGCCTGGTAGAAGGACTCCTCGACTTTGGGCGAATGGAAGCCGGGGCCCACGAGTTCCGACTCCAGTCGCTGGATGTTGCGGCGCTCGTGCGGGAGACCGTGGACGACTTCCGGGCCGAGGTCTCTGAGCGTGGGTGGGTGGTGGATCTGGAGGCGACTCAGGACGCCGGCGCGGTGCGCGCGGATCGCGAAGCGCTCTCCCGAGCGCTGTGGAATCTCCTGGACAACGCCGTCAAATACTCGCCGGAGCATCGCACGGTGTGGGTCAAGGTGGGCGGGGCTGATGGGCGGGTGGCCATCAGCGTGCGGGACCAGGGCGCCGGCATCCCGGCCTCCGAGCGGGACGCCATCTTCGAGAAGTTCGTGCGGGGAAGCTCGGCGGGAGTGGCGGGTGTGAAAGGCACGGGAATCGGGCTCGCCATGGTGCAGCACATCGTGCGCGCCCACGGCGGAGAGATCCGCGTGGAGAGCCAACCTGGAGCGGGCAGTACGTTCACTATCCTCCTGGCCGTGGAGCGGTGAGCATGGCGCGCATCCTCGTGGTGGAGGACGAACCGAGCATCGCGCTGGGTTTGGAGGACGACCTGAAGCTCGAGGGGTATGACGTGGAAGTGGCACGTGATGGGGAGGCCGCGCTCGATCGCCTGCGCCGCGACACGTTCGACGTCATCGTGCTCGATGTCCTGCTCCCGCGGAAGGACGGGTTTCAGGTGTGCCGCGAGCTCCGCCGCGGCGGGGTCACGACACCGATTCTCATCCTCACCGCCAAGGCCCAGGAGGCGGAGAAGGTCATGGGTCTGGAGTTGGGCGCGGACGACTACGTCACCAAGCCGTTCAGTCCCGCTGAGCTTCGCGCGCGCATCAAGGCGCTGCTCCGGCGCAGCGCGGGCGCTGGCGTCTCGGCGTACCGATTCGGCGATGTGGAAGCGGACTTTCAGCGATTCGAGTTGCAGCGCGGGGGCAGGCCGGTGCCGGTCACCCCAATCGAGCTGAAGCTGCTGGCGGCCTTCGTGCGCCGCCGCGGTCAGGTGTTGAGCCGCGCCGCGCTCAAGGACGAGGTCTGGGGGAAAGACACATTCATGACGGACCGGGTGATCGACACACACATCGCCAATCTGCGCAAGAAGATCGAGCCGGAGCCGTCGGACCCCCGCTACGTGGTCAGCGTGCGGGGCGTCGGGTATCGCTTTGACGGATGAGGCGCACTGTGGAGAAACCGTGACACGATCTCGTCGGAGGACTCACGTGTCTTTGACGGCTTGCCGACCCGGCCGTCAGGTGGGGCCCGTAGTTTGGCCCGCGAAGCTCACCGTGTACCGGAGGGTCGGGCCATGAACTGCACGTGGAACCGCTGTGCGTCCTGGGTCGTGAGTGCGCTCATCGCGACGATCGGCGTGACGCCGCTCCCGGCGCAGCGGACTCAGAGCGCCGAAGCGATGCTCCAGGAGGCAGTGCACCAGGAGCTGGTGGTCGGGGAGCTGGAAAAGGCCATCGAGATGTACCGGGCCGTCGTGGCCAAACATGCCACCGACCGGGCCGTGGCGGCGAAGGCGCTGGCCTACCTTGGGCGGTCGTACGAGAAGCTAGGCCGCAAAGAGGCGCAGGCTGCCTACGAGCGGGTGGTGCGGGAGTACGGCGAGCAGGCAGAACCGGTGCAGTTCGCGCGGGCGCGGCTTCAGGCGCTCTTCGCCGCGGTGCAGGCCGGGGCCGAGCAAGCCGCCGGCGGCGCCCCCACCTATGCCATGGTGCTCGGCGAGTTGCCCCCGTTTCGTGTGCAGGGCGCGCCTCAGTTCGACCTATCCCCCAGCGGCGATCGGGTGGTGTTTCACCGCTGGATCGGCGATACGCTTCTCGGCACGCGGCTCTTCGTCGCGGATCGCAGCGGTAGCCTCGTGCGGTTGCTGTTCGAGCCGCAGCCGCGAGCGTGGCGCTACAACCCCCGGTGGTCGCCGGACGGTCGCTGGATCGCGTACGGCGAGCAACGACGTGTGGGCAACGTATCGCGCATCTCACTCTCCGTGGTGCGTCCCGAGGGCGGTACCCCTCGCGTGCTTCTGGACTCGGTCCTGGACGTTGGCTCCGAGCTGGGGGGCGTGTTCTGGACTCCGGACAGTCGCGGGATCACCTACGCGATCGGGAGCGACATTCGCACCGTGGACTTAGAGGGCCGGCAGGTGCGCACCGTGCCGTTCCGCGTCCGCTACCTGACCCAGCTCACCGGGTACTCGCCGGACGGGCGCTGGATCGCGTTTCATGAGCGGAACGAAGGGTCTGAGCAGGACGACGAGATGGACGTGTGGATCCTACCGGCCGAAGGGGGGCGTGCGATCCAGCTGACCCACGTGCCGGGGTTCGACGGCTGGCCGAGCTGGGCACCGGACGGCAGGAGCGTCTACTTCGTTTCGGATCGAGGGGGTAGCCTGAACATCTGGCAGCTCGACGTCGACCTGCAGTCCGGTCTGCCGCGGGGTGACCCGCGGCAGACGACCCATTACGGTGATGCGAGCATCCTCTATCCTAGGATGCTCGGCGCCGGCACCCGCCTGACCTTCGCGCTGGTGCGCCGGACCAGCGTGATCCACGTGGCACCGACCGATCGACCGGTGGAAGCCCGCACGATTGCCCGCGGTAGGTCCCCGCAGCTGTCGCCGGATGGCCGGACGGTCTACTACGTTGGCGAGGGCACCGGCCAGGAGGGGATCTTCGCGGTCCCGGCCGAGGGCGGCGAGCCGCGGCGCCTCACGCACCCCAGGCCCGGCGGTCCCTTCTTGCAGCCGTTCCAGCTCTCTCCCGACGGGCACGCCATCGCGTATTTCAGCCGCACCGGTGCGCACAACGTGCTGTCAGCCGTGCCGGTCGCGGGAGGCACGGCGCGCGAGTTGATCCGGCTTGAGTCGCGTGAGGCTCTCGTCCCGAGTTGGTCTCCCGATGCATCGCGGCTGGCCTATTCCCACGGCAACGGGTTGTACACGATTCCTGCTGCCGGTGGCGAGCCCGCGAAGCTTGCGCAGCTGTGGGGCTGGGATGGCTGGACCGTTCGGTGGTCGCCAGACGGGCGCTACGTCGCGGCCCTGGCGTGGACCGCGCCGGAAACACCGACTCAACAGAACGCGGTGTTCGTGGTGCCGGCGGAGGGTGGGGAGCCGCGCCGCCTCACGCCGAACGAGGAGGGCGACTACAAAGAGGGACTCGAGTGGCACCCCGACGGTCAGCGGCTCACGTACATGTACTACGCTGGCGGAGGCGGAGACGGCACGCGTCTGGCGTTTCTGGACGGGCGACCGACCCAGCTCCTCGTGGACCAGCCGGATCCGCTCTGGGATTATGTCGGGCGCTGGGCGCCGGACGGGCGCCGGTTCTTCTTCATCAGCGCCACACGCGGATTCCAGAATCCCTGGGGTCTCTACGTCTATGACGACGGTGCCCGAACCACCAGCGTCGTGTGGCCCGACACCGCCGCCAACCCCGGGTCGTCTGTCCCGGCCTTCAGCCGCGACGGCCGCACCATGGCGTGGAGTGTGCAGAACGACGTCCGGCAGCTGTGGGTGATGGAGCGCCCGGCCGATCCGGGATCGCGCCCCTACAGGTGACCGTGGCCAGTAGGGCCCACCCGGTTCGCGCAGCCGCGTGGCGGGTGGGCCCCGTCATGCTGGTGATCAGTCTGGAACTTGCTTGTGGTCCCAGGCCCCCGGTGGCGCCGTTCTTCTCCGTTCTCCCCCTTGGCGTGAGGCCCACGCTGCCGGTTCCCATCGCGAATCCGATTACGCGCGAAAAGGTCGAGCTGGGCCGGCGGCTCTTCCTGGACAAACAGCTGTCGCGTGATAACTCCGTCGCTTGCGCCTCCTGTCACATACCCGAGCGCGGCTTCACCGACGGGCGGCCGGTCGCGATCGGCGTGGGCGGGGCCGTGGGGCGCCGTAACGCGCCCACTCTCCTCAACCGGGCCTATGGTCGCGCCTTCTTCTGGGACGGCCGCGCGGCGACGCTCGAGCAACAAGCGCTCCTCCCCATGGTCACTGCGACGGAACTCGCCAACACCCATGAGGAGATCGTGCGGCGGCTGGAAGAGCGGCCCCCGTACGTCCGGCGGTTCACACGCGCGTTTGGCACTGACCAGATCACCATCGAGCGCGTCGCCGAGGCCATCGCCAACTTCGAACGCACGCTAGTCTCGGGCGACTCACCGTTCGATCGCTACGACGTGCTCCGTGACACCATGGCGCTCTCCCCGTTGGCGCGGCAGGGGCTGGAGCTGTTTCGCGGGCGGGCCAACTGCGTGGTGTGCCACGATGGCCTGTTGTTTACCGACGAGCAGTTCCACAATACCGGCGTCGCCTGGCGAGACGGCGCCGTCGCCGACTCGGGCCGGTTCGCCGTCACGCGGCGTTGGGAAGATCTTGGCGCCTTCAAGACGCCGGCGCTCCGCGACGTCGCGCTGACGGCGCCCTACATGCATGACGGGAGCGTGGGCACGTTGGAGGAAGTGGTGGACTTCTACGATCGCGGCGGGCGGCCCAATCCGCACCTGGACGCCGCCATCGGACCGTTGAATCTCACGCCAGATCAGAAGGGCGCGTTGGTCGAGTTCTTGAAGTCGCTCACCGGCAGGCGCGTCGGGACCTGAGGGCTTACATCGTGGCAACGTCCGTTTACGAGGGTCTCCTATCCGGCAGCATGGTCTCGGCGCTGGCACTGCGCTAAAGCGCATTCGGTCCGCAATACTTCAGTACGCCCTGCGTTGCTTTCATTACGGTCAGGCCGAGCTTAGTTTTTACCCTGTCACCGGACCAAGTGAGGAATCCTCATGCCGGTGACGAACCGACTACTCAGGAAACTCCAGGAAACTCTGGGAGAGGAGCCTACCCAGGATTTGGTGGCGTGGGTTGGCGAAGCGGGGGCCGTGAACCGACAAGAGGTTCGTGAAGTCGCCGATCTCTATCTCAGCCGATTCGATGAGCGGCTGGAGCGGCGATTTGCCGAGTTCGGCGCGACGGTGGATCGGCGATTCGCCGACTACGACGCTAAGCTGGAACGGCGCTTGGTCGAGCTCGAGGGCAGAATCGAGAACAAGATGACCACGGGCTTCGCCACGGTTCGTATCGAGTTCAACGATCGGCTGTCGGCGCAATATCGCGACCTGCTGCGCTGGCTCTTCATCTTCTGGGCAGGCACGATCATCCCCTTAGCGGGCCTGATCATCGCGCTCGTCAAGCTCTAAGGAGTCGCTGTAGAGTCGGGGTGCGGGTGGAGCCGCTCGAGTCGTTTGCTCGCGGTTCAGCGCCGCGCAGCCTCTCCCGACCGGCGTCGCACAAGCTCCGGCAGATTCTGAATCACGACGATCCGACTGGCGGGATTCCGCCGCACCATCACGAACGTCTTTCCGTCCGGCGAGACATCGTAGCTCGCGTGCGGCGTGGTGGGAACGTAGTCGGCCAACGAGAAGAGCGCCTTCCGGGACATCACCCTGAAGGTCGGCGCTGTCTGGACGGCAGCGGCGACCAGCTCCACGCGACCCTCGCCCGTGGCCCGATAGAAGAGTTCGCCGCCGTCCCGTCCCCACACCGGCTCGTCACCGCCTGCCAGCGACACCTGGACCTGCTCAACATCCCCCTGCAACGGCCGGACGTACACCTGGAGTCTGCCTGACTGGTCTGACACGAAGGCGAGCCAGCGACCGTTAGGGGAGATGGCCGGATAGGCTTCGCGGAACTCGGTCGCGATGACGGGTTCGATGGGTCCGCGCCCGTCGTTCCGCAGGATCGCGACGTCCTCCTGAGACTGGAGACCGACCACCGTCACGATCGCTTTCCCATCGGGCACCCACACTCCGGTGTAGTTGAGCTGGGACGAGGCGAAGAGCGACTCCGGCGGGGCACCGCTGCCGGGTCGCACTCGATAGATGCCCAGGGCGCCCGAGCGGGATGAGACGTAGGTGATATACGTGCCGTCTGGGGCCCAGGTCGGATCGTGTCCATCCCGGTCGAATGTGGCTCGCGTGAGCGTGCCCTGGTCCAGATCCCGCACCCACACATCGCGGCCTTCCGCCGACACAAAGTCCACCGCAAGCCGCCGCCCGTCAGGCGAGAACCGGGGAGAGTGGAAGTTGTGCCGCTGTTCAGTCGCGGGGCGGGTGGCGCCGGTGCGATCCACAAGAACCAGGGACCTGGGATCTTCCGGGATGTATGCGACGGTGCCGTTCCGCGCGACGGCGAGCTGAGCGCTGACGTTGCCGGTGAGCGACACGCCGGCCGCGATCGCAACCGCTTCGCCGCTCATGCGAGTCCGTCGTCGGTCGAACAGTGCGGCCACGAGCGTTCCGTCCGGTCGGGCGAAGACCAGGTAGCCCGCCGTGTAGCGTACCGCGACCACCGGCTCGTCGATCAGCGGCGTGACGTGACCGGTCGTGAGGTCGAGCACCAGGCACGGGGCGCCGGTGGCTCCCCCGCGGCCGGCTTCCAAAACCAGCGCGGTGTTTCCGTCGTCGAGGACCTGCTGAACCCAGAGGACCCGCTCCAGCGCCGGAATCCGGACCTCAATCGAGTCCTGTCCGGGCAACACGCGCTGCAGCGTCCTGCCGAGACTGAACCAAAGGCTTCCGTCAGGGTGCCACGCGAAGAAACCGCCGCGGGCCAATGGCGCCGGCTGAGCGCTCGTCCCCTGGAATGGAAACCGCACGATGTCGCCCGTGAAGCTTTGGGCGGCGAGCCAACGGCCGTCCGGGGACACTTCGGGGGCCAAGAGTCCATCGCTTCCGGGAATTCGCGTCGGTTCCGGCTCCTCGAGGCGTTGAAGTAGGAGCCTGGCTCCGCTGGTGCCCTCGCTCCCGACGTAGATGACAGCAGATCCATCCGGTGTGAGGGCCACCTGGCGCTGGAGCCCCGCGGCCTGGGCGCCCAGGGTCGGTGCAAGGATCGACAGTTGTGAGGGTGGCGGGGCGGCGCCGGCCGGTGATGAGCGACGACCCAAAAGCCAGGCACCGGCGAGCGCAATGAGCGCAATGCCCGCGACGCCGAGCAGCCGCACCGTTCGTGCGTGCCGAATTCGAGTGTCGCCAACGGCTAGACCGGACGCGCCCGAGGCCTGGGCCATCCCCGAGTGCGTGAGTGCGGAGGCGAACCCGCCTGCCGAGTCGAACCGATCGGCCGGCAGCCGGGCCAGCCCCGTGTGGATCGTCGCAGCCACGCCAGGTGGCACGGTCTCGCGCAGCTCGGCAATCGGGCGTGGCTTGTCGGTGACGATCTTGGCGATCACCGCCTGAGCCGTGGGGCCTGTGTGAGGGGGCTCGCCCGCCAGCATCTCATACAGAACGCAGCTCAACGAGTAGATGTCGCTGCGCGCGTCGATGTCCCGGTCCGCTGTCGCCTGTTCGGGGCTCATGTACTGCGGAGTGCCGAGCGAGATGCCGGTCTGTGTGATCCGCTCTCCCCCGGCATTCCGCAGGGCCAGCGCGATCCCGAAGTCGCCCACGAGTACCCGGCCCTCATGCAGCAAGATGTTCTCCGGCTTCACGTCGCGATGGATCACCCCGTGGCGGTGGGCGTAGTCCAGCGCGTCGGCCGCCTCGCGCGCAATGCGAACTGCCTCCGCGATCGGTAACTGACGCTCTCGATCGAGCCGTTGGCGCAACGACTCCCCCTCGACGTACGGCATGACGTAATAGAGCAGCCCGTCGGCGGAGCCCGAGTCGTACAGCGCCAGGATGTGGGGATGCTGGAGGTGGGCGGTGACCTTGATCTCGTTCAGGAACCGCTCGGCTCCAATGACGGCGGACAGCTCAGGCAAGAACAACTTGATCGCGACCGGCCGGTCGTGGCGCAGGTCATGGGCGAGATAGACGGTGGCCATGCCGCCCCGGCCGAGCTCGCGCTCGATGCGGTAGCGTTCGGAGAGGGCAGAGGAAAGGCGACCGAGCACTTCTGACATGGGATGCTAAGATGCGGCGGAAATGCGACGTCGGAAAGACGGCCGCCGCACGGGGTGACGTACGCTCCTCCTACAAGCCGAGCCAGTACGTCAGCTTCACGATGAACACGTTGTCGGGCTGAGCGTCCCAGAGCCGATCCAGGTCGCGGCCCAGGTTGAGCCGCCCAACCTGATCCTCGATCTCCCGGCCCTGTTGCCACACCAGATACAGCGCGGAGCCGGGTCGGTACTCCCAGCGCAGCACGGCGTTGAGCCGGAGAGAGCGGACGGTGAAATCCTGCTCGTCGAACGAGAAGTCCGTCACGCCGTCGCGATCGAAGTCCACGTAGCGCTCGCCATCACTGACGCAGGTACGTCCGCCCAGACAGGCCACGCCGGACCTCAGGATGACGGGCGTCCCCTCTTGAAACACATCGAAATCGAACGTTTCGGGCTGCGCCAGTTGCTTGTACGCCACGTAATCGCCGGCGGACAGGAGCGGCTGAGCGTATAGCTGGAACGTGAGCGTGGGGCTCAGGGTCATGTTGACCCGCGTGTCCATGGACAGCTCGCGCCGCTTCAGCTCGCCGAACAGATACCGCCGCCCGAACGTCTCCGCATACGTGGGGTCGGGGGTCTGCGTTACGTACTGAGCCGGCGCGTGCTCGCTGGAATACGCCGGGGAGAGTTCCACCTCCCACGTGGTGGATGGCCGAACTGTCAGTTCCGTCCGCGCCTCCCAAGTCCCCCCGCCCTCGCCCCACTGCTCGAGGCTTACACCGGCCTCCGCGGCCAGGGCGCGCCGGCGATCCGTGCTCAACCCGACGTCGAAGGACACTACCGACGGCCTCACCATGAGCGGGCCACCGCGCGTAGCGACGTCGCTCATCAGGCGCGGCTGGATGGAAGACTCGAGATCGAGCTCCCAGTAATTGAGGAACTCGAAGCCCGCCTCGAGCGAGAACTGGCCGGCCTTGTGCGCCCGCCGCCACGATGCCCAGGAGAGCGCATCGTCCAGGGCCTCATGACGGAAATTGTGGAACGTGAACAGGCTCACGTCGTAGCTGCGGAACACGCGGCCCGGCCGGATCTGCTGATACTCGATGCGCGCGCCGCCGTCCAGCCGCTCCCCCGACGTGGAGAACCCCGCGTCGTTGATCTCGAAGCCCGGTGTCACCTCCGCCAGCCACACCGCCCCGGTCCAATGCTCGGCGCTGCGCCGCTCGAATTGAAGCCGCCACTCTCGCCCGTGCATCGCGGTCGCGGTGGAGTCGAGCGACACGCGCGTGGCATCCGGTCGTTGGAAGTAGTGATTGCTCGCCCGCTGCACGCGCAGCAGCGCCTGGGGCGATCCGCGGATCAGGCTCGCGGCGGCGAACCCCCACAGCGCCCAGTTGCGGGATCGGGACCCGCCCCAGTTGTGCTCGAAGTCCACGCCCGCGCTGTAGGCGTCCGTCGTAAGGAAATCGAAGCTGCCGTCCGCCGGGAGATCCCGACGCATCGCCGTGACGATCCCCCCGAACTGCGACGCGCCATCCCGCAGGTCTTGCCGCGCCCGTGCCACGCCCCACGCCGCACGAGGCTCAGCCGTGAATCCCTCCCGCCGGGCCGTGGCGACCTCGAACGCCCGGCCGGACTCCTCTCCCGTGAGGGCCGCCAGCGCGCCGACGGAAAAGCCCCGTGACATCCTCCCCGTCAACTTCGCGGCGCCCAGGATGGTGGTCTGATTGGGCACATCCGCGAAGTCGGACCAGGATGGCGCATCACCTCGCGGCTCACGGCCGACGCGCCGGCTGTAGAACAGCCGGTTCGTGTGACCGGACAGCGTGAAGTCGAAGATGCGCGCGTCTTCCACGAAGAACGGACGCTTCTCCGGGAAGAAGGTCTCGAACGCCGTCAGATTGATGACGGCGGGATCCACTTCCACCTGTCCGAAATCCGGCGCGATCGTGCCGTCCAGGCTGAAGGTCGTGCCCAGGCCATAGCGGAAGTCGAGCCCGGTACGCGGCGCAAAGCGGGATCCGTCGAAGAACGGATCACCGGCCGCCGCGGGGGCGACGTGCGCGCTGGTGACCGCGTACGGCCGGAATTCGAGCCGCCGGGCGGCGTGTGGGAACCTCAGGCCCTCCAGCCGCCCGAACACGCTCACGCGACCGTGACGCACGCGGGATTGGAGCGCGAAATCGCTGATCTCGTTGGAGGCGAGGCGCCGGCGCGTGAAGTTGACGCCCCACGCCTGCACGGTGTCGGCCGCCCGGTAGCGGATCTGCGACAGCGGAATCCTGATCTCCGCGCTCCAGCCCCGCTCGTCGCGGTGGACGGCGGATGCCCACACCGCGTCCCAGCTTTCGTCCTCCTCCACGTCGTCGAACAGATACGAATCGCCCTGCACGCCCGCCGCGCTCACACGGAACTGGTAGCCGGTGCGACGGTCGTTGACGGGATCGAGCGACACTTCGATGAAGTCGTACTGGCCGAACTCGTCCCGCCGGACCAGTTGGTCCGCAATGCGAGACGGGTCGTCCTCGAACAGCGTGATGCCGACGTACAGCGCATCGGTGTCGAACAGCACGCGCACTTCGGTGGGCGCGTCAGCGGGGACGCCTTCTACAGGTTCCCGTTGAATGAACGTCGCGATCGGGGGAGCGTCCCGCCATGCCGGCTCATCCAGCCGTCCGTCCACGTTGACATTTCCGCTCCGCGGCGCGGCCTGGGCGGCCGGCGGGGCGGGCGCGGACGGATTCGCGGTCTGCGCGACAAGCGGCGACGCGAGGACGGCCGAGGCCAGCAAGCTAAAGAACGCGGGGCGCACCAATGCAACCTACGCACAAGCGATAGGCGGCGCTGACAACGCAATCGCGGGGCCATGCGCCGGGCGCCGCTCACTGACGCAGCCGTCGGGACCCACCGCGGCGACTTGCCCAGCGGCTCCCTAATCCAATTGTTGCTATCTCCAGCAGCTCTCCGCTACCCACCGCCCGTTGTCCATCCAGTCGCACGTGACCGGCTCCAGCCTGCGGAGAAACTCCATCCCCCAGTCCGCCCCGCCGATGGGTGCACCGGGCGGGGCATCGGCAACGGGCTGCCGGACGTAGGCCTGGTACGGCCGATCCAGGAATCGCTTGACGTCCATGGCGAGCGTGTGATGATGGGCCAGCGTGGCCTCATCGCCGCCGGACATCTGGCCGGACGCGTTCATCTGACGGACCAGTCGCCCCGTGGCGACGGCCCGGACTTGCGGCATGTCCGCGTTGGCCGAGAGGTCCATCAATCGCTCAGTGACCACGCGCTGGACGGCGCGCGCCACCTCCGCCTCGTAGGGCGTGGACGCACGTGCCCCGAACGAGGCGCCCACCAGGGAATCAATTACTTCCTCCAGCCCGGGCAGCGCGGGATCGATCACATGCTGTTGCACCAACCTGGCGGCGCGGTCGGCGGTGAGCAGGGCGCTCACCGTCATGTCGCTTGCAACGACGGCCGGCGTGATCTTGTCGAACATCAGTCCGGTATAGCGCGGGAACATCTCGCGCGTGCGCTCATAGCCGGACGGGCGGGGCGGGAGCTTGCGGACCACCTCGTCGGGAAGCACCAACTCGGCGGGCCGGAGCGTGGCGAGCAACGCGGCAAGCGCCGACCGCTGCTCGGCCGCCGGAACCGGCGGCGCGGGATCACGGCCGTCGCCACGCAGCGCATAGATGTAATGCATGCCGCCGAGCGCCGAGGCGGCGGCATCCACCTGGTAGCGGTGATAGAGGTAGGCCGGAACCAGCACTTCCTCCATCTGAGCCATCGGCATCCCGCGTTTGATGGCGGTCTCACCGAACCGCCGCATCACCGCGCGCCGGATGTCCATCAGGCGGTTCAGCTCGGCCGCGGGCTCGAAGCCGTTGGACCATTGGTCGGATCGCGGGTTGGCGGCTGCATCCTGGTTGGTGAGGAACCGGACGTCCCGCGCCCACGCGTCATCGAGCATGCGCTGGAGCGCCTGTTCCTCGTTGGTGCCGGTGGGGAAATCCTGGTAGCCCCACCGGATCGCCACGGAATCCCACTCGCCGATGCCCCGCTCGTAGACCTGCGAGACGTCGAGCGAGCCGTCGGGCCGCAGTGTTGCCAGGGGTGCGGGGTAGTCCATCACGGACGTGCGACCCACGCGGCTGTCGTAATAATTGTGCTGGAACCCCAGCGTGTGTCCCACCTCGTGCGCGGCCAGCTGGCGGATGCGGGCCACCGCCCATTCCCGGACATCGGCCGGAACTTCGTTTCCGTTGCGGTAGGGGAGCAGCAGGCCCTCCGCAATCAAGTAGTCCTGGCGATACCGGAGCGATCCGAGGGTCACCAGGCCCTTCATGATCTCTCCTGTCCGGGGGTCGGTGACGGTGGCGCCGGAGGAATAGCCCCGGGTGGACCGGTGCACCCAATTGATCACGTTGTACCGCACGTCCAGCGGGCTGATGGTATCCGGCCGGATCTCGACGCGAAACGCGTTGCGATAGCCGGCTGCCGTGAATGCTTGGTTCCACCAGCCGGTCCCCTCGAGCAGGGCAGAGCGCTGCGGCTCCGGAACGGCCGGGTCGAGGTAGTAGACGATTGGCCGGACCGGATCGCTCGCGGCGGCGGAGGGGTTCTGTTTCTTCAAGCGATGTCGCCGGATGTACCGCTGCACCATGGACAGCTCGTTTCCGTCGGGCGGTGCAGAATAGTCCATCCAGGTGATGGGCCCGTAGCTCGCGCGCGGGTCGAACTTGCGCGGTCGGTACTCGCCGTCCGGCAGCGCGACGAACGAATGATGGATGCGGAGACTCGCGGCCTCGAAGTCGGCGGCGACGTCAGGCACGCCTTCGAAATAGCTCGCGGGGCTCCGGAACGGATTGAACCCGCCGCCGCCCCCGCCGCCCCCGCCGAACCCGCCCCCGCCTCCCGGTCCGGCGGCCGGTTGAACGACCCAGGTC
>JACQHC010000056.1 GCA_016199245.1 Gemmatimonadota bacterium | reverse complement strand
CGACACCCACGCCGCGCACCAGCGCGTTCACCGGCGTCGTGACCCGGGGCGCCGCAATGCGGATGCGGCCCTGATTCGCCGGGGCTCCCGGAGCAGTCCACTCCCACGACGTGCGTGTTACCGGATCACCGGGACTTGCCTGGCGAGACGTCGCCTGCGCTTCGCGGGCCGCCGCCACGACCTGGGGAAGGAACGTAACGCTGTCCAGGACCATGCCCGGCGAAAGGCGGAACCCCCACCGCAGCCACGTGCGCGCCTCGGCTTCCCGGTTCTCCTCGACCAGGATCTGGGCAAGCAGCTGCACGCCGCGCTGCCACAGGCTGTCAGCTGGCCCCTCCGCAGGGTTCAGCGCTCCGCGCAACAGCGCTTGTGCGCGCGCAGCGTCGAGGTCGTCGTACGCCTGAAATGCCACGCGGAGCCGGTCGTTGCGGGTCTGTTGCGCGCGGGCCACGCCGGGAGTCATGAGCGCGCTGAGGGCCGCCACCCACACCAGCCGCCTCAGTGCGCTGGCGTGCATGGGCCTAGGGCCTGGGTTGGAGCCGGACCCGAAGCATCGTCTGCTGGCCGGCGGTCACCGAGATTGAGGTGTCAATCGGGATAAACCCGTCGCGTTCAAGCCGCACTTGATGCGTGCCCGGAATCAGCGTATCCACCAGCCGCGTGGCCTGTGTGGCTTTCAGAGAAGCGTCCACCGAGATGTTCGCCCACCCCCCCTGAATCACGATGCCCAGGATTCCCAGTTGCGATGTCGCACCGCCACCCGCAGCCGCCCCTCCCGTCGCGGCGCCGCCCGCGCCAGGATTCGGGGGAGTGACCGTCTGGGTCGGTGTCAGGGGCTGCGTCTGCGTCGGCGCTTGCGTCTGTGTGCCGGTCGTCTGCGCGCCGGTGGGGGTCTGCACTCTCGCAGCCACGAGCCGCGCGCCGGAATACTGCACCGCGAGCACTTCGCCCGCCACCACCGTGACGTTGGCCGACTGTTGCTCGTATCCGGTGGCCGACATCCGGATCTCATGAGGACCCGGCGCCAGATCGAAGCTCGTCCCCGCCATGGGCCGGGCGTCCACGGTGACAGTGGCATTCGGCGGCAGATTGCGCACACTCACTCGGCCCGTCGTGGCAGCAGCGGTTGCCGTCGCTTCTCCGGTGACCGTCCGTTCGGCGCCGGTAGCGGGTTGGGTTGACGTCGGGCCGGCCGCCTGATTCCCTCCTGCGGGAGGGACCTGCCCCGGGGCGGCGGCGGTACTCGAGCCCTTGGGCTTCAGCACCATGTACCCCGCACCCGCCGCACCGAGCACCACGACCAATCCCGCAGCCATAACCAGGCCCCGCTTGCTCTTCTTTTCCGGCGCGCGCGTGACCTTTGGCTGCGGCGTGGGCGGCGCGGTCATTCCCGGCGGCCGCGGCGTCAGCATGGTCGCGGCCTGACTGGCCGCCATGTGCGCCATCTGCGAAACCGCCTGTGCGTCCACCATGACCGTCGCGGAATCCGACGTGATCGCAAGCTCCGGCGTCGGCTCGTGCAGCGCTTTCACGAACCCCGCCACCGTCTGGAACCGGAGCTCCCCCTTCTTTTCCAGCGCCTTATGCACCGCCTGGTACACGTGCGCCGGCAGGCCCGGCGCGACGGTCTCCATCCGCGGGGCTGGGATCATACAGTGCTTGTGCAGGATGTCGATCGCCGAATCGCCTTCGAACGGCACCTGGCCTGCGATCATGCGGTAGGCCATCACGGCCACCGAGTACTGGTCCGATCGCCCGGTCACCGGCCGCCCCATACCCTGTTCAGGCGACATGTAATACGGCGTTCCCACCACGGAGCCGGACGCCGTGAGCGTTTGCTCGGTGAGGGCCTTGGCGATGCCGAAATCCGTCACGACCACCCGATTCCGCGCATCGAGCATCACGTTCGCCGGCTTGATGTCGCGGTGGATGACCTTGCGCTCGTGCGCGTAGTCCAGCGCGTCGGCCACCTGCTCCAGGATGTCGACGGTTTCGGGAAGCGGCAGCCTGCCCTTCTCCTTCAGCACGTCGTCGAGCGAGCGGCCCTCGAGGTACTTCATCGCGTACCAGAAGAGCTTGCCCTCGGACGCGACGCGGTAGATCGGAATGATGTTGGGATGGTCGAGCGCGGCGGCGGTCTTGGCCTCGCGCATGAACCGATCCACGCCGTGTCCAAATGTCAGCTCGGGCGGGAGGACCTTGATCGCGACCTTGCGGCCGAGTTTGGTCTCCGTGGCGAGATAGACGACCGCCATGCCGCCGCGGCCCAGCAGTTTGTGAATCTCGAAATCGTCGGCCGCGTCTTCGCGCAGCAGTTTCTCCATGTGCGCGAACGACGACGAGTCCATGGCAGCGGTGGCGGCCTTCTGCCCCTCGGCGTCCGAGACCTGCGAGCCGCAGCTGTGACAGAACTTTGCGTCGTCAGGAATCGGGGTCGAGCAATGCACACACTGCATGCGCGAAACAGGCCTCCCCGGGGGCAGTTGGACTGCCGGCGGAACACGGGCAAGATTGCTGCCCGGACGGCCGCGCGTCAAGTAAGCCTATCACCGTGGGTTACGTGATTGGTGTCACACCGTAAACTATGGCGGGAATAGGGCTCTGTGTGGTGTGGTTGCGACAGCCTTCGCAGGCCCTTACTTCACCACCAGATCGAACGTCAGCGGTTGCCCCACCAGCTCGATCTTCACCAATCGTCTCGGCGCGTCACGTGTGACGTAGAACACCAGCGGCTGCTGGGTCCCCGACACCTCGATCCGGAACACGGGGAATGTCCCGGCCGGCACCGTGATGTCACTCGTGCCCGCGACCTTCACCGTGAGCAGCTTCACCGCGTTCTCCGACGCGTCAAACGCGTTCACGGTGAACGAGGCACCCTCGGCGAGGGCCAGGGCCGCGACAAGCAGCTGGACCGCATTGATATCCGTCGTGCCGCCGGCAAGCACCGTGTCCACGTCCGTGACCTTGGGGCTGCCGCTCTGCGGATCCGGAGTCTGCGCCCGGCCGCGCACCCGGCCGCCCTCGTACAGAAGCCGCGTTTCCAGGGCCTGGCCGGCGCCGCTGCCGGCTTGCTGGACCGAGCGCACGTCCAGCGTCTGCGGATCCAGCACGACCGTGGTGCTTTGCTTGAGGCCGAAAGCCTGGATCGTCGTTTCCTCCGCGTAGACCAGCGCCGTATCCGTGACCACCGTGGCGCTGATCATGTGGCCGAACGGATTCCCCTGGACCGTGACCTGAAACGAATCGCGGCGCGCCACGAGGTGCCCTGGATCCAGCTCGAGCGGGCCGGCCGGCGCCGTCAGCGCCTCAGCCGTGAGCGGGTTGCCCTCGGTGTCCACGATCGTGACTGGGGCTATCGTCGCGAGCTTGTCGTGCAACGCTGGTCCGTCCCCCACCACCACGATCACTGCGGAGTCCGGCTGGATCACGCGCTGTGCGGCGGCCTGCACGCTTGCCGCCGTGACCGCTTCGAGCCGCTCGCGATACGTGCGCAGGTGATCGTCCGGCAGCCCCAGGAGCCGCACGGTGGACACCTGCGACGCCACCTGTTGCGGCGTCTCGATTGAGCGCGGGAACGAACCGATCAAGTACCCCTTCGCCGCCGCCAGCTCGCTGTCCGCCACGGCCTCCGTCCGCATGCGGCGGAGCTGCACCAGCAACTCCGCGAGCGCGCTGTCCGTGACGGCGGTCCGGACCTCGGTGCCGGCGGAGAAGTACCCCACGTCCAGACTGCGCGTCAGCCCGGAGGAGGCACCGTACGTCCAGCTCTTCTGCTCGCGGAGAATCAGGAAGAGCCGCGAGTCCGCACCCCCACCGAGAATCTTGTTACCGATCGCGGCCGGCGCGTGCGCCGGGTCCCGGGGCCCGAGCGCGAGGTTGCCGACGACGATGTTCGACTGCGCCGATCCCGGCCGGTGCACGAGCACGATCTCGCTGGGGCGAGCCGTGGGCGGCGGCGGCGCGCCGGGCTGCGGCGGTGGCGCGCCGCGCCAGGCGCCGAGGTGCCGCTCTACCAGCCGGCGCGCGTCCGCCAGCGTCAAGTCGCCCGCGATGACGAGCAGCGCGCCCTGCGGCTTGAGCCACCCGTCGGCGAACGCGCGCAGGTCTTCGCGCGACAAGGCGCGCACCGAGGCCTCCGTCGCCGATCGTCCGTACGGATGCTCGCCGTACAGGCGCTTGCCGAACTCGCGGCTCGCCAGCGAGCCGGGGTCCGATTTCTCGAGCTGGAGCGCGGACAGCGTGCGCTGCCGCGCCAGCTCCAATTCCTCGGCGGGGAACGTCGCATGGAGCAGCACGTCGGCCAGCAGACCGACGGCCAGATCCAGATGGTCCGTGAGCGCGCCGGTGGACACCGTGAACAGATCGTTCCCCGCGCCCGCGCCCAGGCTCGCCCCAACGCCTTCGATTTCGGCGGCGATCTGCTCGGCCGAGCGCCGTTCCGTGCCCTTTGTGAGCAGCTCGGCGGCCATTCCCACGAGCCCCTCGCGGCCCCCGGGGTCGAGTCGCGAGCCCGCCCGTATGGCGAGCGTGAGGCTCACGATTGGCAGCTCGTGATTCTCGACCAGAATCAACTGAATCCCATTGGCGAGCCGGGCCTCGCGGAACGGCGGGAACGCCATGGGGCGAAGCGGAGCTGGAGGCGGAGGGTTGGTGGGGTACTGCGCCGAGAGCTTCGGTGCGGTTGCGACCGCCAGAGCGAGGACGACCAGGGACGACCAGGGACGACCAATCCCGCAGTCAGCCGTCGTCCCCCGTCGCCTCTCGTCGCCTCCCGTCGCCCCTTCATTGAAGCCCAGCCTTCGGCACCACCACGATCGCCATGCTGTTCTCCGTCACGAGGTACTTCCGCGCCGCCCGCTGGATGTCCGCCGCCGTCACGGCGATGTAGCGGTCGAGATCGGTGTACATGTCGTCGATGCTCGCATGGTCATGCGCGTAATGCTGGAGGCGCTCGGCCACCGCCATGGTCGTCTGCAGCCCGAAGATGTTGCCCGCGCGGAACTCGTTCCGGGCCTTCTCGATCTCCCCCTCCGTCACGAGGGAGTCCCTCACGCGCGCCACCTCGGCGGCGAGCTGCGCCTCGAGCGTGTCGGGCGTCACTCCCTGGTTCGCCACGGCGAGGGCGGCGAACAACCCCGGTCCGCGGCGCGATGCCGACTGCGCGAACGCGCTCAACGCCGACTGCGTCCCGCGCACCAGGCTGAGATTGAGCCGCGAGCTCTCGCCGCCGCCGAGGATCGTGGCGAGGAGCGCGAGCGCCGGCGTGTCGGGATCATCGTGCGGCGGCGTACGGTAGGCGATGATCACGGCCGGGAGCGTGGCGAGAGGGTCCCTCCATTCGTGCCGCCGGGCCCCGGCGCCGAACCCGGGCGCGCACGACGGAGTCGGGACCGGCGATGCGCGCGGGATGTCCCCGAAGTATTGCGCGATCCATCGCTTCGCCTCGGCGGACACGAAATCGCCCACCAGAGTGAGCGTCGCGTTGTTGGGCGCGTAATGCTGGGTGAAAAACGCCTGCATGTCCTCGACTTTGGCCGAGTCGAGGTCGGCCATCGAGCCGATCACGCTGTGGG
>JACQHC010000062.1 GCA_016199245.1 Gemmatimonadota bacterium | reverse complement strand
CGTTTGCACAGGCTCATCCCGGCCGTGTGGCCGGCCTGTTTCTCGCGTCGTCCCTTGTCGTCCTGTTTGTGGTCTATTCTGTCGTCCGGTTCGTTGGTCTTCCCGACTGGGTGTTCTGGGGAGCGATCGGGCTCCTCGCGGTGGGTCTCCCGATCATGCTCATGGCCGGCAAGCACGAGCGGCAGCGGGCCGAAGCTGCACTCACCGGTACGCATGTTCCGACGCCCACCGGCATGCAGCGGCACTTCACGTGGCGCAAGGCGCTGCTGGGAGGCGGGCTGGCGTTCGCCGGGCTCGCGCTGGTGGCCGGCGGCTACATGGCAATGCGCGTGTTCGGGATTGGCCCCGTCGGGACGCTGGTCGCGAGCGGCGTGCTGGACGAGCGCGGCCGGCTCATCGTGGCCGAGTTCGCCGATCGCACGCCGGACGGCAACGTTGCTCCGTCCGTCACGCAAGCGCTGCGCATTGACCTGTCCCAATCGCGGGCCGTGAGACTGATGGACGCGACCGCGATCCGCGAGGCGCTGGAGCGCATGCAGCGGCCGGACACGGCTCGCGTAGAAGGCGCGCTGGCTCGTGAGATCGCGCAGCGCGAGAGCGTGAAGGCGATCGTGGACGGTGACGTCGGCGTCCTGGGCAGCGGGTACGTGGTGGCGGCAAGGTTGGTGGGCGCGAGCGACGGCGCCGAGTTGTTGGCCTTGCGCGAGACGGCGGCGGACGCCGCCGGGTTGATCCCGGCGGTGGACCGGCTGTCGAAGAAGCTGCGGGAGCGGATCGGGGAGTCGCTGAAGACGCTCCGGGCCAGCGAGCCGCTGGACCGGGTGACCACGTCCTCGCTCGACGCCTTGCGGTTCTACACCCGCGCCGAGCAGGCCGAACAGCGGGGAGCAGTGGATGAGTCGATTCGGCTCCTGGAACAGGCCATCGCTGAAGACACGCTGTTCGCCATGGCGTACCGCAAGCTCGGGGTCGTGCTGGGGAACGCCTTCCGCGAACGCTCCCGCATTGACGCGGCACTCACCAAGGCGTTCGAGCTGCGTGATCGGCTGCCCCCGCTCGAGCGCGGGCACGCGGCCGCCTATTACTACTCCAACGTTGAACAGGACGCTGAGCGCGCGATCGACGCATACCGGTCGGTGCTGGCAATCGATCCCGATGACGGAAGGGCGTTGAACAATCAGGCGGTGTTGCTGGGCAGCCGTCTTCGCCGGTGGCCCGAAGCAGAAGCGAGCTACCGGCGCGCCATCGCGGGCGGGGCGGTCTATCAGAATTTCACGGGTCTGATCATCGTGCTCACGCGGCAGGGCCGCTCGGAGGCCGCTGACTCCGCCCTCGCCGCCTTCGAGGCGTGGAGCCCGGGGCACCCGATTGCCATGGAGTACAGCGTGTGGCTGGCCACGGCGCGGCGGAGCTATGCCGCGGCAGATTCGATGATGCGTTTCCTTCCCGCGAGTCGGCGCGCAGGCCCATCGTTCTTCCAGGCCGGCCTTCCGGAGGTGCGCGGCCAGCTCCGAGCGTCCGGCCAGGTCGCCGCGCGGATGCTGGCGGAGGCGGAACGCGCCGGTGACAACCTCGACCGGTTGCGCTGGGCGCTGTGGCTCGTCCGCCAGGAGCTACGGTACCGGGACCCCGCGGCGGCGGTCCGGGCGCTGGAGCGGGTTCTGGGGCAACACCCCCTTGACCTCGTCGAGCCGGCGGATCGACCCCACGCGGAGGTGGCCGAGCTCTATGCGGCTACAGGGCGCGTGGCCGAGGTTCGGCGGCTGAGGGGGGAATGGGAGGCTGCGGCGCGGAGATCCCCGGCCGAGCGCGCGGCCTGGGATGGCCTAGAGGCGACGGCCGAGAGACGGTTCGGCGACGCCATTGCCGCGTATCGCAGGGCCAACGAGCAACAGGGGAGTCTGGTGGCATTCCTCCCGGAGCTGGCCCGGGCCTACGATCTCGCTGACCAGCGTGACTCGGCACTCGCGGTGTACGAGCGCGCGATTGCGGCTCCGGAGCCGTTCAAGTTCGTCGATGCGGACTTTGACCGGCTTGGGCCCACGTACAAGCGGATGGGCGAACTGTACGAGGCGCGCGGGGATCGGCAGAAGGCGCTTGACTCGTACGGCAAGTTCGTGGACCTGTGGAAGGACGCGGATGCGGAGCTGCAGCCGTTGGTGACGGACGTGAAGGCGCGGATAGCGCGTTTGGTAGGGGAACGGCGGTGAAGGGTGGGGAGGTGTAGAGGTCCCGCGAGCGGACCGGTCCAATCTGTTGGCGCGGAGGCAAGGGAGCCGCGTTGTTTCGGTCCTCGCCTTGGGAAGTTTGATACCGTACACCGCACCCGGTAGCTTCAAGTTGGGCGGTCCTCTCACGTGGAGCACCGTCCGTGGCCATTCCCGCCAAGCTGTCTCGGCGCCTTTACGAAATATTGGGCGATGATGCGGCACACGACATGGGAGACTGGATGCAGCGAGTAGATGCCCAGCGCGCGGAGTTGCGCGACCTCAACGAGTCCAACTTCGCCCGGGTTGACGCCCGGCTGGGAGAACACTCGGTCGTGCTGCAAGCCGCTCTGGCTCGGTACGACGAGCGGTTCGACGTGCTTGAGGCTGCGATTGGCCGGCACGACTCACGGTTTAGCGAGATGCAGGCTGACCTGAAAGGTCAGGCGGCGTTGATGGCCGATCTCCGGCGCGACGTGGAGACCGGCTTTGCTCGCCTGGAGACCCGGATCGAGCAGCGCACCGCCGACATTATGAAGTGGTCGTTCCTCTTCTGGATTGGGTCGGTGGCGACGCTCGTGGGAGCGCTGCGCTTCCTTCCGTAGTCGCTTCAGTCCGGTGCTGAAACCCAGGCTGGGCCCGCTCGGCCAACGCAATCGCTTGCCGCTGAAGCTGCCGGCAATGCGGTACTCCTCGGGAGGTCCTTCATGATTCCTCATCGTCCCTTCTTCGTCGCGACGCTTGCGACCGTCATGGCCGCGTCCGCTGCCCCAGCTCAACAGCGTGCTCGACCGCCTGCGGCTGCGCCCTACTACCCCGGCGCCGGCGACGACTGGGAGCGCCGTACACCCGCTCAGGTCGGTATGGACGCGCGCTTGCTCGACGACGCGATCGCGTTCGCCAAAGCCAGCGAGACGCCCGGCACGCGCGACCTCGAGGAGGCGCACTACCTGAGCTTCGGTCGCGAGCCGCACGGCGAGGGCATCGGCCCGTTCAGGGCGCGCGGCGAGCAGACGGGGATCGTCGTCAAGAACGGCTACATCGTGGCCGAGTGGGGCGAGCCGCACCGGGTGGACATGACGTTCAGCGTCACCAAGAGCTTCGTGTCCACCACCGTGGGCCTGGCGTGGGAGCGGGGACTGATCCGGAACCTGAATGACAAGGTGAAAGACTACGTCACCACCGGCGAGTTCGACTCCGAGCACGCGGCGAAGATCACGTGGGATCATTTACTGCGGCAGACGAGTGATTGGGGCGGCACGCTCTGGGGCAAGCCGGATTGGGCGGATCGCCCGCCGGCGGACCAGCCGCTCGCGGACTACCTGAAGCGAGTCCACAACGAGCCGGGCACGACGTACGAGTACAACGACGTGCGCGTGAACCTGCTCGCCTACTCGGCGCTGCACGTGTGGCGCCGCCCGCTGCCGCAGGTGCTGCGCGAGTACGTGATGGACCCGATCGGCGCGTCAAACACCTGGCGCTGGCACGGCTACGAAAACTCGTGGGTGCTGCTCGACGGCCAGATGATGCAGTCGGTGAGCGGGGGAGGGCATTGGGGCGGCGGCATGTTCATCTCCGCGCGCGATCAGGCGCGGTTCGGGCTGCTCACGCTGCGACGCGGCAAGTGGAAGGACAAGCAGATCATTCCGGAGGAGTGGGTCAAGCTGGCGCTCACGCCGACGCCTGTGCAGCCGGGCTACGGGTTCATGAACTGGTTCCTGAACACGGAGCGGCGGATGCTTCCTGCGGCGCCGGAGAACAGCTTCTGTCATCGCGGGGCAGGGGCCAATGTGATGTGCGCGATTCCGGACCACGATCTGCTCGTGGTGGCGCGGTGGATTCAGGCGGACAAGGTGGCGGGGCTCGTGGAGCGGGTGCTGGCGTCGGTTGCGCCGAGGGCGGAGACCGGGTCGCGGTAGCATCGCCGGCCCCTCACACTGCGTGTAAACCTCGCGCCCCCAGGTTGTATCGTTGCCCCAGGGCGGGGCTCCGCTTATTGTTTCGCTCGCCATTCATGCACCTCACGCTGGGCCAGGCGGCGACCCACCTCCGCGTTGACGAGACCACGCTGCGACGCTGGATCAAGACGCGTGGTCTTCCGGTGCACCACGTTGGTGATCGGGTGTACCTCAACGCCGTCGAACTGTGGGAATGGGCCACGGCGAACGGAATCGCCGTGTCCCGCAAGCTGCTGGACCAGGAGCGGCGCCATCCGGAAGCGGTCCCCTCACTAGGAACGCTGCTCACCGATGGTGGGATCCATCACGACGTGCCCGGCGCTGACAAGGGCGCCGTCCTCCGCGAGATCGTCGCCCGGCTTAAGCTCCCCGAAGACGTGGACCGTGAGTTCCTGCTCACGGTGCTCGAGGCTCGCGAGGCCATGGGCTCCACCGGTATCGGAGACGGCATTGCCATCCCGCACGTGCGCAATCCCATCCTGGTGCGCGCGGAGGGACCGGCGGTGATGCTGTGCCTGCTGCGCCATCCCGTTGACTTCGAGGCGGTAGACGGCGTTCCGGTGCACGCGCTGTTCACGGTCATCAGTCCGAGCGTACCCACCCACCTCAAGATTCTGGCGAAGCTCGGGCTGGTGCTACGAGATGCCGAGCTCCGGCGCCTGCTGCGCGATCGCGCAGCCGCGGACGCCATCCGCGCCGTTGTGGAACAACTGGAGCAGCGAACCTCCGGCACATTCGCCGCTCCCTCATGACCGCCTTCTTCACCGGCCTCGGGCTGATTCTTGCCGGCGGCATAGTCGCGCTCGTCACGGGCGGGGGCCGGTTGCGGGCCGCCGCATGGGCGTACGGCGTGCTCACGGCGACGGGCGGCGGCCTCTCGGCGTGGACGGCCGGGCGTGTGCTCCTGGGCGGGACTGTGTCTCCGGCGGAGTTCCAGGCCGCCGTGCCCGGTGGCCCCTGGCGCTACGGGCTGGATCCCCTGAGCGCGTGGTTCGTCCTCGTGGTGCTCGGCGTCGGTGTTCCCGCGGCGATCTACGGCATTGGTTACTTGGAGATGCACCGGACCCACGGCTCTGTCCGGCTGGCGCGCGGCTGGTTTGCACTGCTGCTGGTCTCGATGGGGTTAGTCGTGACTGCGCGGGCGGTGATGCCATTCCTGATCGCCTGGGAGGTGATGGCTCTCTCGGCCTACTTGCTGGTCGTGTTCGAGGACCGCCAGGCAGAAGTCCGGCGCGCCGGCTTAGTGTATCTCGTGGCCACGCACGTGGGCACCCTGCTGTTGTTCGTCATGTTCGCGGTGTGGGGTGGGGCCGCGCCGGATCTCACGTTCGACTCGCTGGCGCGGGCAACGCGGCCGGACGGCACCCGTGCAGCGATACTGCTGCTCGCACTGGCCGGGTTTGGTCTCAAGGCAGGCCTGGTTCCATTGCACTTCTGGCTGCCCGAGGCTCACGCGGCCGCCCCCAGCCACGTTTCCGCGATCATGTCGGGCGTGGTGATCAAGACGGGGATCTACGGTTTGCTGCGCGTGGTGAGTCTCGTACCTGCACCCGCGTGGTGGGGGTGGAGCGTCTTCCTGCTGGGGATCATCTCGGGTGTGCTGGGGGTGGTATGGGCCCTGGCCCAGCACGACCTGAAGCGTCTGCTGGCGTACCACTCGGTCGAGAACATCGGGATCATTCTGATAGGCGTGGGCCTCGGGGCGTTGGGCCTGGCTTACGACGCGCCGCTCGTCTCGGTGCTGGGATTCGCCGGAGCCGCGTTGCACACCGCCAACCACGCCCTGTTCAAGGGGCTCCTGTTTCTCGGGGCTGGTGCGGTGGCGAACGCCACCGGGACGCGCGAGATCGACCTGCTGGGCGGCCTGCGCCGATCCATGCCCCTCACGTGGCTGCTATTTCTCGTCGGGTCCGCCGCGATCGTGGGACTGCCGCCGCTCAATGGATTCGTGAGTGAGTGGCTCGTGTTCCAGGGCCTGTTCCAGAGCGGGCTGGCCAGGGGGGCCGTGCGGCTGGGCGCGTTCGGCGTCGCCGGTCTCGCGCTGATCGGCGGGCTCGCGCTCGCGTGCTTCGCCAAGGTAGGGGGTGCCGTGTTCCTGGGTCATCCGCGCAGCCCCCGGTTGACGACGGCGCGTGAAGCGCCCGCCGTGCTCCTGGCGCCGATGGCCTGGCTTGCCCTCGGCTGCGTGCTGATCGGACTGTTCCCCCAGGGGCTGTTGCCGGTGCTGGCTCGGGTAGCCGCTGTGCCGCTGAACGAATCGCCCGCGGATTTCGCCGTCACCGTGCGCGCCGCCGCGGCGATCTCCGCCATCGGCGCGGCCACGCTCGTGCTCGTCGTTCTGGCGTCGCTGGTCCGTCGGGCCGTCGTGCGGCCGAGCGCACAACCGCGCACGGAAACCTGGGGATGCGGGTATGCCCGCCCGGACGAGCACATGCAGTACACCGCCTCGTCGTTCGCGGCGCCGCTCGTCGGGGCGTTTGGGCCGATATCCGGATCCGTGGTGGTGCACGCGCCCGCGTCGCTCCACACTGAGCCCAGGAACCTCGTGCTGGATCGTGCCCTCTTGCCGTTGTGGCGCGCCGTGCGGGAGAACGCGGCCGGGCTCCGACGGCTGCACCAGGGCGGCCTCCAGCGATACGTGTTGTATGTCGTCGGGACGGTGGTCGGTCTGCTCGTGTACCTCATGATCTGGGGCCAGCCGTGAGTCTCGCGCCCAGCGCCGCGCTCGTGGTCGTCCTTGCCGCCGCGCCGCTGCTCCCGGGCGTCGCCAACCGCGTGAAGTCACTGCTCACCGGGCGGCGTGGCGCCCCGGTGTGGCAGCTGTACGCCGATCTCTTGAGGCT
>JACQHC010000053.1 GCA_016199245.1 Gemmatimonadota bacterium | reverse complement strand
CCCCCGTCGCCCCTTGCCCCCCTACTCTTACCTGGCGCCGCCCTCTCCCGTTAACCTTGCTAAGTCCCATGTCTCAAAGGGGTTCCCGCGTGTTCCGATACATTGTTAGAGGATCGATTGTGCTGTCGACTGTCCTGGCGCTGGGAGCTTGCGGAGACAGTGTGGAACCGCTAGCCGCACCGTTTACCGCCGTGCGCGCCGGCGTGCTGCACTCCTGCGGCCTCGTGGGCGACGGGGCCGCGTATTGTTGGGGCTACAACGAGAGCGGACAGCTGGGAGACGGGTCGCGACGGGACCGCTCCTCCCCGACGCCGGTGATCGGCTCGCTGCGCTTCAGCTCCCTGTCCCCAGGCGGATCGCACAGTTGTGGCCTCACGACGGGCAACACCGTGTACTGCTGGGGCCTCAACCTCAACGGGCAATTGGGAGACGGCGGCGCCGCCGATCGCGCCACCCCGGGCCAGATCAGTGGGAGCGTGGCCCTGGTATCGGTGGTCGCGGGCGCCTCGTACAACTGCGGGCTCACCAGCACGGGCGCGGCGCATTGCTGGGGCTTCAACCAGTACGGCCAGCTGGGAGACGGCGGCTCGGACGATCAGGGGTTACCCAAGGCGGTCGCCGGCGGTCTGACGTTCGCGGAAATCGCGGCGTACAGTTTCCACACGTGCGGGCGCACCACCGCCGGACCAGTGCACTGCTGGGGACGCAACGACTACGGTCAACTGGGAATCGGCACCACGGCGGATAGCCCAACGCCGGCCCTTACGACCGGTGGGCTCGTGTTCAGCGCCGTGGACGTGGGGTTCTGGCACAGCTGTGGGCTCCTTACGGACGGCAGCGCCTACTGCTGGGGCAGGAACAACTTCGGGCAGCTCGGCCTCGGTACGCTGGACTCGATCCAGACTACGGCACCGCGCGAGGTCGCCGGGGGGCTGAAGTTCGCGTCGCTCAGCGTGGGGGCGGCCTTCACCTGCGCCGTCGAACAGGGGACGAACGCGGGCTGGTGCTGGGGATACAATGGCAGCGGCCAGCTCGGGTCGAACGTCGGGAGTGAGTGCCAGGATGAGGCCGGGTTCATTGTGCAATGTGCCTTCGAGCCGGCCCCGATGAGTGGGGGAATCTCATTTCAGTCCATCAGCGCCTCGACACAGCACGTGTGCGGCCTCTCGACCGACGGCGTGGCCTATTGCTGGGGCCTGGGGGGAAACGGACAGCTGGGCGACGGAACCAAGGGCGACAGCAGGTTCAGCCTCGAGCCGGTCCGCGTGGCCGGACAGCCCTAGCAGGATGCGGGAATAAGGGTGCAAGGTGGCGACCGAGCGGACAGTTGAGGCTTCCATACACACGCGGAAGTCCGCACGAGCTGGGCGGTAGATAGGAGGTGTAGCAAGCGTGCATACATCGTCTGGGTCGTTTGGTCCTATCCGCCGCGTCAGCCCGCCGATCGCGGCGGCGCTCATGGTGGCTGGCTGCTTCCATTATGTGCCCGCGGCCGCCGGGTCCGCGCCGAGGCCTGAAACCGAGGTCCGGGTGACGCTGGCGCAGCCGATCGACATCCCCATGGGTGAGTTCACGCTGAACGACGTGACCCTCATCGAAGGGGTCGTTACAGCGGCGGATGGGGACACGCTGGGCCTGGTCGCCAAATGGCTGCGTCCGCAGGTGGGACGCAGATGGGACGCCTTGTTCGCGACGTACAACATCCCCGTTGCCGACATTGGACAACTGGAACAATGGCGGTTGTCGGGAAAGCGCACGGTCCTTTTCGTCGGAGCGAGCGCTGTTGTCACCGCCGTGGTGGTGAACGCCGTGTGGCGCGTGGTTCGCGGGGACCGCCCCGGCGACGTGGACGTACCACCCGCGTCAGTGGTAGCGCCCAGGTAAGCCAGCCCCGTCTAGCCAGATAAAGAAAGGGCCGGCGCTTGCGCACCGGCCCTCTGTGCTGCCTGACTAGCCGAACGCTACGCGATCACGTCGAGCACTTAGCTGCCCCGATATTCGGGTTGGCCAGACACTCCACCGCCGTGATCGGCAGGAACGTGCCGGGATTGGTGAGCGCCTGAGACCCGGGCAGCCACTCCGGCGAGGGAATGCCGAAGCGGTAGTGGTCCGAGAGCCGCCTCGTCTGGAGGAAGAGGTTGGCCTGCCGGGAATACTGGAGCAGAGTCAGTGCGGCCACCTGCCCGCTATACGCGGTCAGCCCGTCAATGGCCCGCAGGGCGTTGATCGCGGTCGTGAATCCCGCATTGTCGCCTGCGGCAAGCGCCGCCTCCGCTCGGATCAGATGCAATTCCCGCGTGGAGACCACGGTGTACGCGGGATACAACACGGCCGCCTTGAACGCCTGCTGGGTGGCGTGCACGAAGGGATTCGGCGCGCCGGTGATCGGATCCAGCAGGACCGTCACGTTCAACCACGTCGGGTCGGTCGCGTGCAGCTGCACGTAGGTGCCTCCCAGCCGGTTCTCCTGGCGGGAGTTGATCCATGCGCCCTGGCTGCTCGAGCCCGTGCCGGCGCTGAACCTGAACTGGAAGGTCCAGGTTGGCGTGGCTCCCGCCAGCGCCAGGACGGCGTTGGCATCAGCCACGGCTGCGGTCACGAACGGCGAGGCCGCGGTGACCAGGCCCGTGCTGATCGGCGCATTGCCGACCTTGTCCCAGATGGCCCGGTCAAAGTTCGCCCGGGCCCGCATGGCCCTGATGGCTTGGGCGAGCGCGGCATCCCGGCCCGTCGCGATCGCCAGACCTTTGGTCAGGTAGTCGATCGCCGTGACGTACAGGCCCCCCATGTTGGCCGGCCCGATCGGCTGACCTGCCGTCCGCCGGTCCGAGAACACGTAGTCATCGTACATATTGGCGATCGAGACGTACGCGATCGCCGTGTAGAAGTAGGCCCGGGCCAGGTCCACCACGTTGGTGATCGTGCCCGCGGTCTGCTCTT
>JACQHC010000054.1 GCA_016199245.1 Gemmatimonadota bacterium | reverse complement strand
GTGCTCCGAGTCGCTCTTGATGGGGAAGACGTAGATGGTCTCCGGCTCGTGCGCGTGCACGTCGATCGCAAAGCCGAAGTCCGTCGGCAGATTGCCGCTCACCTCGTGCCACGACTCGCCCGTGTCGTCGCTGCGCATCACGTCCCAGTGCTTCTGCATGAACAGCACGTTGGGGCGCGACGCGTGCATCGCGATGCGGTGCACGCAATGACCCACCTCGGCCGTCGGGTCGGGGATGTATTCGGACTTCAGTCCGCGGTTGATCGGCCGCCACGTTTGGCCCGCGTCCTCGCTCTTGAAGGCGCCCGCGGATGAAATTGCGATGTACATGCGCCCGGCGTCACGCGGGTCGAGCAAGATCGTGTGCAGGCACATGCCGCCGGCCCCAGGCGCCCAACGAGCCCCTGAGCCGTGCCCGCGCAGTCCGGCCAGCTCCTGCCACGTCTTCCCGCCGTCTGTCGTGCGAAACAGGGCGGCGTCTTCCACTCCTGCGTAGACGGTGTCGGGATCGTCGAGCGACGGCTCCAAGTGCCAGACCCGCTTGAACTCCCAGGGATGCGGCGTGCCGTCGTACCACTGGTGCGTGCCGGGGACGCCGTCGTACTCGAACTTGTTCCCCACCGTCTCCCACGTCTTGCCGCCGTCATTGGAGCGCTGCATCACCTGCCCGAACCAGCCACTCGTTTGCGACGCGTACAGCCGGTTGGGATCAGCGGGCGATCCCTTGACGTGGTAAATCTCCCAGCCGCCGAAATGGGGGCCGCTGATCTTCCACCGCTTGCGCGTCCCGTCTGACGTCAGGACAAACGCGCCCTTGCGAGTACCAACCAAGACCCGTACGCCGCTCATTCTCCAACCCTGACCTTTCCACGTGGTCTCTGCGTTCTCTGCGGTGGCTCGTCCGCACGATTCCGACGAGCACACCGCGTTCGATTCGTTCACCGGTCCCCGGCCCAGCAGGACCCGCGCCGCCGCGGAGTGCACCGTGGGGAAGATGGCGAGGCTCCACGGGGCAGCGATCCAATCCGAGGGTCACCGGCTCCGCGTGGAGGCGCTCGATTGGTGAGCCGGCGGAGTGGCAATTCTGTCGGCTTCGGGCCTGCCGGTCAAGCCTGTCGTGAACCCGACCCGACGCCATAGAATAGGCTGTGTCCCCGCTCGCTCCGGAGAACCTTATGTCTACGCTCGCCCGCGGTTTCGCTGCCAGCCTGCTCGGCGTCCTCATGGCCAGCCCGTTGCCCGCCCAGGACCGCTTCGACTATCACGCGTTCACCAACACCCTCGTGGATCGCGGAGCCCAGGCGCTCCACACATGCAACGGGCTGTTCGTCTCCCACCGCACGCTGGAACAGATCTACGCTGGCGAGCTGCGTGCCGCGGGTGGCCAGCCGCTGCCACCCGAGCGCGTGCAGATTGACCGAACGCGGGGCGCGGTGGCTGTCGGCGTCGGCGCCGGGGACGGAATCCCGGTTATGCGGGCGGCGCTGCGTCAGGGACTGGGCTGCGTGGTGATGGCTCCGGACCAGACGCTGGACGACATCGACGGTTTGCCCGTCCTTCGAACACCACCCCTGCCAGGCGATCCGGCTACGATCCCGTGGCCCGACGGCGACGTGGTGCCGCGGGAACCTCTCCCTTCTGGCGTGAGCCGAGAGGGCCTCGAAGCTGCCGGCCGCTGGGCGTTCGACCGCGTCGCGCACGGCGGCCACGCGGGTCAGGTGACCTTGAGTTTGCTCGTGGTCCACAAGGGCGACATCGTGTTCGAGCGCTATGCGGACGGCGTGGATTTCCGGACGCGCACGCGCACGTGGTCGGCCGCCAAATCAATAGCGGGCGCGTTGATCGGCATCGCGGTGGGGAAGGGGATGCTGAAGCTGGATGAGCCCCTTCCCATCACCTGGCCGCCGGACGAGGTGAACGAGTTGCACTATCGCCACCGCAGCCGCATGCCCATGGTCACGCTGGAGCCGTGGCCGCCCGCGATTCGCACGGAAGCTCCCGATCCGCGGCACCGACTCACACTGCGCCATGTGCTCAACATGTCGAGCGGCCTGTATCCGGTGGACAACGAGTACGGCGGCTCGATCGGCTCCGGGCTGTCCTATTTCGGCGGCTGGAATTCAGCGTATCAGGCGAGCGACCGAGGCCTGGTACGCGAGCCCGGCACCGTGTGGGACTACGAGAACTACGACACGCTGCTCGGCATGCTGGCGCTCAAGAGCGCGATCGGCAACGACGCCGATTACCTCGAGTACCCCCGGCGCGAGCTGTTCGACAAAATCGGGATGCGCAACACCGTGCCCGGCGTGGACCGGTTCGGCAACTTCGTGTTGAGCAGCCAGGTGTACACCAACGCGCGAGACATGGCTCGACTGGCCCTGCTGTATCTCAACCGTGGCGTGTGGAAGGGCGAGCGGATTCTGCCGGAGAGCTGGGTGGACTTCTCGCGCACACCGGCCCCGGCGACGGCGCGGTTCGGCAACTTCTACGGTGGGACGTGGTGGCTGGTGCAGGATGCCCGGACCGACGTGCCGCAGGACGCCTACACGATGGCGGGCGCCCAGGGACAATACGCGATCGTGGTCCCGTCTTACGACCTGGTCATCGTGCGCCGAGGGCTTGACGGTGGCGCGCCAGGGTTCCCGACCTGGGACCTGGTGGCCCAAGTGGTCAAGGCGCTGCCCAGGGGAAGGGAAGCGAAGAAGATGGTGGGTGTGGCAGATCCCATCTGACGCGTCCCGTCGGTCCCGCCAGCGGCCGGTGCGTCCGGGGAGTGCGCTGCGGCGTGGGCCCTCGCTACCTGGTTCCTGCCACGCTCGCTGCGAGCAGCAACACGTGGCGCGCTGTGTTCATGAGCCCCGGGACGTCGGCCCACTCGTCCGCCTGACCTCGCGCCCCGCCGCGACTGCCCGACAGCCCGATGGCCAGCGATCCAGCGCCGAGTGCCACGTTGAGGTTCGCCGAGCCAGCGTTGGAGAGTGTCGGTTCGTAGCCCAGGTGGCGTGAGACGGCGATCGCGGCCTGCGCAAGGAGCGAGTCCAGCGCCCCCGGAATCTGACCGCCCGGCGTCAGCTGGAACGGCTCGAGCTCAAACGTGATCGTCGTCTCCTCGGTGACACGGTCGAGCATGGCCCGCACGTCCCGCTCGATCTCCTCGACCACGCCGGCGTCGAGCGAGCGAATGTCGAGGGAGAACCAGCCCTCGGCGGGCTTGTGGTTGTAGACTTCACCGGACCGGAGCTGCGCCACGTTGATCACCGTGCGGCGATCCCGGTATCGCTCCGGCTGCGGCAGGGCCAGGATTCGGTCCACCGCACGGCCAATTCCCTGGTTGACGTTGGGAAGTCCGCCGCCGAGCGAATGCCCCGCCGGACCACGTGCCACCACCTTCCACCAGTGAATCGTGATCGCACCATAGGTGATACCGTGGCCGTCGCCCAGGATATCCACGAAGCCGATCGCCCTGTCCTTCCGCTGCCGGTAGAGCGCCTTCATGCCGACGAGGCCCGTCTCCTCTTGTGCGACCGCTGCGAAGACGAGGTCATGCTCCGGCTGAACGCCGGACTTCACGAGGGCTTCCGCAGCGGTGAGCATGGCAGCGGTGGTGAGGGAGGTGTTGGTGCCGGGGCCGAGGACTCGGTCGCCCTCACGGCGTGGTGGTCGGCCCGCCTGTCGCTGAAACTCGGCAACGGGGAGGAGATCATCGAGAGTTGAAACGAACACGATCTCCTTGCCCGACCGTCCGGGGATCACGCCGACGGCGTTCGGCGTGGAATCCAGCATCACCTGCTGCAGGCCGATGGATCGCATGCGCTCGGCGACCCACCGGGCGCGGTCGTGTTCCTGACCTGACGGCGACACGATCGAGCCGAGCGCGATCAGGGTCTCGACGGCGCGGGCTTCCGAGGTGTTAACGGTTTCGATTGCTGCCAGCACGGCCGGGCTCGTGAGGGCCCGTCGGAGGGCCGCTTGGCCAGGAGAGACGGACTGAGCCCACCCCCGTCCAGGGCCGATCACCGCCAACACAACGGCGAACGCTGTCATTACCGCCGGTCGCATCCTACGCCTCCGTTCTCGGATGCACTCTAGTCTAACCCCAACCGCAAGCCTCTATTCCTCGACCGCCTGCTCCTCTACCTCTCCGATCTTGCGCGGCTACCAGAGCAACCACCGCGGCATCAAGCGTGGCTCCATCGCCACGATCCGCCCGGCCACCGAGTCCACCACCACGCGCACCCACCCGATATCGGGTGAGCCGAACGTTTCGAGCCGGGTCACGGTGGTGAGCGGCGCGCCGGTGGAGCGGTCTCGCAGCGGTTGATCCACCCGTTGCTCATGTGAATCGCCGTGGATCAGGAGGACCTGACCCGCAAAGCCCTTGGCCAGCGTTTCGATCTTGTCCACGAACGGCTCGTGTCCCGGGATGTGATCGGGGCCCCGCTCGAGATTGGGATTGGCGTGGAACGCGATCACGACGCCGTGCATGCTGTCCGTCCGGGCGATGCGGAACGCGTCCTCCAGCCAGGCGAGCGCGGCGGCCATGCGCGCGGCTTGTTCTGCGTCATCCGCCGCCGTGCGCCCGCGAAACCGTTCGGTGTTGTTGACCAGGCCCACCTGGTGCACCGTGGCGAACAGGAGCCCGCCTCGCCGCCAGCGCACGTTCTCGACGAAGGTGCCGAACGTCGAGTCCGCCGCCTGGGATTCCACGGTCATCCGTCGCGCGCCAATGCTCGTGCCCGGTTGCGCAAAGAACGTGCGGCGCAGCTGGTCGAGCCGGTCGAGCGGGCGATAGCCGCCGGCGATGCGCTCGAAGCAGTCTGCCCATTCGTTGTCGCCCGGTGTGTAGATGACCGGATGCTCGATCGTGTTGAGGGCCGCCAGCCGGTTGCGGTATTCCTCGTCGGAGCACGGGTACCACATGATGTCCCCGATGTGCAGGAACCACTCGAGCGGCGTGCGGTTGGCGTCGGCGATCACGCGGCGGAAACGCATCGATTCCCAGGGCTCGTACGGACCGTCCCCGAAGACCCCGAAGGCAAAGGTGTTCGGAGGAAGTGGGGCCGGTTGGGGCAGGGTGCAGGACAGCGCGAACGCCGCAATCAAGAGAGGCGAGACCCGCAGTCTCATGGACCGGAAGGTACCGGGGGGCGTCCACACGTTGCGAATCCTCCGCATTGAGGAGACTATCACCTGGGTTTGCAGAGAGACGTCACCATGCGCATTGAAGCATCCTGCCAACGGCTCCTGTCGCTGCTTCTCTGCGGCATTCCGGCGCTGGCCAACGCGCAGTCGAGCGGGGTTCTGCTGCCACGCCTCCAGTGGCGCTCCATCGGCCCGGATCGCGGCGGCCGGTCCATCGCGGTCGCGGGCCACAAGGACCGGCCGTTCGAGTATTACTTCGGCGCCACCGGCGGCGGGGAGCAGTTGCCACGCCTGAACCTCGTGCTGGCGCAGGCCGGCCTCGAGCCGATCATGCGCGTTCCTGCGGGCATTCTCGCCCGGTGAAACCCAGGTTCTTCGCCACGCCGGCCAAGTGGCGGGCGTGGCTCGCCGCCAATCACCGGTCAGTGGACGAGCTGTGGGTCGGATTCTACAAGAAGTCCACCGGCAGGCCGAGCATCACGTGGCCGGAATCAGTGGACGAGGCGCTGTGTTACGGCTGGATTGACGGGATCAGGCGCAGCCTGGATGCGGAGAGCTACATGATCAGCTTCACGCCGCGGCGCGAGGGCAGCATCTGGAGTGCGGTGAACGTTCGGCGGGCCAAGGAGCTGATTCGGCTCAAGCGCATGCGCGCCGCCGGCCTGCGGGAATTCGAGAAACGCCAGGACGAGAACTCGGGCATCTATAGTTTCGAGCAGCGGAAGGCCCTGCGACTTCCGCCGGCTTACGTGCGGGCTTTGAAGGCCAACGGGCCGGCGTGGAAGTTCTTCCAGGGTGAGGCGCCGTCGTACCGGCGCACGGCGATCTTCTGGGTGATCAGCGCCAAGCGGGAGGAGACCAAGCTCAAGCGGCTGAAGACGGTGATCGAGGAATATGCGCGGGGGCAGCGGATTGGGCTGCTCAAGCGGCCCGAGTCCGTCCTTGAGCAATCAACATAGCATGTCGATATTTCTACATCAGCCATGCGTGCTCACCCCCTCCCACGACCTCCGTGTAGGTCAACGGAGAGCGCTGGTGGCGGCCTGAGATGGTAGCTGGGCAGTCGATAGCTCATTTCACAATGTCTTCATGTCGGGCCGTGCAACATCCAACGGATGACGATGCTCAGCGAAGCGCCGCCAGTTTCCTCACCACGGCCGCACCGCGGCTTCACCGAGGTGCTGCGGGACGGCACACCGGTCCTCATTCGACCCGTCTCGGCGGAGGACAAGCAGCTCCTCAAGGAAGGGTTTGAGCGCCTGTCCGACGTGTCGCGCCAGCGGCGCTGCATGCATGGCGTGGGAGAGCTGACCGCCGAGCAGCTCGTCTACTTCACGGAAATCGACTATCGGGACCACATGGCATGGGTGGCCGTGGATCTCAGCCAGCCCAACCAACCCGGCATCGGCATCGCGCACTACATGCTATTGACCGGCCGGCCGCGGTGCGCTGAAGTGGCGGTAACCGTGGTGGACTCGCACCAGGGAAGGGGGCTCGGCACGCTCCTCCTCGGTGTGCTGGCACGGTCGGCCGTGGAGAACGGCATCGAGACGTGGATCGCCTACGTGCTCACGGACAACACACCGATGCTCAAGCTGTTCCACGACCTCGGCGCCCCCGCGGCGACGCTCGAGGAGCGCGGCGTGCTCCGCGTCGAGATCCCCGTGCCGCGCGACCCGTCCGTACTTCCCAATACGCCTGCCGGGAAGGTCTTCAAAGCCGTAGCGCGAGAAGTCGGGGCGTTGAGCGAAGCGCAGTAGTCCGACCACTCCGCCACGTCTGAATTCGGTCTGCGCTGGCCGCGTTCGACTCGCGCAAGTCACCCCTCAGGCGGCCGGGACCGAGATGGCGATGCGCGGATCGTATAAAGAGGTCGTGCCTCCGGAGCGCCTGGTTCACACCGAGTCGTGGGGGCCAGAGTGGCCGGAGACGACGAACGCGTCCCGTGTCACGCCCGTTGCGCCACCAGAATGCCGTCCCGGATGGGCACGATACTCGCGATCCACGCCGGATCCACCGTGACGAGCCGGGTCAGTTCGCGCACGCCGACCGTGTCGGCGGTCTGATCGGACTTGTCCAACACCTGTCCCTGCCAGAGCAGGTTATCCACCAGCAAGAGGCCTCCGCGGCGCAGCTTCTGCGCGATCACGGGAAGCGAGCCGGGATAGCCCTGTTTGTCGATATCGTTGAAGATCAAATCGAACGGCCCGGCGGCCGCGTGCAGCTCGGCCACTGCCTCCCCGACGTGGAACTCGACCAGGTGATCGAGCCGGAGCGCCACGAGGTGCTTCCGGGCCCGGGCGGAAAGGTCGGCGTCCCACACGACATGATGGACGATCCCACCGCCATTCTCCTGGACGCCGCGCGCGAACCAGGCGGTCGAGTAGCCGAAGCCCGAGCCGAGCTCGAAGACCGCTCGGGCTCCGATCAGGCGCGTCATGAGGTAACAGAAATGTCCCGCGGCTGGGCCGATGATCGGGAAGTCGGTTCGCGCCGCCTCGGCTTCCATCGCCAGGAGTTCAGGGGGCCGTGGAGGGACCAGGGCCTCCAGGTAGGTGCTGATGCCGGGAGCGAGCGGTGATTGAGCCATCACGCGAATCTCGATAGACAGAACGGCGCGTCAAGCGGGACCAGCCCCGCCGCGAACTCAATCCGGCTCCGGGTTCTGTCCCCGCCGCAGAGGGCGCCCGGGATGGCGTCCCGTGGCCGTTCCGGAGTCGAATACGACCTCGCCGTTCACCCACACGGTCTGAATACCCACAGCCGGCTCGTGTGGCCGATCGAACGTTGCACCGTCGGTGACGCGATCGGGATCGAAGAGGACGAGGTCGGCGAAATGGCCCGACTTGATCAGGCCGCGGCCGGCAATCCCAACGTTGTGCGCCGCGAGACTGGATGCCTTCCGTACCGCTTGCTCCAGCGAAAACAACCGCTTCTCTCGCGAATAGGGCCCCAGCACCTTCGCGAAGCTGCCGAATCCTCGCGGGTGAAGGCCTGCTGACTCGCCATCACTACAGACGTTCGCGAATGGCCAGCGCATGAGGGCCTCGACGTCGGTGTCGACCATGCCTTTCGCGACGATGCTTGCGTTGACGCCATCCGGCTCCGCCAGTAGCGACAGCAATGTTCGCACGTTGGATGTGCCGCGCCCCTCGGCGATTGCGGCGAGCGTCTTGCCGGTGTACTCGGGCCGGCCCGGAAACTCGTTGAAGATGATCTCCGTGGCCGGGGTGAGATGAGACAGGATGAACTCGGTCTCGGCGCTGTCCGCGAAATTGCGCCTGGGGTAGAACACGCCGAGGTTGGACTGCCAGTATGTGTACGGGTAGATGTCCGCCGTGATCTCGACGCCCTCCGAGCGGGCGCGGTCGAGGACGCGCACGACGCTGTCCGCGCGCCCCCACAGGTCGCTCATGGCGAGCTTGAGATGCGACACCTGCACCGGCACGCGCAGCGTACGCCCGATGTTGATGATCTCGTCCAGCGCGCTCCAGACGTCGCGATCCTCACTCCGAATGTGGCTGACGTAACGGCCGCCCATGGCTGCGGCGACTCGAGCCAGGGCCAACACCTCTTCAGGCGTGGAGTAGATACCGGGGTCATACTCCAGGCCCGTTGACAGGCCGAGCGCACCGGCCCGCATTTCGGCGCGCAGCAGGTCCTTCATCCGTTCGATCTCGGCGACCGTGGCGTGGCGCCTGAAATCGGCGCCGAGTACGGCGCGCCGAATGCTGCCGTGGCCCGCGTACGACGCGACGTTGACGGCGACGGGTACCGAATCGAGCCGTGCAAACAGCGCCGCGCGATTGCTCCCGGAACCGTCCTGCCCGACGACGATCGTGGTGACTCCCTGGCTGACGACCGCGAGCGCGTCCCGGTTGTCGGCCAGCCCGCGATCGTGATGGCTGTGTGTGTCAATGAATCCGGGTGCGAGCACGAGGCCGCGTGCGTCCATGACCCGGTCTGCGGCGGTCGGCGTCAGTTGGCCGGCCTCGGCGATGCGGTCAGCGGCGATCCGAACGTCTCCGACGAAGCGCGGTGAGCCGGTGCCATCCACGATCGTCGCGCCGCGAATGAGCGTGCGTGTCGGCCCTTGGGCGCTGACGAGTGATGGTTGGGCCACAACGGTGAGAAGACAAGCAAGGACGGCGCGAGTGGACACCGGGGTCACCTCAGCTCAGCTACGACCGGCCTGCGTCTGGGTATTTCGCTTCCAACGTGGTGCCAAGCCACCAGCGGACCAGAGTACAGGGCGCCGCTCGGCGCGCAAACCAAGCTTCCTTCAAGACGTACGCGCCCGCCAGCGGCAACTGCGGGTTACGCCTCAGCCTCGCTCACGGCAAATCGTCGACGGGGTACGACTGGACGTGTCCGTCGATGATCCGCCGTGCAAAGTGGCAGCAGCCAATGACGGCCGCGCCCTCCGTGGCGTAGGTCGTCGGGCCGCTGAAGGCCCGCGAGCTTCTGTGGCGGCTGATCACGACATCGAGCGTCCAGCGCCCAGAGCCACGGATTTGGAAGGTGCGCGGCGTAATGGCGAAGCCCTTGTAGGGGACAGGATTCAAGCGACAACCCCGGTGGAAGACACCTGAACGTGGAGCACAACTGAAGTATACGGGAATGGACCGGTGGACGGGGTGAGGCGTTTCTCGAACCCTACGGAATCCCCAGCAACTTGTGCGTCTGGAGACTCAACCGCCACTTCGGATGGGCCAGGCAATACTGGAGCGCCAACTCGGTCTTCCGCTCCCGCTCCGGGCCATCCATCGGTTGCACCGAAAAATGCGTGAAGTCGAGCGACTCGAATACTGCCGGATCCAGCCCGTCCTGTGGATACACCAGTTTCAGTTCGTGACCCGACCGCTGGAGCAATGGCGCCCCAGCCTTGGGGCTCACGCAGATCCAGTCAATCCCGGCCGGCGCTCGCAGCGTGCCGTTGGTTTCGATGGCGACCTCCAACCCGCGTTCGTGCAGTGCCGCAATGAGGGGCTCGTCCAGCTGGAGCAACGGTTCGCCGCCCGTGCACACCACCAGCGGGCGCGAGACCACCGACACCTCGCGCGGCCAGGCATCCGCGACGCTGTCCGCGAGATCGGCCGCGTTGGAGAACTTGCCCCCGCCCGGTCCGTTTGTGCCCACGAAATCGGTGTCACAGAACTGACACGTGGCGTCCGCGCGATCGGCCTCGAGCCCGCTCCACAGGTTGCATCCCGCGAAACGCAGGAACACCGCTGGCCGGCCGGTCTGGGCGCCCTCGCCCTGGAGGGTGTAGTAGATCTCCTTGACCGTGTAGGTCATGGGCGAGCGGCAGGAGCGGCAGGAGCGGCAGGAGCGGCAGAGGCGGCAGGGGCGGCAGCGGTCGCGTAACGCGCCGGATCCGGCACACCAGCCTCAACGAAGCCCCTCAACCGCAGCTGGCACGCGTCACAACGCCCGCAGGCCTCGCCGTCCAGCCCAGGATCGTAGCAGCTGATCGTGAGCGAGTAGTCCACGCCGAGCTGGAGCCCGCGCCGAATGATCTCCTTCTTGGTCAGACGCAGCAGCGGCGCATGGATCGCGAGGCGCTGGCGTCCCTCCACGCCTGCCTTCGTTGCCAGGTCCGCCATCCGTTGATAGGCTTCGAGGTACTCCGGCCGGCAGTCGGGATAGCCCGAGTAGTCCAGGGCGTTCACGCCAATGAACACGTCCTGGGCTCCCAGCACCTCGGCCCAGGCGAGCGCGAACGAGAGAAAGATCGTGTTGCGCGCGGGCACGTATGTGATGGGAATCCCCTCCGCGATCTCAGGAAGGGGCCGGTCCTTGGGCACGGGGATGTCTGCCGTCAGTGCGGAGCCGCCAAACGCCCTGAGGTCAAGGTCCGTCACCACGTGCCGCGCCGCGCCAAGTGAGCGGGCGACACGCCTGGCGGCCTCGACCTCGATCGCATGACGCTGGCCGTACCGCAATGTGAGGGCGTACGTCGCGTATCCCTCGGTCCGGGCGATCGCGAGCGCTGTGGCGGAGTCGAGACCGCCGGAGAGCAAGACGACGGCTTTGGCCATGGGTGAAAACTAAGCCGACGGGCGAGGAAGGTCGACGTAGGCCGACGCACGCCGATGATGGCCGAGGAGGGGAACCCGGGATTGGCCTTCGGAGTTTCTTCATTGAGCGATTCGTCGTAGCCCCAACTTGGAGCTAGCCAGTGTCCATCAGACCGATAAAACGAGTGATTGAAGCCAGGCCAACCATCGAAGGCGCCGGCGTGCGCCTGCGACGCGCGTTCGGATTTGGCGAAACGACAGACTTCGATCCGTTTCTCCTGTTCGACGATTTCCGCAACGAGAACCCCGAGGACTACCTCGCGGGCTTCCCGTGGCACCCTCATCGCGGCATCGAGACCATCACGTACGTGCTGGCGGGCGAGGTCAATCACGGCGACAGCCTGGGGAACCGCGGCACCCTCGGCGCCGGGGACATCCAATGGATGACCGCGGGCAGCGGGATTCTCCACCAGGAGATGCCGCGTGGCGACCGCCAGGGCCGGATGCACGGCTTCCAGCTGTGGGCTAACCTGCCGGCTTCGCTGAAGATGACGGCGCCGCGCTACCAGGACATCGGGACGCGCGACATCCCGGAGATCACCGACGACGACGGCACGCGCGTCCGCGTGATCGTCGGTGACTTCTGGGGCAAGCGAGGCCCCGTCGAGGGCATCGCCGCCGATCCGCGCTATCTCGACGTGTGGGTTCCGCCGGGCCAGCGGAAGACGCTCCCGGTCGAGACGCAGTCGCACGGGTTCGCCTATATCTTCGAGGGGTCCGGCACGTTCCGCGACGCCTCCGCGCCACAGAAGGCCCCAACGGACTACGTCGGGCCGCACGCCGCGGAGGCCGGCGAGGAGTTGGGCAATCGATCGCTGGTGCTGTTTGATCGCGGCGATGAAGTAACGGCCCAGGCCGGAGACCAAGGCCTCCGGTTTCTGCTTGTGTCCGGCAGGCCGCTCCGGGAGCCCGTGGCCTGGTACGGCCCCATCGTGATGAACACGCAGCAGGAGTTGCGGCGGGCGTACGCGGAATTGAGAGACGGGACGTTTATCAAGGGCGGGCGATGACGGGCGATGAACGGGCGACGTGACCTCCGTCGCTTGAGCGACAGGCGGAGCCGAGCCGCGGCTTCAGCCGCGCAGACAACGGGCGACGAAAGGCGACCACGGGCGACCGGAGACGACGCAGGGTGGCGCAAGGGCGAATCGGGATGATGTTGGCGGACTGTGGGGGCCGATCTCCGTGAAACGAAAACCGGCTTCCCTTCCGCGTCGGGGTCCGTTGCCGCGGCCCAGGAGCCCAGAACAGGCCCGCGAGGTCCTTCGCGCCGAGGCGTTCCGGGCCCCCGACGTGCAGCGCGTCACGCTCATCGGGACCGAGTTCACCTCGGTCTGCCCCGAGACCGGCCAGCCGGACTTCGGCAGTGTGGTCATCGAGTATATCCCCAAAGCGAAGTGCCTCGAGTCCAGAGCACTCAAGTACTACCTCTGGTCCTATCGCGATCAAGGCGCGTTCTGCGAGACGCTTGCCGGCCAGATCGCAGATGACGTGGTGTATGCGATCCAGCCCAAGTGGGTGAAGGTGCGGGTGAATCAGAACGTGCGCGGCGGGATTGCGATCGTGGCGGAGGCAGAGCGGGGGCGGGGGCGGGCAGCGGACTGACGATTGCGGATCGGGGAATACCGGTGAACCATTATGGCTACCCGGTGCGCGCGCCGCGCCCCGGGATACCTTTGGAGCTATGTCAAACCGCGCACAGGACTGGCTGAATCAGTCACGCCGCGATCTCGAGCTCGCGCGCCACGCCGTGGCGGGCGGCTTCCATGAGTGGGCGTGTTTTGCCTCCCACCAGGCGGCGGAGAAATGCGTCAAGGCGTTGGTGGCGGGCCTCGGGGGCGAAGCGCACGGACACGCGATCGTTGCCGTGGTAAGCGGGCTCCCCAGGCCCGAGCAATTCTCCCCGGATTTACTGGACGCGGCCCGCCGGCTCGACCGGCACTACGTCCCCACGCGCTATCCCTACGGTTTCGATCGCGGGGCCCCGCGCGACTACTACACGGCTCAGGACTCGAGCGCAGCCATCAAGGATGCCGAGGCGATCATCAAGTTCTGTACACGTCACGTTTCTTGACGTCGGGGCCGTCGTCGCGCACCTCAAGCGTAGGGCGCGGGAAACCTGTGCCTCCGACCCGAACGTCGTCGGCGTGATCTTGTTTGGGCCCCTGGTCACGGGCGGTGCGACGCCGTCCAGCGACGCGGAGCTGTTGGTGGTGCTGCGGGAGGACGCCCGCCGCGGGCTGGACCGCGTGCCCGACTACGCCCAACGGTTCGAGGGGCTGGGTGTCGCGGTTCAGATTTTCCCGTGGACCGAAGCCGAGGTGACGGCCCGGTTGGCCGATCAAGATCCCTTCGCAACGGAGATCATCCGGACCGGCACGCGACTCGCCGGGCCCTGGCAGCCTGACGCACCGGTACGCCGGCGCATGCGGGCCAGTCGCTCCTCGAAGTCTTTCCGCCCGCCGCGCGCCGAAGGGTGAGGGCGACCTCGCCCGCTCGTCCGGCAGCCGGTATTTTCACCCGCTCGTGACGTCTATCCCCGACCGCCTCTCGGCCGCCCTCTCCGGCCGCTACCAGATCGAGCGCGAGCTCGGCCAGGGCGGGATGGCCACCGTCTATCTCGCGCAGGACCTGCGGCACGACCGGCGCGTCGCGCTGAAAGTCCTGCGGCCGGACCTGGCCGCCGCACTCGGACCCGAACGGTTCCTGCGCGAGATCCGCATCGCGGCCAACCTGACTCACCCGAACATTCTCCCGCTGCACGATTCGGGCGAGGCGAGCGGCTTCCTCTTCTACGTGATGCCCTACATCGAGGGCGAGTCGCTGCGCGCCCGACTCGCACGCGAGAGCGAGCTCCCGGTCGAGGAAGCGGTGCGGATTCTCCGGGAGGTGAGCGATGCGCTGTCGCACGCGCACACCATGGGCGTGGTGCATCGCGACATCAAGCCGGACAACGTGCTGCTGGCGGGGCGGCACGCCATGGTCACCGACTTCGGCGTCGCCAAAGCGGTGAGCGACGCCACCGGCCGCGACAAGCTCACCACTGCGGGCGTGGCGCTGGGCACGCCCCTGTACATGGCCCCCGAGCAGGCGGCGGGCGAGTCCCACATTGACGCGCGCGCCGACATCTACGCGCTCGGCGCCATGGGCTATGAGCTGCTCGCCGGCCGGCCGCCGTTTACCGGTAACACGGCGCAGATGATCCTCGCCGCCCACGTGACCGAGGTGCCGAGGCCGGTGACGGACCATAGGCCCGCGGTTCCGGCCCCGCTCGCTCAGGTCATCATGAAATGCCTGGAGAAGAAACCCGCCGACCGGTGGCAGACGGCCGACGACGTGCTGCGACAGCTCGAGGCGTTGGTCGTGACGCCGAGTGGTGGGATTACCCCGACGTCCACGCGCCCGGTTGGCGCCGTCCCGCGGCCCCTCGCGCGTCATCGGCGTGTCGCGGTGATCGCGGGTGTCGTGCTGGTCATCGGCGTCGGCGCCGTCTGGATGGCGAGCCGCGGCGGTGGCCCGCCGCTCGATCCGAATCTCGTCGCCGTATTCCCGTTTCAATTCAGCGCCGGGTCGGACGTGGCCTACTTGCGTGAAGGGATCGTCAACCTGCTCGAGAGCAATCTCACGGGCGAGGGCGGGCCGCGTGCGGTCGCGTCGCAGACGGCGATCAGCGCGTGGCAGCGGGCCGGCGGATCAGCAGCGGAAGGCCTCACGGAAGCGGAGGAGCAGCGGGTTGCCCGGACCCTCGGCGCCGGGCTGCTGCTGCGCGGCGGCATGGTCGGATCCGCAGCCAATCTGGTGATCAATGCTACGCTGACGCCGGTTACGGGGTCTGGAAGTCCGGTCCAGGCCTCCGTGAGCGGGAGCGCAGACAGTGTGGCCGGCCTGGCCCGACGACTCGCCGCGCAGTTGCTCAGCCTCGGCGCAGGAGAGGAAGCCTCCACGGCGGCCGCGCTCGCTGACGTCCCGCTCGCGGCCCTCCGAGCGTACCTCGAGGGGCAGAGCGCGTATCGGGAGGGGCGATTCGAGGAAGCCCTCGCTGCGTTCGGCCGTGCGATCGGCGTGGACTCGACCTTCGCGCTCGCAGCGCTCGCCCACTCGATCTCCGCGGGCTGGGTCCTGACCGCACCGCCAAGCCCCGGCGTGCGGCTCGCGTGGGCGTACCGCGACCGCCTGAGCCCGCGTGACCAGACGCTGCTCGATGCCTATCGTCCGAATTACCCCGCGCCCCTGAGTGTTGAAGAGCGATACCGGGCGCGCGAGCGCGGCGTGGCCGAGCTGGGCGATCGGGTGGAAGCCTGGTACCTGCTGGCCGACGAGATCTTCCATTTCGGCCGGGTCATCGGGATGACCGAGGACGAGGTGCGCGAGCGATCGAGCGCGGGCTTCCAACGGGCGCACGAACTCGACCCTCGCTTCGCACCGGTCCTCACCCATCTGCTGGATCTTGCACTGGACGCGGAAGATCCGGTTCGTATTCGGGCGTTTGCCGATTCCTTCCCGGATTTCTACGCGGGGGACGTGGAGCGCTCGCTCTCCGCGGCGCTGGTACTCGGGGACTCGGCGGCAGTCGGGCGGTGGCGCGCCGGGCTGGGACAATACACGCCCGAGGTCCTCAACATCTCCGGAGTATACGCCCTGTTCAGCGGGTCTCCGGAGGACGGCCTTCGAGCACACACGGAACGGGTGCGCAGGGCTGGGAGCGCCGCTGAGCGCGCTGCGGCGCTGCGGGCTCTTCGGCTTACCCACTGGCGGGCCGGCCAACCCCGTGCGGCACTTGCCGTGACGGACCGTTTGGAACGCGAGGTGCGCCAGCTCGAGCTGGACGACGATGTCGCGACCATTCTCGCCGCCCTGTTTGGGGACGGAGACACGGCCCAGGCGGGAATCGCCGTTGCGCGTCTTGCCGGCTCCGAGCGGCCACCGCGAGCACGGTGTGTCCTGGGTCTGTGGCACCTCGCCAGGCAAGCCCAGTCCGACGTCCTGCGGGAGACGGCACAGCTCCGCACCCAGGCGCGTACAGCAGGGAACACGCCGGCGGGTGTGACGGCGCAGGTGTGCGCGACGCTCCTGACTGCGGTCACGACCGAGGCCGGCGCGATGCGGCCCGCCGTCCAGTACGCCGATTCGCTCGCGCGCACCGGTCCGCCTTTGCCTCCGGACATCCGGAACGCCGTCAACCTCGCGCTTGCCAGGGCCTGGGAGTCTCTCGGTGATCCCCGTCGCGCCCGCGACGCCTCGCGCCGGTGGGAACACTTCGGCGCGGTAACCACGTCCCCAATGCTCGCTGAGCAGGGGCGGCTCTCGGCGCTGCTCGGTGACACGGCCGAGGCGGTGTGGGCGTGGGATCAATACCTCCGGCCACGGGGCAAGGCCGAGCCGGAGCAACGGGCAAAGGACGATCTGATTCGGGAGCAGCTACGGAGGCTGGTGGGAGAGAAGAACTGAGAGACCTCAGATCGCCGATCGACGATTTCGAAGGGTGAGTGGGCGGTACGAGCCGATGCGATGCCGGGGCGCGAACTCCGAAGGCTGCCGGCGGCTCGAAATCGGCGGCTCTCACGGCCTCCCATTCGTCCCGGCGACAAACGGCGCCGTCACCGCGTTCGGCCCCACGCCGTCCTTTGACTTCGCGACCATCTTCGCCACTTCCTCCATCATGCGGGCGTTGTTGATCACGATCCCGTCCTTGATCGTGTGGACGATGCCCTTGGTGCGGATCATCTCGCCATTCTTGTCGAGCGTGAGGGCACCGAACGAATAGAGGAAGCGCAGGTTGTAGAGCGGGCTCCCGTCCACGATCACCAGGTCGGCGAGGTAGCCCGGGTGCACCAGGCCGAGTCTGGGCTGCCGGAGCGTCTGGGCGCTGTTGTGCGTCGCCGCTTTGATCACCTCGAGCGCGTGCATGCCAGTCTCACGCAGCAGTTGCAGCTCGCGGATGTTGGAGAACCCGGGCGTGGCCCAGATGAAGTTGTCGTCCGTGCCGTAGGCCACGCGGCCGCCGCGTTTGTTGAACTCGTAGATCAAGTCTCCCCACAGGTCGAACGCACGGGACCAGTAGTATTCGTCGTCCGACGTCCAGTCATAGTGGAACGAGCCGTGATAGGCGGGGTTGGGCAGGTTCCAATTGATCAGCGCCTGGTGCGTGTACTTCTCGTGCCACGGCAGGCTCTGTGCCCGCTCGATGTCCCGATTGGCCTCGTACACCACGCGCGTTGGGAGCATGGTGACCCCGTAGCGCACCAGCGAGTCGGCCACCTCGGAGAGCAGGCGCGGCTCGTTCGCCTCGGTCCAGACCTTGCCGGCGTAGCGGAACCGATGGTTCTCGTTGTCGTAGTTGTACTCGCGACCGAAATCCTGGACGTTGCGGTCGAGCGAGGCCTCGGCGTACCCATAGTGGTGCTCGATCATCGTGACGCCGAGCCTCGCGGCGTCCACCGCGTGCACTACGGCGTTGGTCGAGGGCGGCAGGTGCACGGTCGTGATCCCGCCGGCGTCCCATACCGCCTTGCAAACCGCGCCGAACAGTTCCTGGCTCCACCCCAGGTTCCCCACGCTCACCACGTGGGCGCCCTGTTTCATCATCTCTCGCGCGATGCGCGGGGCCATGCCCGCGTCGTCGAGCTCGGCGCGCTTGAAGTTCGTCTTCTGACCCCAGTTCCAGATCGGGAACAACCGGGGGGCGAGAACGCGGTTTTCCTCGGCCAGCCTGGCCTGCGCCATGCCGCTGTCGAGCCCGCGATCGGCTCCCGGAACGAGCGTCGTGACGCCGTGCGCCAGCTTGAGGTAGTAGACGTACTCGATCTCTTCCGGAGCCTGACGCAGGTGCATGTGCAGGTCGATCATGCCCGGCATCACATACATACCGTTGGCCTCGATCACGCGATCGCCTGTGGGCCGCTCTCGGCTGCCCTGCCGCTCGGCCGTGACGGGATCGAACGGGACCAGTTGCGAGATCGTGTTGCCTTCGATCACGATGTCGTATGGTCCCACCGGTGGCCCGCCGTGACCGGGGACGACCATGGCGTTGCGGATCACGAGCCGGCCGTAGGGGCCCTCGGCGAGATCGCCAAACTGCTGTGGGGTCTGGGCGAGCGAGGCGCCAGGCATCGCGGCGATCAGGGCGATTGTCAGTATCCGTTGGAGCATCGAACCTCCAATCAGAGGCGTTCGGGGCGATCGAGGGCGATCAAGGGCGATCAGCTGCGATGCGTGCTGACAACATAGGGCCGCTGATCGCCCCCCGTCTCTGATCGTCCCTGATCGCCCTCGATCGTCGTGAATCGTCTCTTAGGTCAGCTTCCCAATAGGCAGCTTTCGAATCCGCTTTCCGGTCAACGCAAACACGGCATTGCACACCGCCGGGGCAATGGTGGGTGTGCCGGCCTCGCCAATGCCACCGACCGGATCGCCCTCGGCAATGATGTGCGTCTCCACGGCCGGCATCTCGTCCATGCGCAGGATAGGGTAGTCGTCGTAGTTGCGCTGCTTCACGCGGCCGCTCTCCAGCGTGATCTCCCCGTACAGCGCCGCCGACAGGCCGAACACGATGGCACTCTCGATCTGCGCCGCGACGATGTCCGGATTGATCACAATGCCGCAGTCCACGGCACACACGACCCTGTGCACTCGCACGGCGCCGCTGCCGTTGACGGATACTTCGGCGATCTCGGCCACGATGCTGCCGAACGCCTCGTGCACCGCCGCGCCGCGGGCACGACCGGCGGGCAGCGGCGTGCCCCAGCCAGCTTTTTCAGCCGCGAGCTTGAGCGCGCGGTGGTGTCGGGGGTGACCGGCGAGCAGCACCAGGCGGAAAGCGACGGGATCCTTGCCGGCCGCATGGGCCAGCTCGTCCACGAACGACTCGGTGATGAACCCGTTCTGCGAGCTTCCCACCGAGCGCCAGAAGTGCGTCGGCACCGGCAGGTCAGCCCTCGCCCACGAGACGTAGACGTTGGGGATGGCATAGGGAAGGTTTGCCGCGCCCTCAATGGCCGTCCCGTCCATGCCGTTCTGTCCGACCCGGAGCGGGGCGCTCGCGATGAGGTGCTTCCACGCTACCGGTTTGCCGGCGGCGTCGAAGCCGCCCGAGAGCTTGTTGAACCCGACCGGACGATAGTAGCCCGCCGCCATGTCATCCTCGCGGGTCCAGACGACCTTCACGGGCTTCCCAACCGCCTTCGAAGCGTGCACCGCGTCCGCCACGAAGTCAGTCTGAGTTCGGCGACCAAACCCGCCGCCCATCATCATCGCGTGCACCGTGACACGCTCCGGAGGGAAGCCGGTGATCCTGGCCGCGGCCTGTTGAGTGCCGGCAGGGGACTGCGTTGCCGCCCAGACCTCGCACCGATCGGCCCGAACGTCCGCCGTGCAGTTGAGCGGCTCCATGGGCGCGTGCGCGAGATAGGGAACTTCGTAGGCAGCTTCGACCCGCCGCGCGGCCGCCGCGATCGCCGCCGTCGCGTCGCCGTCACTCCGGGCAACCAGGCCGGGCCGCTCCACCAACTCCCGGAGCAGCGTTGAGATCCTGGCGCTGGACAAGTCGGCGTGCGGGCCCGCGTCCCAGGTGACCGACAGCGCGTCACGCCCCTTCTTGGCGCTCCAGAAATCGTCGGCGATGACGGCTACGCCCGTCGGGATCTCCACGACATGCCGCACGCCCGGGACCGCGAGCGCCCGGGCGGCGTCGAAGCTCTTCACTTTGCCCCCGAAAAACGGCGGGTGAACCACCTGCGCCGTCAACATGCCCGGGACACGAACGTCGATCCCGTAGGTCGCCTCGCCCGTCACTTTGGGAGCGACGTCCAGCCGCTTGACGGACCTCCCGATAATGCGGAAGTCCTTCGGGTCCTTGAGCCGCGGGTTGTCCGGCGGCGTGACGCGCGCCGCGCGCTCGGCTAGCTGACCGTAGGACAACCGCCGGCTTGACGGACCGTGCACCACGGCGCCGCTCTCGGCGCGACAAGTCGCGGTATCCACTCCCCACGTCTCCGCGGCCGCCTGCACCAGCATCTCCCGCGCCGCCGCGCCCGCCTTGCGCAGGCTGGCGTAGCCCTGGCGGATGCTCGTGCTGCCGAATGTGCCCTGCATGCCGTACTTACGGGAATCGGTGGGGGCGTGCTCTGAGCGGACTTTCGTCCAGTCGGCCTCGAGTTCCTCCGCGAGGATCATCGGAATGGACGTGAGGACGCCCTGGCCCATTTCGTACTCGCTGCTGAGGATCGTGATCATGTCGTCGGGGCTGATGTGGATCCAGGCGTTCAGCTCGGCGGCAGAGGCGGCAGAAGCGGCAGTGGCTGGAGTGCGTGCGACGGGCAGGTGGAAGCCGATGAACAGCCCGGTGCCTGCCGCCGCAGTCGTTTCGAGGAATTCGCGGCGTGTGAGCGGCCGCTTCGCGCGTGCGGTGGTCATTCGGCGATCTCCCTCGCGGCTCGGTGAATCGCGCGCCGAATGCGGTTGTACGTGCCGCAGCGACACAGGTTGCCCTTCATAGCCGCGTCAATGTCTTCATCCGACGGCCTGGAATTCTTGGCAAGGAGCGCGGCCGCGGCCATGATTTGTCCGGTTTGACAGTAACCGCACTGCGGGACGTCCTCTTCGATCCAGGCGCGCTGAGTCGCGTGCAGGCCGTTCCCGTTCGCCAGTCCCTCGATGGTCGTGATCCGCTTCCCCTGTGCGGAGGAAACCGGAACCATGCAGGAGAAGGTCGCGGCGCTATCCACATGGACGCAGCAAGCCAGGCATTGACCGATACCGCAGCCGTACTTCGTGCCCGTCAGGCCGAGTGTATCGCGCAGAACCCACAGCAGGGGCGTGTCCGGCGGCACATCCACTTGATGCGCCTTGCCGTTCACGTTCAACGTGATCGGAGGCATCGAGCCCTCGACGGCGGGGAATGCCGGAAAGTGCAGGGAACCGGAGGCTACGGCAAGAGACGCCCGGCGACCGGCTACCCGCCCACCCAGTCCAGCGCTCTCCGGACGGCCGTCCCCACCGAGCGGAACGTCCGCGTCCGGGCGGCGGTGATGATCACGACGGATCCGACAATAACGCTCGTGGCGGCCAGAATCCGCGGCGTGATCTCCTCGCCCGCCAGGGCCCATCCGAGGAGGAGCGCCACGACGGGGTTGACGTACGCGTAGGTCGAGGCGATCGCCAGCGTCGTGGTGCGGAGGGTCCACAAGTACGCCGTGAACGCGACGACGGATCCGAACACGATCAGATACAGGAAGGCCAGCGCCGAGCGCGCCGAGATGGCCCCGATGTCGAGCCGTGCCCAGTCGCCCGCGATCGTCGCGGCGACCAGAAGACCCACACCTCCGCCGATCAGGTTCATGCCCGCCCGGATGATGGGCGACTCCGGCAGGGGCGCCCCGCGCGAGTAGATCGAGCCCGTGGCCCAGGACACAGTGGCGACCGCGAGCACGGCGGCGCCCGCCGGGTTCACGCGCGGCGCGCCGCCCCCGTTTCCGGGACCGACGAGCAACGCGGCCCCCGCGAACCCGAGGACCAGCCCGATGCCCTCACCGATCGTGGGCCGCGTGCCCCGAGGTCGGGCCCAGTCGAGCAGCACCACCCACAGCGGCTCGGTCGCGATCACCAGGGCCGTGAGGCCCGTCGGCACGTACTGCTCGGCCCACACGACGCCGCCGTTGCCGCCGAGCAGCATCAGACATCCGATGACGAACGCGACGCGCCACTGAGCAGGCGTGGGGGCGACCACGCCTTTCCACCGCGCCCAGATGTACAACACGCCGCCGGCGATGACGAACCGGAGGCCCGCCATGAGAAAGCCGGGCATCGTCTCCATCGCCCAGAGGATGCCGAGATAGGTGGAGCCCCAGATGAACCAGACGGCCGCCAGTGCGGCGATCAGGCGCAGGCGGTGGGTCGGTGAGTGTGGTTCGATATCCCAAGTCCGGTATTTCGATATCCGATGTCCGATATCAGATGTTCGATCTCAACAGACCTGCAGACGGCTCGCAAAAAGCTCTGCCCACCGCGTCAACTTGCGCAGAGCTTTCCGGGTCTCACCCGACCGCCGCCGGTGACTCCCGCTGTAGCAGCTCCCGCTTCTTCTCAATGCCCCAGCGATACCCGCCGAGCTCGCCGTCACTGCGCACGACCCGATGGCATGGGATCGCGAGGGCCGCGGGATTGCTGGCGCAGGCTCGCGCCACGGCACGGGTCGCCGTTGGGCGACCGAGCCTCCGCGCCACTTCGCCGTAGGTGCGGGTTGCGCCGAACGGAATCCGGCGCAGCTGTTCCCACACGCGGAGCTGGAATGCCGTCGCCTGAACGTCCAGCGGGAGAATCGCCGACGGCTTGAGGCCCTCGACCTGGGCCCTGAGCGAGGCCGCCCAGAGGCTCACCCGGGGGCTGTCCGGCTCGAGTGTCGCCTGGGGGAATTCCTCCCGCAACGCGCGAGTCAGCACCGCTTTCGACTCCCCAAAGCGGACGGCGCACAGCCCACGCTCCGTGCCGGCGACGAGCAACAGCCCGACTGCGGTGGGCACGGTCACGTACCCGATCTTCGCGCCCGCGCCGCCCTTGCGATAGGTGGCGGGGGTCATGCCCAGGGCGGCCCCAGCCCGCTCATACAATCTGCTGCTCGAGCCGAATCCCGCCTCGAACTGGGCGCGACTGACCGTGTCGCCGCGGCGGAGCCGTTGCTTCAACGCGCCCACGCGGCGCGCGGCGGCGAACTGGCGCGGGCTCACGCCGGTGACGCGCTGGAACACTCGGCGGATGTGGCGCACGCTCCGCCCCGTGGCGCGGCTCAATTCGGCCAGCGAGACCGAACCGGAACGGTCCTGCAACAGGCGGGCGATGTCGGCGACGAGCCCGGTGGCCCCATCCGCGTGCCCGGCCCTCGCGGGCGCACACCGTTTACACGCCCGAAACCCTGCCTGCTCGGCTGCCCCCGGCGAATCAAAGAACTGGACATGAGTGCGCCGTGGTCGCCGGGACGGGCACGACGGGCGGCAGTAGATGCCGGTCGATCGCACCGCGTAGACGAACCGCCCATCCACCTCCCGGTCGCGCCTCAGGACGGCGGCCCAGCGAATGTCAGGGTCCCGGAGTCTCCCGTTCAGCATCGTGATCATGGTGGCTCTCCTCGCTTGCCCTGACGGTAATGGGCAGCCGGGAATGGGGCTATCCGATTTCGGCCATCAAAGTCGAGGGGCCGCACCAAGGTAGCAGATTAACGGGGCTTCAGACGGGGTTTAGGAAATTCAATGGCGGCCCTGGAGCAAGCGGGACAGATTACAACTCCATTCTTGCCCGAGAGTGAGCCATGAGTGCACAACCCGTGCTGGCGCAATCCACGTCAGCGCCTCCGACGGAAGATCTCAATCCGTTCACCATCGCGGTGCAGCAGTACGAGCATGCAGCGCGGTATCTGCCCGAGCTCGACCCGGACATGGTCGCGTACATGCGGCGCCCCGGTCGCTTCATCGCCGTCGAGTTTCCTGTCCAGATGCAGGACGGGACCGTGAAGCTGTTCATCGGCTACCGCTGCGTGCATTCGCGGTCGCGCGGCCCGGGGAAGGGCGGGATCCGGTATCACCCGGATGTCACGGCGGACGAAGTGAAGGCGCTGGCCAACTGGATGACCTGGAAATGTGCCGTGGTGGACATCCCGTTCGGCGGTGCGAAGGGCGGTGTGGTGTGTGATCCGAAGAAGTTGACGAAGGACGACCTGCGGAAGATCACGCGGCGGTACATCGCGGAGCTGGGGGACGACATCGGCCCCAACACGGATATCCCCGCTCCGGACGTCAACACCAACGCCGAGACCATGGCCTGGATTTACGATACGTATCACATGATGCACCCGGGCATCAACAGCCTGCCCGTCGTGACGGGCAAGCCGGTGGACATCGGCGGCTCGCTGGGGCGGCGTGAGGCAACGGCGCGCGGCTGCCTGTTCGTGACCGAGCGCGCGCTGGCCCGCGGGGTCGTGCCGGGCATTGACTCGCTGAAGGGGGCGAGTGTCGCGGTGCAGGGTTTCGGCAACGCGGGGGCGATCGCGGCCGAGCTGTACGAGGAGGCGGGAGCCGTTATCGTCGCAGCGAGCGACTCACGCGGCGCGATTCACAGCCGGGAGGGTTTCTCGGCCAAGGCCGCGGTCGAGCACAAGAGGAAGACCGGGTCCGTGGTCGGCCTTCCGGGTACCGCGACGATTGCGGGAGAGGCCGTGCTGTCGGTGCCGTGCGACATCCTGATCCCGGCGGCGCTGGAGAACTCCATTCGCGCCGACAATGCGGGGTCGGTGAAGGCGCGGCTCATTGCCGAGGCCGCCAATGGCCCCACGACGCCGGCGGCGGATCGCATCCTCAACCAGAGGGGCATTGCCGTGCTCCCGGACATTCTGGCCAACGCGGGCGGCGTGACCGTGAGCTACTTCGAGTGGGTGCAGAACATCGAGAACGAGCAGTGGGACGAGGAAGCGGTCAACCAGAAGCTGTGGACCAAGATGACCCGCTCGACGGATGCCGTGATCGACACGCACGCGCGCCTGAATGGTTCGCTGGCCAAGCTCGATGCTGAGCGGAAGAAGCGCGGGCGGCCGGGTGAGCCGCTGCAGCCGGCGGATATGCGCACGGCCGCCTACGTGCTGGCGATTCAGCGCGTGGCCAACGTGACGGCGGAGCGCGGTATCTGGCCGTAACAACAAGACCGTGAGGGTGAGGGGTAAGGGGGACCGAGGTCAGGCTTCGGTTGCCGCTTACCCCTCGGCTCTCCAACGGCCGGATGTCGGGCGGGGGTAGCTTGGAAGGCAACGGGCGGTGCAACTTGCCGCCCGTTCTTTCTTGCTTGCCCACGCCCTGACGGGCGGGCTCTGCCATAGCCAGGTGCTGAAGCCTTGCCCGGTTCTGATCGCAGCGAGGAGAGGTCAATGAGGATGCTCCAGCCGTATCCCGTGCTCACCGTTCTCGTCACGGTCGGGATCGTCGCGCCCGGTCCGTTGCCGGCCCAACAGGCTCGCGGTCCGTCGTTCGACTCCACGCACTTCCAGGCGCTGCAGTGGCGCAACATCGGGCCGCACCGCGGGGGCCGGTCTGTCGCCGTGGCCGGTGTTCGCGGTCAACCGCAGGTCTACTACTTCGGCGGTACCGGAGGCGGCGTGTGGAAGACGGACGACGCCGGCGAGACGTGGCGCAACGTGTCCGACGGGTTCGTCAGGACCGGATCCGTGGGCGCCATCGCCGTGGCGGAGTCCGATCCCAACGTCGTCTTCGTAGGGATGGGCGAGCACGCCGTGCGCGGTGTGGCGACCTCACACGGCGATGGCGTGTACCGCTCGACCGACGGTGGCAAGACGTGGAAGCACATGGGGCTCGACCGCACCCGCGCGATCTCCCGCATTCGCATCCACCCGGGAGACCCGAACATCGTGTACGTCGCGGCGCAGGGGGCGCCGTACGCGGCCAACAAAGAGCGCGGCGTCTACCGGTCGAAAGACGGTGGGGCCACGTGGCAGCTCGTCCTGTTCGTGAGCGAGTCGGCCGGGGCGAGCGACCTGGCGATGGATGCCACCAACCCTCGAATGCTGTATGCCGCGTTCTGGGACCATCTGCGGCAGCCGTGGCAGGTGCGGAGCGGCGGGCCGGGAAGCGGCATCCACAAGTCCGCCGACGGCGGCGATACGTGGGAGAAGATCACCACGGGCCTCCCGCCCATGATTGGCAAGGTGGGCGTGGACGTGTCGCGCGCGAATCCGGAGCGGGTGTATGCGATCGTCGAGGCTGATCCCGGCGGGGGGCTGTTCCGCTCCGACGACGGCGGCCGCCGCTGGACCTTGATGAACAGTGATTGGTCCATCCGCGCGCGGGCCTGGTACTACATCGAGGTCTTTGCCGATCCCCGGAACGCGGACGTCGTCTACGTGCTGAACGCGCCGTTCATGAAGTCGATCGACGGCGGTCGCACGTTCGCCTCCGTGCGGGTGCCGCATGGGGACAATCACGATCTGTGGATCAGCCCCGATGACAGCCAGATCATGATCAACGCCAACGACGGCGGGGCGAACGTGTCGTTCAACGGCGGGCGCACGTGGTCCACGCAGGAGAACCAGCCGACCGCCCAGTTCTACCGTGTCAACACCGATCGGCGCTTCCCCTATCACGTCTACGGCGGCCAGCAGGACAACACGACGGTGGGAATCGCGAGCCGGACGTCGGAGGGCGGGATCGGCTGGAAGGACTGGTACGATGTGGGTGGGTGTGAAAGTGGGTACGTCGCGTTCAATCCGGATGATCCGCGGTTCGTGTACGCGGGATGCTACATGGGACAGATCTCCGAGTGGGACCGCGCAACCGGCAACGCGCGCGACGTGATGGCGTACCCGGTGCTCCCGGCCGCCCTCGCGTCGCGCGACATGAAGTACCGGTTCAACTGGAACGCCCCGATCGCGGTGTCGCCCCACAACCCCAACGTGATCTATCACGCGTCCAACATCCTGTTGAAGAGCGAGAATCGCGGGCGCACGTGGGTCGAGATCAGCCCCGATCTCACGCGGGACGACTCGACCAAACAGGGCCCAGGGGGCGGACCCATCACGAACGAAGGCGCGGGCGGAGAGATCTACGGTACGATCTTCTACGTGATCGAGTGGCCGCGCGAACGCGGCGTGATCTGGACCGGCAGCGATGACGGGCTGGTCCATGTCACGCGGGACGGTGGGGCGAACTGGGCCAACGTGACGCCGAGGGAAATCGGCGAGGCGCAGATCAACGCGATCGAGGTCTCGCCGCACGACTCCGGGACGGCGTACCTCGCGGTGACCAAGTACAAGTTCAACGACTTCACGCCGCACATGTTCAAGACCACGGACTACGGGCGCACCTGGCGGCGTCTGGTGAATGGCATCGAGCCCGAGGCCTGGGTGCGGGTCGTGCGGGAAGACCCGGTGCGGCGGGGGCTGCTGTACGGGGGTACCGAGACCGGGTTCTATGTGTCGTTCGACGGCGGCGAGCGGTGGCAGCGGCTGCAGCTCAACCTGCCGGTCGTCCCCATCACGGACCTCCAGGTGCGCGGCAACGATCTCGTCGCCGCGACGTCGGGGCGGGCGTTCTGGGCACTCGATGACGCGTCCCCACTGCGCCAGCACACGGAGCAGGCGGCGTCCGCCGCGGCCCGCCTGTACAAGCCGGCCGACGCAATTCGTACCGTGTCGGGCGGGTTCGGTGGTGGCGGCGCGCCGCGCGTGGGTCCCAATCCGCCCGGTGGCGCGATCGTGTACTACCTGTTGAAGGAGGCGGCAGACTCCACGCGTCCGGCCAAGCTGGAAATCCTGGATAGCGCGGGCGCCGTGATCCGGGCGTACGCGACTCGCGCGCCGGGCGGGGTCGGCGGTCCGGGAGGCCCGGGCGGTCAGGCCGGTCCCCCGGGCGCCGGCGGCGGACCGGCGCTTCCGGCGCGTGCCGGACTCAACCGTTTCGCCTGGGACCTGCGGCACGAGCAACCCACGCCGGTACCCGGGGCGTACATCTTCGGGGCGCTCGTCGGCCGGCGCGCCATTCCTGGCGCCTATCAAACAAGACTCACGGTCGGCGATTACGTGGAGACTCAAAGCTTCCGCGTGCTGCCCGATCCGCGCGTCCAGGCCCAGGCCGCGAACCTCGAGGCTCAGGATGATCTGCTCGCGTCTGTGACGCGGGACCTGTCCGAGATTCACGGCGGCGTGAACCGTGTGCGGGCCGTGCGCGATCAAGTGAATCACGTGATGGAGCGGGCAAAGGACCAGGCCGGTGCGCCGGCGGTGGCGAGTGCCGGAAAGACGGTGGTGGAGAGGTTGAACGCCATGGAAGACTCGCTGATTCAGAAGCGCACCGTGGACGGCCAGACGGTGATCAACTTCCCGATGCGACTGAACCAGTTCTACATCTATCTCCTCAACGCCGTGGATGGCGCCGACGATGGGGTCACGGACGGGGCCCGCCGGCGGCACACTGATCTCCAGCGCCAATGGGCCGGGCTGAAGGCGACGCTGGACCAGCTGTTGGGCGCGGAGCTCGCGGCGTTCAACGACGTCGTGAAGGGGCAGGGAATCCCGGCCGTGGTGGCGCCGGCGGCCCGGTGACGGGATGACACGGCGCGTCCTGATCGTCGGGGCCGCCGGCCGGGACTTCCACAACTTCAACGTCGTCTTCCGCGAGGATGGCGACGTTGAGGTGGTGGCCTTTACGGCGGCGCAAATCCCCAACATCGCGGGCCGCCGGTATCCCGCCGCGCTGGCAGGGAAGCGATACCCGGACGGGATCCCCATCCTGGCCGAGGCCGATCTCGAGCGTATCGTGCGCGAGCGCGGCGTGGACGTCGTGGTGTTCAGCTACAGCGACGTGTCGCACGAGCACGTGATGCACGTGGGCTCGCGGGCTCTGGCAGCCGGGGCGGATTACCTGCTGCTGGGGCCGCACCGCACGATGCTCACGTCGCGCGTGCCGGTAATCGCCGTCGGCGCCGCGCGCACCGGCGCCGGCAAGAGCCAGACGACGCGCCGGGTCGTGGCCGCGTTGCGGCAGGCGGGCAAGCGAGCCGTGGTGGTCCGCCACCCGATGCCCTACGGCGATCTCGAGCGCCAGGCCGTGCAGCGGTTCGAGACTCGCGAGGATCTCGATCGGCAGGAGGTGACGATCGAGGAGCGGGAGGAGTACGAGCCGCTGATCGCGGCGGGCCACATCGTGTATGCCGGCGTGGACTACGAGCGCATCCTGCGGGCCGCTGAACGCGACGCCGATGTCGTGGTCTGGGACGGCGGCAACAACGATTTCCCGTTCTTCGCGCCGGATCTGATGATCGCCGTCACGGATCCCCATCGCGCGGCCCACGCAATGCACTATCACCCGGGCGAGACGACGCTGCGCCTCGCGGACGTGGTGGTGATCAACAAGGTGGACACGGCGGACGCCGAGCAGGTAAAGACCGCGCGACAGGTCGCGCTCGAGCTCGCGCCCCGGGCGACGGTGATCGAGGCGGCGAGCGCTGTGCGGGTGGAAACACCCGAGCGGATTGCCGGCAAACGGGTCCTCGTGATCGAGGACGGCCCGACGCTCACGCATGGCGGGATGGCCTTCGGTGCGGGATGGGTGGCCGCGCGGCGGCACGGCGCGGGGGAGATCGTGGATCCGCGCCCCTACGCCGTGGGGTCGATCCGGGAAACGTTCCTCGCCTATCCCCATATGGGCCCGGTGCTGCCCGCGATGGGCTACGGTGACGAGCAGGTGGCCGAGCTCGCCGCGACCATCAAGACCACTCCCGCGGATCTCGTGCTCGTGGCGAGCCCGATCGACCTGCGGCATCTGGTGGCGCTCGACAAGCCCTCCCTGAGGGTGCGATACGAGCTGGAAGAGACGGGTGAGCCGACCATCGACACCGTCATCGGTGCGTTTCTGAAACGACCGGCGAGCGTGAGAAGAAGAAGTGAGAGGTAAGAAGCGAGCGGAGCATTGAGCGGCTTGCTGTTCAGCCCCTCTTACCTCTTACGCTTTTTTTCCTAGCATTCTCTCATGCCCGCCTCCGGCCGCCAGCGTGACGCGATCACGGCCCCACTCGGTCCTGTTCTGGTGCTGGCGGGGCCGGGCGCGGGCAAGACGTACTGCCTGATCGGTCGCGTCGCTCATCTCATCCGTCACCACGGTGTCCGTCCTGAGCGGATCTGCGCCGTCACGTTCACGAACAAGGCGGCAGAGGAAGTTGCCACGCGGCTGCGCGAGGAGTTGGGGGGTGTCGCCGCGGAGGTGACCCGCGGGACGCTGCACGGACTGTGCGTGGACGTGCTTCGGGGGCACGGGCCCGCGATCGGTCTCAAGCCGGGCTTCGGGATCGCGGACGAGGCGTATCAGTCCGGCGTGCTGGGGCGGTTGGGCGTATGGCCGCCGAAGCGGCGTGGCGCCGTGCTCACGGCGTTCGGGCGGCACCGCCTGGCCGGGCGCGACCTCGTTGGCACCGACGCACGCTTGTTCCCCCGCTACATCGCGTATCTCCGGGAGCGCGAGCTGCTCGATTTCGACGACCTGATCGCGCTCACTGCGGAATTGCTGGAACGGCATCCGACCGTGGCGGCGTCCGTGGCGGCCCGTTGGGACCATGTGCTGGTGGACGAGTTTCAGGACCTCGACGCGGCGCAGTACAGCATTGTGTGCCAGGTCGCCGGCGCGCACCGTCGTGTGTTCGCCGTCGGTGACGACGAGCAGTCCATCTTCACCTGGCGCGGCGCCAGCCCGGAGGTCCTGCGGCGGTTTGCGACGGACTTCGCCATCGAGCGGCCCATCGTCCTGGACGAGAACCGGCGCTGCTCCCGGCAGATCTTCACCGCGGCGAGGCGGCTGATCGAAGCGAATCAGCCGCTGTTCCAAAAGGAACTGCGGGCGACCGGGGAGTCCGAGCACGAGGTGCGAGCGTTCGCGTTCCCCGATGAGCTGGACGAGGCCCGTTGGATCGCGGCCGACTTGGTGGCGGATCGGGGGGCCACGAACCGCCGCTGGGGCGACTACGCTATTCTCTATCGCAAGCACGATGTTGGCGCGCTGGTGGAGCGCCAGCTGCTCCGGGCTGGCGTGCCGTGCCGCCTGGCGCCCAAACGCGCCCTGCTGGACGACGAGATCGTGAAAGCCGTCGTCGCGGGGGTCCGCTTGATGCGGTCGCCGCGCGACCCGGCCGCCCTCGAGGCACTGGCGGAGGTCGTGCTGCCGATGCCCCTGCGGGAGGAACTCCGCGCGGAGACTCGCGAGACGGACGGCGACATGATCGCTGCCGCGCGGCGCATCGGTCGCCGCCGGGGCCGAGGGGACGCGGACGGGAGGCGCGCCTGGCGTTTCGTGTTCCAGGCCGAGAACCTCTCAGGCCTCGGCCGGGAGCACGCGAGCCTGCGCGCCCTGATCCAGGTGCTGTTGCAGCAGCGGGTGACGCGGTATCGCAACGTCCTGGAGGAACGCGAGGAAGACCTGAGCGATCCCGCGACGGGGGCCTCGCTCCGGCTGGCCGACAGTCTGCGGCGCACGCATGCGGCCGGCGGGCGCGTGTGGCTCGAGTCGGATGACGGTGTGGAAGTGGCGCTGCGCGGCATGTTGCTCGCCGCCGGCTGGGCGGGCGTGGCTTATGTCGGTGCGCGCGCGGAGCTGGAACTGGGCGATCTGGTGCTGGGAACAGATGCGGCCGGACCGCTTGGCCTGGGCATCACGCTGTTCAAGGCGCTTCAGGTGCTGTACACATCGGTCGAGGCTCCCGCGTTCCGGAACTACGTGGCCTTCGATCTGGAGACCACCGACCGGGATCCGGCGCACTGCGAGATCGTGGAGATCGCCGCGGTGCGCGTGCGCAACGGCGAGGCCGTGGACGAATTCCGATCGCTGGTTCGCACCACCGTTCCGATCACCGCTGGTGCGCGCGAGGCCCATGGGTACGGGGAAGCCGATCTGGCTGGAGCACCGGGCTTCGGCGAGGTGTGGGCAGCCTTTCGGGCGTTCGTGGGCGATGACCTGCTTGTTGCGCACAATGCCCAGCGCTTCGACATCCCGGTGCTGCGGCGCGCCGCCGAGCCATTCGGCGGGTTTGAGCGGTTGGCGTTCTATGACACGCTGCTGCTGGCCCGCGCCATCGTTCCCGGCGGCGCCGGCCTGGGCGCGCTGGCCGAACGATTCGGGATTCCAGTCGGCCGGGCGCACCACGCACTGGACGATGCGAAGACACTCGTGGCCGTCGGGCAGGCGCTGGAGCGGCGACGCGCGGAACGGTCCCGCAAGGCCGGCATGACCAACCTGCTGGACTACCTGGGCCTTGCCCTGGCCCTCGAGCCGGCGGCATCCGGCGAGGAAACCGAACTGCTGCGCACGATCGCCGGGGCGTACACGCTGGGCCGCTACAGCGATTGTCTGGAGTTCTACGAGCAGGAGCGCGCTCGGCTCGGTCGCGGCGACCTGCCGGCGACGGAGGAGGTGATTGACCGACTGGGAGGTCGCCGGCGGATGGAGCGGCTCCGCGCGGAGACCGATTTCGCCGAGCGGTATCCCGTTTCCATGGCCCGGCTCGACGTGCTGATCGATGCGAGTAGCGCACCCACGCTCAACGAAAGCCTGGACTGGTTTCTCGAGCGCGTGGCGCTGTCCAGTTCGGAAGGGATCGCAACCGCCCGTGACCGCGTGAACCTGCTGACGCTGCATGCCACGAAGGGGCTCGAGTTCTCGCGCGTGTACATCACGGCTGTCGAGGATGCCGAGCTGCTGGGTGGGCCGCAGAAGGAGCTCAGGCGCGGTGAGATCGAGGAGGCACGGCGCCTGCTCTATGTCGGGATGACCAGGGCCGAGGATCGGCTGGTCCTGACGCGCGCTCACCGCCGCGGCGGCCTGCCGACAGGCGGAAGCCGGTTTCTCGGCGAAATGGGACTCGAGGTCGTAGACTTGGCTCTTCCCGCGGCCCACGCTGCGGACGGTCCTGACAAAGCAATCAACGGAGACGAACCATGAGACGGCACGCCATGTGGGTGGCAGGCGCCCTGATAAGCGCGGCATTCCGGCCGGCGGTGGCGCAGCAGGGCTTCCGGATCGAGCAGGTCATGAGCGCCCCGTTCCCCACGGGGCTGGTCGCGGCGTCGCGGGGGTCAACGGTGGCCTGGGTGCAGAACGCGGCCGGCGTGCGGAACATCTGGGTCGCCGAGGGGCCGCAGTATGGCGCGCGCCAGGCGACCCGGTACGGTGACGACAACGGGCAGGACCTGACGTCACTCCGGTTCAGCCCGGACGGCCGATGGATCGTGTACGTGCGCGGCGGTGGTCCCAATCGCCAGAGTGAGATCCCGAACCCCACCAGTGATCCCCGGGGCTCCCGTCAGGCGATCTGGGTGGTGGCCACTGCCGGTGGCGAGCCGCGACAGCTCGCCGAAGGGAGCAATCCCGCCGTTTCACCAGCCGGCAGCGTGGTGGCCTTCCTTCGCCGGGGCGCGGTATGGTCCGCGTCACTCACGGACTCTAGTCCCGCCAAGCAGATGTTCGAGATCCGCGGCTCGGCGGGTTCGCTGACGTGGTCACCGGATGGGAGCGCTCTCGCCTTCGTGAGCAATCGCGGGGATCACAGCTTCATCGGCGTGTATCGAGTGGCCGATCAGGGCCTGCAGTACCTCGATCCGTCGGTGGATCGGGACGGCAACCCGGTGTGGTCGCCGGACGGGCGGCGCATCGCGTTCACGCGGATGGCGAACGAGCGGGATCGGTTGCCGTTCATGCCGCTGCGGGAGGGCGAGCCCTGGTCTATTCGCGTGACCGATGTCACGACCGGCGCGGGCCGCGAGGTGTGGCGCGCTGCGACGGGGCGGGGCAGCGTGTTCCAGGGCGTCGAGGGCGATCACGAGATCATGTGGGCTGCCGGCGATCGACTGGTGTTCCCCTGGGAGCGAAACGGCTGGATTCAACTCTACGCCGTGCCGGTCGCGGGCGGTGAGCCCACGCATCTCACGCCCGGCGCGTTTGAGGTGGAGCACGTGGCACTCGGCACTGGCGGGCGAGAGGTGGTGTACTCGTCGAATCAGGGTGACATCGATCGACGGCATCTCTGGCGTGTCCCTGTAATGGGAGGCCAGCCCGTCGCGGTCACCACCGGCCGCGGGATCGAGTGGGCTCCGGTCGCTGCCGAGGACGGGTCGGTCGCGTTCCTGGCGTCGGATGCGCGAACGCCCGCCCGGGCGGAAGTCATTCCCGCCGGCGTTGGTGCCGCGCGCCGGAGCCTGGCTGCCGAGACCATGCCAGCGGACTTCCCTTCACGCGCGCTGGTCGAGCCCGAGCAGGTGATCTTCTCGGGTGCCGACGGACTGCCGATCCACGGTCAGTTGTTCCGCCCGCGAGATATGCAGACCGGCCAGCGCCGCCCGGCCATTCTCTTCTTCCACGGCGGATCGCGCCGGCAGATGCTGCTGGGCTTCCATTATCTGGGGTACTACCACAATGCGTACGCGCTGAACCAGTACCTGGCGAGCCGCGGGTTCATCGTCTTGTCGGTGAACTATCGGAGCGGAACGGGCTACGGGCTCGAATTCCGCGAGGCGTTGAACTACGGCGCGCGTGGTGCCAGCGAGTTCCATGACGTGATGGGAGCCGGGCTGTATCTCCGCAGCCGTGTGGACGTGGACCCGGGGAAGATCGGCCTGTGGGGTGGATCGTACGGCGGCTACCTGACCGCGCTGGGGCTCGCGCGGGCCTCGGATCTGTTTGCCGCGGGCGTGGACGTGCATGGGGTTCACGACTGGAACATCGTGATTCGCAACTTTCAGCCGGACTACGACCCCGCCGCCCGCGCCGAGGTGGCGCGGCTGGCGTTCCAGTCGTCGCCCATGTCGTCGGTCGACACGTGGCGATCGCCCGTGCTGGTCATCCACGGCGACGACGACCGCAACGTGCCGTTCAGCGAGACCGTGGACCTCGTGGCGGCGTTGCGGCAGCACGGCGTGGAAGTGGAGCAGCTGATCTTCCCGGACGAGATTCACGGCTTCTTGTTGCACCGGAGCTGGCTTGCCGCGTATCGGGCGACGGCGGAGTTCTTCGAGCGGCGCTTGATCGCGGCGGCGGTGGGGAACGGGCGGTAAGAACGAACAGGCGACGGGAGCCGACGTAAGCCGACGGCGGCCCACGTCAGCTTCCGTCGCCATCGTCGACCGACATCGGCTATCGTCGGCTCTCATCGCCTGTCTGTTCAGTCACCGCCGCAACAGCCCGGCGGGCAGCAATCCCAGTTGCCCATAGACGCTCACCTCCTTTCGACCGTTCATGGTTCGGACTCTCCACTCCAGCCTTCAGCCTGGGGACCGTTCGTGCACCGCTCGGCGCGCGTCATCGATCGACCACACAACACTTCCCTCCGACCGTCTGCACCCGCTGCGCCGCGGCTTCGGCGAGCTGGGACAGCAGACGAATCGCCGCCTGCCGGACGTCCGGGCTGAACTCGGCAAGCAGGCCGGCGTGACGCATGGCGAGGTCGTCCTCGATGCGCTGCACCAGGCCCCGTCCTCGATGCGACAGCTCGACCCGCACCGCGCGCCCGTCCGCGGGATGTGCCTTGCGTCGCGCGTACTCCTTCCGCTCCAGCGCGTCCACCACTCGGCTGGTCGTGCTCTTGTCGAGATACAGACCCGCCGCCAGCTCGTTGAGCGTCATCAGCCCGCGCTCGGCCAGCAGCTCGAGGGCGCGGCATTGCGTGACCGAAACGTCGTAGCAACAAATGCAGTCACGGTCGTGGAACTGGTACAGGCGGCCCAATTCGGACAGGACATGGGCGAGCGCCCTCCCGTCCCGACGCAGGCTGGCGGAGAGCAGGGTTGTTGGACGGTCGGCGGTGGTGGCTGGCATCGGTATAATAGTTGTTAGTACCAACCATAGAACCTACCGTCCCGCCTGTCAAGGCCAGGGCAGAATCCAGCCCCGCAGCGCGTGGTTGTCACGGGGAGGCCGCTCGAGGGAGTGGCCGGCACGTTGGGCACCGTCCAGCGTATTCTCGCCCCCGCGGTGTCTCGCCCCTGCCGGCTGTCGAGGCCGGTCATCAACCTGCATTTCGATTGACGCGTCCCCCGCGCCCCGGCCAAGTTAGGGATCCTGCGGCCCGACGAGACCGCTGCAGTGAGTCGGACGAACCGAACACGTTCGCGGCGATAAGCCGAGAGGCGACCCATGCGTGAGGCGAGACTCAGTAGGATTCGAGAAATGCGCTCCGGGGCGCCGGTGGTTCGGCGTGTCTGCGGGGCGCTGTGCGTCATGTCTGCGCTGGCTGTGGAGCCTGCGGCTCCTCAGAGCGACGTGGCGTTCCCCTCGGAGGTCTATGCCGCGCGCCGCGCACGCCTCGTGAGCCAGCTCGAGCCGAATGCGGCGGTCGTGGTTCCGGGCGCCTATCTCATCGCCAACGGCGGGCGGGACAAACAGGATTCGGATTTCTGGTATTTGACGGGTGTGGAGTCGCCGTACGCGGTGCTGGTGATTGGCCCGGAAGGTGGAAGTGGCGGCATGAGCGGCATCGGCCGCATGGGCGGCAGAAGGGAAGTCTTGTTCGTCCCTGAGCGCTTTCAGTTCGCCGGCGGGCAGTTTCCCATGCAGGACGAGCGGTTCCGCCGCGCCGCGTGGAACCAGCCTATCCGGCGGTTGAGCCCGGGCCCGGAGGCTGAACGGGCGACCGGCATCGGCGAGACGTTGCCCATCGACGAACTGGCGATGCGGCTTCTAGAGATCGTCGGAACGGCGCGAACGGTGTATTTGACTCGGGACGGTGCCGAGTTGTATGCACCTGCTGGTTTGTCGCGCCCCAAAACCATTCGCCAGCAGTACGAGCAATCTCTGCTGGACGCGCTCCCGGGGCGGGCGATCGCCGACGCGACGCCCCTGGTGCATCGCATGCGCCTGATCAAGGACGAGCACGAGATCGCGGCCCTCCGGCGCGCGGCTCAAATCAGTGCCCAGAGCTTCACCGATGTGCTGCGTGCGCTGCGCCCGGGCATCAACGAGCTCGAGGTCGCAGGGCTCATGGAGTACTCCTGGAAGCGCCAGGGATCGCCCCGCGCCGCGTTCACGCCAATCGTGATGTCGGGACCGGGCGCCGTGAGCCTGTTCACGCTCCGGTCGGAGAACTACAACTCCACCGACCGCGTGATCCAGGATGGCGAGTTGGTCTTCATTGACTACGGCGCGGCGGAGTACATGACCTACGCCTCGGATGTGTGCCGCACGTATCCGGTTTCGGGGAAGTTCAGCGACGAACAGCGCAGGTTCTACGAGATCGTGCTCGAAGCCCAGGAAGCCGCCCTCGCCGCGATTCATCCGGGGGTGATGATGGTCGACGTGATCAAGGCCGCCGCGGCTGTGTATCGGAAGCACGGCCTCGAGCAGTACGAAGACGTGAACCGCATGGGAGAGGAGAGCGTGTGGGGTCTGATGCCCTCACCCACCCACTATCTCGCCCGCAACGGCGGGCTCACTCGCTACAGCGCGACCGGAATGGGCGTGCGCGACCTGGGTCACCATATCGGCCTCGACGCCACCGACAGCCGCGACTACTCCTTGCCGCTCGCCGCCGGGATGGTGTTCACCGTGGAGCCCAAGCTCTACATCCCGGAGAAAGGCCTCGGGATCATGATCGAGGACATGATCCTGGTAACGAACGCCGGGTACGAGAACCTCTCGGCCGCCGCGCCGAAGACCGTGGAAGGGATCGAACGAGCTGCGGCTGCGCGGCGCTGAACCGAGCAGCTGCTGAAGAACGGGTATAGGCCGGCGCCTGAGTGGACGCGCCCGCGCTCCGCGATGCCTATGGGCCGAGCCAATCCTTGGCGACCAGACGGGTTACGGAGTTCGCGCCCCGGCATCGCTTCGGCGAGCGCGTCCGCTCAGGCGCCGTCTATCGCGCTCCGCCGCTCGCAGCCCGCGCCGGTGCCGATCCCGTCCCGATCCAGTGCGCGAACCAGGTGCGAATCCGTTCCAACCGATCCACCAGGAGCCACGGCGGCCCCGTGCGCGAGAGTCCGTGCGAGCTGCGCGGATAGCGCACGAACTCCACGGGCACGCCTCGCTTCTTGAGCGCCATGAACAGCTGTTCGCCGTCCGTGATGGGCGTGCGGTGGTCTTCCTCGCTGTGTACGATGAGGAGCGGGGTTCGCATGTTCTTCACGAACTTGAGGGGTGACAGCGCCCAGTAGAGCGAATCCTGATCCCAGGGAAAGCCGCCGAACTCGTACTCGGTGAGCCCCTGGGCCTCGGACGACCCGTACCACGAGAACCAGTTCATAATGGATCGGTCGGTCTGCGCCACCGCGAATCGGTTGGTATGGCCCAGGATCCAGTTCGTCATGAAGCCGCCGTAGGAACCGCCCAGTACGGCCATCCGCGTGGTGTCCACCTGGCCGGTGCGACGAATCACCTCGTCCACGCCCTTCAGGAGATCCTCGTAGTCCTCCATGCCCCACCGCAGGCGTGTGGCGTAGGTGAAGTCGTGACCGTAACCGGTAGATCCCCTCGGGTTGGTGAACAGCACCCAGTACCCCTGGCCCGCCAGCATCTGGAACTCATGGAAGTACACGTTGCCGTACTGGCCGTGTGGCCCGCCGTGGATGTAGAGCACGAGCGGGTACTTCCGGCCGGGCTCGTACGCGTACGGCTTGTGGAGCCACCCGTGGATTCTCGCTCCGCCCACGCTGGTGTACCAGATCGTGTCCGCGGGAATCGCGGTGACCTCCGCGAGGTATCGATCGTTGAAGCTCGTCAACCGCCGTTCGCCGCTGCCGTCGCCCTGCACCACGAACAACTCGCTCGGGTGAGTGATGTCGCTCGCGGCGAAGGCCATCATCTTGCCATCGACGCTCGCCGAGAACCCGCCAAGCTGTCGCAGGCCGCGGGTGACCTGCGTGACCTGGCCGCCGCGGGCAGGGATGCGGAACAGGTGCACGTTCCCCTCGGTGTCCGCGTTGAACGAAATGGTGGAACCGTCGGTGGACCACGCCGGCGCGCCGGGGTCGAGGTTCCACTCCCTCGTGAGGTTGCGCGGTTCTCCCCCGGCCACCGGCATCACGCACATGTCGTTGGGTTGCCCGCGTCCCGCCGAGCAGTTGTAGGCGATGGTGCGGCCATCCGGCGAGAAAGCCGGATTGGTGTGGTAGCCGGGGTCGGTCGTGAGCCGCCGCAGGACGCCGGTCGTGACGTCCACCAGGTAGATGTCCGGGTGCTGATCCAGCCGCCGTTCGTCTTCGTCGGTCGAGTCCTGCACGAAGGCAATGGATCGGCCGTCGGGCGACCATGCGATGCTGCGCTGCGCGAGCTGCCCGGATGTGAGCTGCCGCGGCTCGCCTCCGGCGGCAGGCACCACGTAGATGTGTTGACGCGGCTCGCTCCGCACGTCGCGCAGGAACCCCTGTCCATCCGCCTTGTACGGGACGTGCGTGATCACCCGTCCGTCGAACCGCTTGGGGTCTGGCCCGCGGGTGATGGCGTCCGGCGCCACCCAGCCGCGGCGGGGATCGCGCTGTACAGTGTCCGGGACCGCGCCGGCCCAGAGGTACGCCATCCACGCCCCGTCCCGGGACCACACCGGCGCGGCGTGCACGCCGCTAATCCGGAACGCCTCCCCTGCCAGCGCGCCGGTTCGGAGGAACCACACGCCGTCGTCGTCCTCAACGCCCGCGCTGTCACGCCGGCTGCTGAAGGCGAGGAGCGAGCCATCCGGGGACCAGCGCGCGTTGGAGCCCTCAGTGCTGACGCTGGTGAGGCGATAGGGAGGGGCCGTGCCGTCGGCAGGCGCGAGCCACACCTCGCGATGGCGGCGGTCTTTGTCCTCGACGACGGTCGTCACGGTGAACGCCACAGCCGCGCCTGATGGCGACACGCTCGGCTCCGAGACGGTGACGAGGCGGTAGTAGTCGACGGACGAGATGGGACGCTGCTGAGCGATGGCGGAGCTTGCGGCGAGCGCCGCGAGCACCGTGCCGCTGAGGACATGCACGATCTTCATGGGGTCTCCAGGTGGAGCGGGCTCGGGAGCGGCCGCTCGGGTCTCACGCGGAAGACACGGGCCGTAGTGGTGGAACGATAGGTCGGCGGCCGGTCACCGGCCACCCTCTCCTTCAGACAGCCTTCACCGACTCTTCAACGCGCTTTGCTCTGCTTTGATGCCAAGGCCTCCGAGTGTCCAGCTGCCGAGGTGACCCATGGCTGGGATCGTAGGATACGGCGCGTTCATCCCCCGCAATCGGATCAAGACCGAAGAAATCGCCCGCCAGTGGGGCAAGGACCCCGTGGCCGTGCGTCGTGGGCTGTTGCTCGAGGAGAAGTCCGTGCCCGGGCTCGATGAGGACACGATCACCATCTCCGTCGAGGCGGGCCGCGCGGCCCTGGAGCGCGCCGGGATAGACCCACAGCGCGTGGGGGCGCTCTACATCGGCTCGGAGTCGCACCCCTACGCGGTGAAGCCAAGCGGCACCGTGGTGGCGGAGGCGCTGGGCGTCGGGCCGGAAGTGCACGTGGCCGACTTCGAGTTCGCCTGCAAGGCGGGCACCGAGGCGATGTTCGTGGCGCTGTCCCTGGTGGAATCGGGGCGGGTGGAGTACGCCCTGGCCATCGGTGCCGACACGTCCCAGGGTGCGCCCAACGACGCGCTCGAGTACTCGGCTTCGGCCGGCGGCGCGGCGTACCTGTTCGGGCCGCGGGAATTGCTCGCCGACGTGGTGGAGACCTACAGCTACACGACCGACACGCCGGACTTCTGGCGCCGCGAGGGTGAATTTTACCCGCGCCACACGGGTCGCTTCACGGGCGAGCCGGCGTACTTTCGGCATGTTTCAACGGCCGCGCGCGCGATTCTCGAGCGCGCCGGTCTCAGGCCCGCTGATTTCCGCTACGCCGTGTTCCACATGCCGAACGGGAAATTCCCTCTGTCCGTGGGTGCGGAACTCGGATTCACCAGGCAGCAGCTCGAGCCCGGCTGGGTGGTCCCCACCATGGGCAACACGTACTCCGGCTCGTCACCCACGGGCCTCGCGGCGGCGCTCGATGTCGCAGACCCGGGGGACCTCGTGCTGATCACGTCGTTCGGCTCCGGAGCGGGAAGCGACGCGTTCGTGCTGCGGGCCACGGAGCTGCTGCTGGAGCGCCGAAGCCGTGCGCCCACGGTTCGCTCGATGCTCGAAGGCAAGCGCCGCTACCTGACGTACGGCCAGTACGCGAAGTACCGGGAAAAGATCCTGCTGAACGAGTAACCGGAGGTCGGTCATGCGAGAGGTCGCCGTCGTCTCAGCGGGAATGACGCCGTTCGGGGAGCTGTGGCGGCACAGCCTGCGCGATCTGTTCGTCGAGGCCTCGCTGGAGGCGCTGCGAAACGCGCGCGCGGATTCGGTGGACGCCGTCTACGTAGGGAACATGTCGGGCGGCCAGTTCGTGGGCCAGGAGCACCTGGCCCCGTTATTGGTCGACCAGCTGGGGTTCCGGGGCGTCGCGGCAACCCGCGTCGAGTCGGCGTGCGCCTCCGGGGGCGCGGCCCTCCGCGCGGCATTCCTCGATGTCGCCTCGGGCATGAGCGACGTCGTCCTCGCCGCCGGCGTGGAGAAGATGAACGACGGTGCAGACGTGACGGGCGTGCTCGCCAGCGCGGCCGACCAGGAGGCCGAGGTCTATCACGGCGTGACGTTCCCGGGCCTGTACGCGATGATCGCCCGTGCCCACATGGAGCAGCACGGCACCACGCTGGAGGATCTCGCGGCGGTGTCCGTCAAGAACCATCGGCACGGAGCGCTCAATCCGAAGGCGCAGTTCCGCCAGGAGGTGACGCTGGAGCAGGTCATGAATTCCTCCCTGGTGGCCGATCCGCTGCGCCTGCTGCACTGCTCGCCCGTGAGCGACGGCGCTGCCGCGGTGCTGCTCTGCCCGCTGTCGCGTGCGAAGGAGTTCACCGACCGGCCGGTGAGGATCCGGGCCAGCGGCCTCGCGACCTCCTCGATGGCGCTCGCGGAGCGCCGGGACCCCGCGTTCCTCGACGCCGTGCGCCTGTCCGCCAGCCGGGCGTACAAGATGGCGGGGCTCTCGCCCTCAGGGATTGACGTGGCGGAGGTGCACGATTGCTTCTCGATCGCGGAGATCTGCGTCATCGAAGCGCTGTGCTTCGTGGAGCCGGGGCGTGGCGGTCAGGCGGCGCGCACCGGTGAGACCGCGTTGGGTGGGCGCCTGCCCGTGAACCCGAGCGGCGGGCTCAAGTCGAAGGGACACCCCGTCGGAGCGACCGGGATCGCCCAGGTGATCGAGATCTTCGATCAACTGCGCGGCGCGGCCGGCGAACGTCAGGTGGCGGACGCCGCGATCGGCCTGACGCAGAACATGGGCGGGTCGGGAGCCAGCTCGGTCGTCCACATCTTCGAGAGGGTCTAAAGCCATGCCCAGCCCGAGATACTGGCGTGAGATCCCGGCCCGATACCGGTTGGAGGCGGCGCGATGCGGAGGGTGTGGGGCAATCCTCTATCCGGTCAGGCGGATTTGCCCGGCCTGCCGCGGTGAAACGTTTAGTCCGGTCAAGCTGTCCCGTCGCGGCAAGGTGATCACATCAACGGTGATTCACGCCGCCCCGACCGAATTCCAGATGGAAGCGCCCTACGCGATGGCGGTGGTCGAGACGCCGGAAGGCGCGCGCCTCATGGTGCAGGTTGCCGATTGCGACCTCGAGGAGGTCGTACCCGGGACGGAGGTGACGCTGGAGTTCCGCCGGATCCGGAAGGAAGGGAAGGGCGGCATTCTGTGTTATGGTCACAAGGCGGTGCCGGTGCGTTGACGAGAGCGCCATTAGCCCGGCACCGGGAAGGGAGGCGACATGTACAAAGTGCGGGTGTGGGCTGAGCTGAGCGATGCGGAGTACCACGCCTACGAGTGCGAGGCCGTGCGGCGCGGCGTGAAGGTGGAGACGCTGGTTCAGCAGACGGTCAACTGCCTGCTCCACGAGCTGGAAGAAGACGAGAGAAAAGGGCCGGACGTCATCACGCCCTCGTGACGGGGTGGTGCAGCACGACGGCGCGCGGCGCACTCGGGCTCGCGCCGTCTATCTCGGTGTCCCTTCATTCAACCGCCCGTACTTTCGCAGACTTGCGCGCAGCCGATCATGCGGCAGCGCGTACACGCGGTAGTCGTCCGCGCCCGTCATGGTGGTCGCCGCGACCAGGGCGTTGATGATCGCCTCTTCGGTGGCCTGCACCGTGGCGAGGAACAGCGGGCCTAGCTGCTCATTGGGGAGCGCCATCAGCCGGGCGGGGCCCGGGCCACGATCGGCTGCGGGATTCGCCGTGGAGAACGCGACGAAAATGTCTCCCGAGCCGTTGGACGCAATGCTCCCCATCTTGCCCAGCCCCAGGCTCGTGCGGCGGGCGATGCGCTCGAGCTGGTGCGGCAGCAGCGGCGCGTCCGTCGCCGCGACGATGATAATCGAGCCGCCGGGCTCCTCATCGGGTCCCTCGGCGGGACCGGGGCGATCGCAGATGCGTGCTGTGGGCTGGTCCACTGGTGGCGACACGTAGCACGGCATGAGGTCGGTGATCTCGGTGCCGACGGGAACGCCCGCGATCCGCAGCAGGTTGCGCGCGCCATAGTTGCACTGCACCAACACACCCAGGTTGTACGTCTCGCCCGCGACGGTCACGCGCCGAGACGACGTGCCAATCCCTCCCTTGAACTGATGGCACACCATGCCGGTGCCGCCGCCTACGTTCCCCTCAGGCACCGGTCCGCCGCGGGCGCTGTCGAGTGCCAGGAAGGCGTGCTCCGGCTTCACGTGGAAGCCGTTGATGTCGTTCAGGCTTCCGTCGTACGTCTCGGCCACGACCGGGAGCGCCCAGGAGAACTGCCGTCCGCGCCGCACCAGCCAGTCGATCACGGCGTCGCGCACGACGCCCACGCTGTGCGTGTTGGTGATCAGCACCGGGCCCTCGAGGAAGCCTGACTCCTCGAGCCACGTGGTGCCGGTCATCTCGCCGTTGCCGTTCAGCGTGAACCAGCCCGCGAACACGGGATCGGCCAGGTTGTCGCCGCGCGGAACGATAGCGGTGACGCCCGTGCGCACGGGTCCGTGGCCGATCACGCGCCGCCCGGAGCCCCGGACGATGGTGGCGTGTCCCACGCGCACGCCGGGCACGTCGGTGATGGCGTTGAGCGGCCCCGGCGTGCCCTCCAGGGGGACGCCGAGGTCGCGGGCGCGGGTCTGGGCGTGAGCGGTCGCCGTGAGCAGCGAGGCGGCACAGGCGACAAGAGCGGTGCGCATGGCAGTCATGCCTTTCGGGATCAAGGTTGCGCTGCGTGCTGACCGGTGTTCCACGTCACGTCGGCGTCGGTGTAGCGCGTCATGACCACGCACTTGACGCTCTGGGCCCGCCCGCCGCATGCAGCGGGCAGGGCGAACTTACAGCCCGCAAGGCGCGCGGGGCTAGACACGCCCGGCCGAGAAGAGCAAACGGAGTCCGGCCAGATTCCGCTGCGCGATAACGGGGCAGAGCTGCCTGCTCATCGTATTGATCTATTTAGCTAAATAGGCTAATCTTGCTTGGAGGAGGCGCCATGAGGACACTGCCAGGCTCCAAACGCCGGCGGGGGAGAGCGCTCGCCCCGTTTCGCAATCAGCGCGGCGAGCTGGTCGAACCCGCGTTGCTCAGTGCGACAAGTGCCAAGAACGAGTTCGGGCACGTCCTGGACACTGTTCTCCAGGGAGGGGTCGTCGTCGTCACGAAGCATGATGCGCCAAAGGCGGTGATCATCTCGTTCGACGACTTCAAGGCGCTCTCGACCGGAGCCACGCGCGATCTGGACACACTTGCGTCGGAGTTCGACGCGTTGCTTGATCGCATGCAGACACCGCGAGCGCGGGCCGGCATGAAGGCCGCGTTTCACGCCGCGCCGAAGGAACTGGGGAAGGCTGCGGTGACGGCCGCGCGCAGGCGTGCCTGATGGACCGCGGATCCCCCGCCTCTACGTTCTCGCCGGGGCCAACGGAGCTGGAAAGAGCAGTATCGCCGGGGCGACGTTCGAGCGGGAAAGCGCGGGCTACTTCAACCGGGACGAAGCCGCCCGGCTGATGCTGGCGGCCAACCCCGGGATCTCCCTCGCTCAGGCCAACGCCGAAGCCTGGCAACAGGGAAAGCGTCTGCTGGAACGAGCGATCGCGCAGCGCCTGGACTTTGCCTTCGAGACAACGCTTGGTGGGACCACGATTGCGAGATTACTGCAGAAAGCGATCGCGTCGGGCGTCGAGCTTCGAGTATGGTTCGTTGGACTCAACAGCCCCGAGCTTCATATCGCCCGAGTGCGCGCCCGGGTGGAACGGGGTGGACACCCGGTCCCTGAGTCCAAGATCCGCGAGCGCTACGACAGCAGTCGGCTCAACCTGGTCCGCTTGCTGCCGGGGTTGACGGCGCTGCGGGTGTACGACAACAGCACCGAGCGAGACCCGCATGCGGGCAAGGCCCCGACGCCGCAGCTGATCTTGCAGTGGGAGCGCGGCCGCGTCGTCGAAGCGTGCGACCTCGCCCTGGTACCGGAATGGGCCAAGCCCATCGTGGCGGCGGCGTTGCACCAGTTCCTTTGCGCGCTCCGGCGGCTCAGGACTGCTCGAGGTTCACCACCGGTGGACCGACGTCGTTCTTCGCCGGCGGTACGGTCATCAGGTAGCGGTAGATCGCGCGCAGATCCTCCTCGGTCATCCGAGCGAACGCCTGCCAGGGCATGGGTGAGCCGGGAATCAGGCGGCCCGCCCGGAACCGGGCCACAAAGGCATCCTCGCTCATCCGGCCCAGGCGTCCCGTTTCCGGGTCGCTCGTGATGTTCGGAGGCGACCAGGAGTGCCCGGGATCGTCCGGCTCGAGGAATCCGGTCGCCCCGCCGTTCCGCGGCCCGACGAGGGCGCCGGTCATCTGGTTGCGCTGCGTGTGGCAGGCCCAGCACAGCGCGACAGACTCCGCCAGATACCGCCCGTTCTCCACGCTGGCGCCGCGCGGCGAGCGATCGGATAGCGGCTCCGCCGGACCCACCGGATTCGCGAGCGCGGTCGCCTTCACGACCCTGCCGATTAGCGTGAAGCGATGGGCGGGAACCGGATTACGCACCGGCGGTTGTGTGCGCAGGTAGGACACCACCGCTCTCAGGTCCTCGTCGGACAGCCCCTGCATCTCCATGAAGGGCAGCAGAGCACGTCCGTCGTACCCGACCCCGTACCGGAGCGCACGCGCGATGGCCCCGTCGGAGACGCTGCCCATGCCGGTCTCACCATCGGAGGTGAGGTTGCGGGTGTAGAACGTCCCGGGCGGGATGACAAACGCGTAGCCGCCACTCAGCGGCACGTCGGCCCCCTCGTTGAACGCCGCGCGCTGTGCGGGATCTCCGTGACAGGCCGCACATGGCGCCACGTCCCGCACGATGTAGCGGCCGCGGGCCACGACGGACGAATCCGACGAGGCGGTGACGTCCGGGTAGGGCGGGTCGAACGTGAGATTCTGGCGCAGGGCCACGAACACGGCGGCCCCCGCGACGACGACCGCGATCACGATGAGCAGGACGAACAAGATCTTGCGCAATTACTGCCTCCGGCGTTGAGGTGATCAATACGCCTTGCCACACTCCGGGCAGAACTTGGGCGTGCCATCCGCCTCGGCCCCGCAATGCGCGCATTTCCGCTTTGGGCTGAGTGACGCGCCACATTCCGGGCAGAATTTCCCGCCCTGGGCCTTGGCCCCGCACGTGGGACAGATGACAGCGGCCACCTGCGCCAGGTTGCGCTGCCCGACGTAGTCGATCTCGCGCGCCTTCTCCGCTACCTGTTCCCTCGCCGCGCTCGCCTGCGCCGCGGCGATCTCTTCGTCCAGGTCCGGGGCGCACGTTTCGCACAAGCCGGCCTTCTTGTTCCAGCACACGGGCTCGCACACCCATTGGCCGCAGCGGCTGCACTGCTTGAACAGCGGGCTGATCTCGCGCACTGCCGCGTTCAGCGCGGCGTCGTGCTGCGGGCCGGCCACCATGGACTGGAGCGCCTGCGCCGACTGCGCCGCCCGGCCGAAGATCCCTCCCAATAGCGACGCGGCCGCGTTCGCCGCGGCCGCCGCCGTGCCCAGTTTGCTGGCCTGGAAGGTGGACATGTACCCGTTGCCGCACTTCTGGCAATGAAACTTGAACTGGTAGCCGCGCTGCGAGGAGAGATCCGCGTAGTTGTTGGTGAACGGGATGTTGGCCATGGTTTGGGCTCCGGTGCCCGACAAAGCTTCCGGCTGCGTGCCGGGGCGTCAAGCGGTCAGTGCTGAGAGCCGCTGGCTTGGATCACCCTCCACGCGCATCTTGGGGACGCTCTGCACAAGTGGCGCGGACCTGCGCAGAGCTTCCGTTAGCGGCGTGACCTCGATCTGTCTCGGGAGGGGCCGTTCGCACATGACGTTCATCGTCTCGCCCGGCTGGAAGGCGGCCTACCCTGGCGCCGTCGTGGGGGTCCTGGCCATGCGCGACGTGGTCAATCCGCCCCATCACCCGGCGCTGGAGGCTCGCAAGCAGGAACTGGAGAGCCAGCTGCGTTCCCGGTTTGCGGGTCTGGACCGGACCGCCCTGCGAGCGGCCCTGCCGGCGCTCGAGGCCTACCTCGCGTATTACAAGCGGCTCGGCAGCAGCTACCACGTCCAGCATCAGCTGGAGTCCATTGCGTGGAAAGGTCGCTCGCTGCCACGTGTCGCGGCCCTGGTCGAGGCGATGTTCACGGCCGAGCTCAAGAACGCGCTGCTGACGGCGGGTCATGATCTCGCAGCAGTGGAGCTACCGGCGCGGCTCGACGTAGCCACCGGCACCGAGCGCTACGTGCGACTGAACGGACAGGAGCAACAGCTGAAGCCGGGCGACATGATGATCTCGGACGCCCGCGCGGTCATCTCGAGCGTGCTGTACGGTCCGGACTATCGGACGCGCATCACGCCGGATACAGTCCGGGTGCTGTTCACGGTGTACGCCCCGGCCGGAATCCCCGGGAAGGTCGTGCGGGAGCATCTCACCGATATCCAGGCGAACGTTGCGTTGATTGCGCCCGCGGCGCAGGTGGAATCGATGGACCTCTACCCCGCGTGACCGCCGTTGAGTCATAGGGCCCAGTTATTGAGGACTACTCAACCGTCGCGCCGATGACTTCCGTGCCCCTCGATGATCTCCTCCGCCGGAACCGGGACTGGGCGGCCGCCAAACTCGCGACAGATCCCGGGTTCTTCGACCGATTGGCGCGTGGTCAGGTCCCTCGCGCGCTGGTGATCGGATGTTCGGACTCCCGCGTCCCGATCGACGAGGTCCTCGGTTGCGGTCCGGGGGAGCTGTTCGTGCACCGCAACGTCGCCAATATCGTCGCTTACAACGACATCAACATCGCCTCGGTGATCGAGTTCGCCACGTCGGTGCTCCACGTTCCCGACGTGATCGTGTGCGGCCACTATGGCTGCGGCGGCGTGCGGGAAGCGTGCACGCCGCAGCTCCACGCGTCCTACCTGGGAGATTGGCTGATGATCGCTGCGTGGGCCAAACGCGCCGTGGACCAGCGCCTGGCCGCCAGCGGACGTTCCCTCGATGGGGAGGCCTATCTCCGGCTCGTCGTCGAGGAGAACGTGCGGTTACAGCTCACCCACCTTTCTCATCTCACGGTGATCCGGCGACAGTGGGAGCGCACTCCCGGGCTGCCCCGGCTCCACGGATGGGTGTACGACTTGACCACGGGGCTGGTCCGCGTGCTGACGGACACCGCGTGACCACGAGTTTGCGTGCGCTGGATGTAGAGCAGAGATTGAGGTGATGGACGGGTGCGGCCGCGCCGGGGCTCATGCCTCCTTCAGGTCTTCGCTCAGCTGCCGGCCGCCCCGACCATCCCCCTATGTCGTTACGCCGACTTCGCCACCTTCGGCGTTCCGTGATGGAATTGCTCGGCTTCGGTTGACTCCCGCATGGCGAGCGACGAGGATCGCCCGCCGGTCACGATCTGCGTGATCTCGTCGTAATAGCCGGTCCCGACGAACTGCTGATGCTTCACCGCCTCGTACCCCAGCTTCTCAGATGCCAGCTCGTGCTGTTGGAGCTCCGCGTAGGCCGCCATGCCTCGCGCGCGGTACCCCAGCGCCAGCGTGAACGTCGCGTGATTCAGCGCGTGGAACCCGGACAGCGTGACGAACTGGAACGTGTACCCCAGCCGCCCCAGGTCCTGCTGAAAGCTCGCGATCTGATCATCGGACAAATGCAACGTCCAGTTGAACGACGGCGAGCAGTTATACGCCAGGGGCTTGCCCGGGAACCGGGCATGAACTGCGTCGGCGAAACGCCGGGCCTCGCTCATGTCCGGCTTCGAGGTTTCGAACCACAGCATATCGGCGTACGGAGCGTACGACAGAGCGCGCGCGATCGCGACGTCGATGCCGCCCCGCACCTTGAGGAATCCTTCCGGCGTCCGCTCGCCGGTGGTGAAGGCGCGGTCGTGCAGGTCAATGTCGTTGGCCAGGATCGTGGCAGAGAGGGCATCGGTGCGCGCGATCAGCATCGTGGGCACGTCGAGGGCGTCGGCGGCCAGACGCGCCGCCACGAGCTTGTTGATGAACTCGCTGGTGGGCACCAGCACTTTGCCGCCCAGGTGACCGCACTTCTTGAGTGATGCCAGCTGATCCTCGAAATGGACTGCCGCCGCCCCGGCGCGGATCATGTGCTTCATGAGCTCGTAGGCGTTGAGCAGGCCACCGAAGCCCGCCTCCGCATCGGCCACGATGGGGACGAGCCAGTCAATCCCGTCCTCGCCGTTCTGGTGGTGAATCTCATCCGCCCGCAGCAACGCGTTGTTGATCCGCGTGACGAGATTGGGGACGCTGTCCGCGGGGTAGAGGCTCTGGTCCGGGTAGATCTCGCCAGCATCGTTCATGTCGCCGGCCACCTGCCAGCCGCTCACGTAGATGGCCTTGAGCCCCGCCTTGACCTCCTGCACCGCCTGGTTGCCGGTGAGGGCGCTGAGCGCCGGCACGTACGGTTCCTCATGCAGGAGGCGCCACAGACGCTCGGCGCCGCGCCGCGCCAACGTATGCTCGACTCCCACCGTGCCCCGGATGCGCCACACGTCCTCCGCCGAGTACGGGCGAGAGCAGCCCTGCCAGCGCGGGTCGGTCCGCCACCGCCGCTCGAGTTGCGAAACGAATGTCGCTTTGTCCATCACGGCCTCGGGGGTCGAGGAGTCAGAACGCTGCGCGCTTGCTTAATCGACATACCGGTACGCCACAGTGGTCAGCCACTCCGCGTACTGGTCACCGGTCATCATCTCGAGTAACAGTTCCGCCGCCAGGCCAAAGCGGCCCCGCGCGATGCGCTCAGGTCCGAACCGGTCCCGGAGCGCCTGGAGCTCGTCGTGCGTAACAGCCCGCACGAGGTCCTTCGTCACCGGCCGCCCGTCATCCAGCGCGGCGCCGTGCCGCACCCACTGCCACACCTGCGAGCGTGAGATCTCAGCAGTGGCCGCGTCCTCCATGAGGTGGTAGATCGGTACACAACCGTTGCCCGAGAGCCAGGCTTCGAGGTACTGGATTCCCACGTCGATGTTATGTCGCAAGCCGGCGAACGTGATCGGGCCTTCGGGCACGCGCAGAAGATCAGCGGCACCGACTGCCACGTCGTCGCGCTGCCGATCGATCTGGTTCGGTCGCGGCATGTGGACGTCGAACGCTTCCAGCGCGACGGGCACCAGGCCCGGATGGGCCACCCACGTCCCGTCATGTCCGGCGGTGACCTCGCGCAACTTGTCCTGTCGCACTTTGTCCAGTGCGCGCTCGTTCGCGGTCGGATCGCTTTTGATGGGGATCTGGGCCGCCATGCCGCCCATCGCATGGGCCCCGCGCCGGTGGCACGTCCGGATGAGCAAGTCCACGTAGGACTTGAGGAAATGGCGGTCCATCGTGACCTGCCCGCGGTCCGGCACGACGAAATCCGGCCGCTGTCTGAACTTCTTGATGAAGCTGAAGATGTAATCCCACCGGCCGCAATTGAGACCCGCGGAGTGCTCGCGCAGCTCCCACAGGATCTCGTCCATCTCGAACGCGGCGAGGATGTTCTCGATCAACACCGTCGCGCGAATGGTCCCGCGCGGGATGCCCAGCTCATCCTGCGCGAGGTTGAACACGTCGTTCCACAACCGTGCCTCGAGATGGCTCTCGAGTTTGGGGAGATAGAAGTACGGCCGCGTGCCCCGCGCGAGCAGCGCCCGGGCGTTGTGGAAGAAGAACAGCCCGAAGTCGAACAACGACGCCGAGACTGGCACCCCGTCCACCCGCATGTGCTTCTCAACGAGATGCCAGCCTCGGGGTCGAACGAACAGCACCGCGGTCCGGTCTTGAAGGCGATACAGTTTGCCATCGGGCGAGGTGAAAGTGATCGTCCGGTTCACCGCGTCCCTGAGATTGGCCTGGCCTTCGACACAATTGGTCCACGTGGGGCTGTTCGAATCCTCGAAATCCGCCATGTACACGCGCGCCCCGGAATTCAGGGCGTTGATGATCATCTTGCGCTCCACCGGACCCGTGATCTCGACGCGCCGATCGGCGATCTCGTCCGGGACGGGGGCGACCGTCCAATCCGATTGGCGGATGTCTTTCGTGGTGGCGAGGAAATCGGGCAGCTCGCCCTTGGCGATTCGGTCCTGGCGCGCGGTACGGTCGTCGAGCAGCCGCTGCCGCCGCGCGCCGAACTCACGGTGCAGTCGGGCAACGAATCCGAGCGCGGCCGGCGTGAGGACGTGTTCGGTTCCCGCTGGCGGAGTGCGAGTGAGCGTGACGCCGGGAACGGCGTGATCCGCGCGTCGCCCGTGGTCGCCAGGGGCGCCGGTTGCAGCGCCGGGTCCTGTCGCTGCGCGTGGTTGAGTGACGGGGGTCACGCTCGGCGCCGCCAGTCTCGATGGAGGGTCATGGCCAATCGGGGCAAGCGATATGCCCCGCTGGCGCGTGGCTCTTTCTGTCTGTCCTGCAACGACTTAGCCGGATCGTCGTCGGAAGTTCGGGCGGCCCCCGTCCCACTCGTCGCGAGGACGCGACAGGGATGCGGCAGCATCGCCGCGAGGACCGAAAGCGTGACGGTTTCGAAGCAGGGGTGAAGAGCGAGCGGCTCACGGCGGACTCCCGTTCATGCTGGGGCCAAGATCGGGAGGTATGGTCAAGCGCGAATCAAGGTCCGCGCCGGGTCGACACGGCGGGGCCCCCGTCGATGATCCTTAGTCCCGACTAGTCCCGATTAACGGGCGCTTCCCCCGTGAGCCTGCTCAGCGCTTGCCGGACTTCTTCCACCTCGGGTCGCACCGACGGCTCGGGGTCGCTCCGCAGCGCCAGGTACCGGGTGTAGGCGTCGATCGCGCGGTCGCGGTCACCGGCAAGCTCGGACAGTCGTCCCGCTTCGCGGTAGTGGGTCGAGAGGTTCTGGGTATACACGAAGAAGTACCGAAAACGGCGCGTCGCGGCTGCGGCCCGTCCGTATTCCCCCGCCGCCTCGAGCAGGCGTGCGACCGCCAGATTCTCCCAGTCCAAGCCTCGGTAGGGGACTGTGAGCAGCCTACGATCCAGCTCGTCGATCAGGCGCGCCGCGTCCGCCCGCCTGGCACGCTGCGCAAGCGCAGCTTCCAGCACAGCGGCGCACACTTGTGCCGGCGTGGGGGGCCAGTTCGGGTCACGACTCGCCGCGGATTGCCTGAGCCGCCGCGCGTCGGCCTCGACCGCACTCAACTCTCCTTGTTCCAGCCGCCAGAGGGCAAGGGCGCACGCGCCCGAGCCACCAGAATCCCAGTCTGCCCCCCCCCGCCGTGCGGCCGCTGCCAATCGCTCAGCCGCGAGGCGGGCGGCTGCGGCATCACCCCCCCAGAAGATCGTGGCCAACACGATCTGGTCGTCCGGCCGGACCGACACTTGCTGGAACATCCGGTTCGCGTCCTCGGGGCGGCCCGCGTCGAGCGCGAGCCAGGCTTCCAGCATCGCCGCAAAATCGCGGTCGTCCTGCCTGACGGCCTTGCGCCGCAGGCGCGCCATCGCATCCCTGATCTCCCCGATATGCTCTGGGATGAACGGAACGCTGAAGGCGATGGCCGAGGTACCGCCCACGCCGCCCCCCAATGAATCGAACCCCGCCAGCGCTTCATTCCGCAACATCGTGTCCCGGGCTACCACACCGGCGAACCAGCGCTCTGCCAGGGCTCGTCGCGGGTCCCCCGTTGCCGCCACTTGGAGCGGTAGCAGTCGCCTGATCTCGGCCGTGTCCTTGCGATTCGCCGCGAGCAGCATCAGGTGCTGCAGAATGCCCGCCTGCGACGAATCGAGTGTCAGGGCGCGCCGTAACGCCTGTTCCGCCCGTCCCATCGGATCATCCAGGCCGAGCATGGCGCCGTCGTGAAACAGCGCGTCGCCATAGTAGTACCAGGCCTCCGCGCGGTCCCCGGCCACGATAGTCGCCTGCTCCCTGGCCCGCAGGCGCGCGGCGAAATCGGACGGATCCGGACCGTTAGGGCCGATGGCCGCGGCCACCAGGGCTCGGTCCCGCGCGCTCAAGAGCTCGCGATTCCGCCATGCGGCCCGCCGGGCCACGCCCACCGCGGCGGCTCCGGCGCTCCCGATCCAACCATTCGCCGACACCAGGCCGACCCCTGCCAGAGCGAAGTTTGAGTCGGTCTGAAGGGCTTCCGTGTATCGGTTCACCGCCTCGCCGAATTCCCCGCGCCGGTAGTGCGCCTGTCCGCGCAAATAGGCCCGCAGTGCGGCGAGCGAATTCGTGGTCAGGCTGGCGCTCTGGTCGGCCGCCATGCCTTCGCTCTGCGCGAGGAGTTGACCGACGAGGCGCGGCACGAGCACGAGCAGACTCTCGGCTGGCCCTTCGATCGTGGCCTGAATCGGCGGACCGCGATCACGTACACCGGCCAGAGCGGCACGGAACACGAGGCGCGACTCTGTTCCCACGACCGATCCCGTGACCACGCGCCCGGCGCCGAGCGCACGCGCCAGCGCGACCGCCTCCGCCTCCGAGAGATCGGTGGTCTCTGAGGCGCCGCGTGCCCGCCAGGCGCTGATTACGGTCCCGGGATCGGCGGCGCGCACCGTCCCGGCTTCTCCGGTCAGGTACGTCGCGACCATGTCCACCATGCCTTCCCTGAGATCCGCGAGCGTGGCATCGCCACCGACGACGCGGAAGGGAAG
>JACQHC010000049.1 GCA_016199245.1 Gemmatimonadota bacterium | reverse complement strand
TTTGCGGCGGGGCACACGACCCGGGACGGCACGCCGACGCTCAACCGGCCGTTTGCTCCGTCGACGAGCGTCACCGCGGGCGGGGTGGGTCTCTGCATGACCGACCTCCTGGCCTATGCGCGCTTTCACATGGGGAATGGGACGGCCGCCAACGGCGAGCGCGTCCTGACGCCAGCGTCGCTCGAGGTGATGCGGACACCGCAGGCCCACAAGCAGGCCACCGACGACGCCATCGGGATCGGCTGGCACCTGCGCAGCGTGGGTTCCGTCCGTACCGCCTCGCACGGCGGGACGTTGGCCGGGCACATCCTGCTGCTCGAGATCGTTCCCGAGCACAACTTCGCCATCGCCATCCTCACGAACGCGAATACCGGCTGGCGGCTGATCCAGGACGTCGAGCGCGAGGCGCTGCGGTCCTACCTCGGTGCGACGTACTCGCTCAATCAGGCCATCGCGCATCGCGGCCTGGTCGAGTCGCTCCCCTCGGTCGAGCCGCTCGCGGTGCAGCCCGATCCGACGCCGTACGTGGGGACCTACCGGAGACCCAGCAACACGGTAGTCGTGCGCGCCGAGGGGAACAGGCTCTTCGTGCAGGATCGGCCAAACAGCGGCAGTCCCGGGACGGAGATGCCCGTCCTGTTCTACGGACCCGATCGCGTGGCCGTCACCGGCGGCGCGGAGCGGGGCCAGTCGATCGAGTTCGTGCGGGACGCGGCCGGGCGGGTGAACTGGGCCAGGGTGGTCGGGCGCGTCGCCGCGCGCGAGCCGTAACGGCCTGGGCCTCTCTCTTGATCCCGATCACTGGACTCTGGTCCCTCCCCAGGCCGACCTCGTAGACAGCCCCTCAGCCCTTCAGGGCTCCTTCACACGGCCGGGACCCAAATCGTCCCCTGGTTTCATCGCACGGTACTGCTCCCAGATCTCGCGGACCGACCTGACCCGCCCGTTGCTCGTCCCGGTCCCTCCGCCGCTCACTACCGACATGTCGGGATGGTCTGGGCCGCCGAACGTGTAGATCTCACGTAGCAGCACGTCCAGCTCCTTCGCTGGCACCGGCATGTGCCGGGGCGTGCCTTCTATGAGCCCATCAATGCGGCGGCGATTGAAGAACGGCGTGGCGCCCTGACCCATGAACTCGATCTCCTGCTCGTAGTGCAGTGGACCGCACGGCCTCACGGCCGACCGGGACGGCAACGTCTGGTACACCGGGAACTCCAAGCGTCACGTGGGCAAGCTCGACCCCCGGACGGGCGAGGTGACGGAGTATCCCCTGCCCGACGGCCCGTCCCGCGGTCCCCACACGCCCGTGTTCGACCAGCAGGGGACGCTGTGGTTCACGCTGCAATCGGGCATGGTGGGACGGCTCGTGCCCGGGACCAGCGAGCTGAAGGTCGTGACCACGCCCACGTCGAACACGTATCCCTACGGCATCCAGGTGAACTCGAAGGGCGTGCCGTGGTACGTGGATTTCCGCGGCAACCGGATCGGCAGCGTGGACCCGGTGACGATGGAGATTCGCGAGTACCCGTTGCCTGATCCTGCCGCGCGCCCGCGGCGGATTGCCCTCACTCCGGATGATGTCGTGTGGTATACCGACCATGCACGCGGCTATCTGGGCCGGTTCGACCCCAGGACGGGCGAGGTGCGCGAATGGCCGTCTCCGGGTGGGCGAGAGTCCCGGCCGTACGGCATCGCATCCATTGGCTCCATCATCTGGTACAGCGAATCGGGCGTGCGGCCCAACACGCTGGTGCGGTTCGATCCGCGGACGGAGCAGTTCCAGACCTGGGCGATCCCGTCGGGCGGCGGGGTGGTGCGGAACATGATGGCGACGGCGGATGGGAAGCTGGTGCTGGCGTGCAGCGGGGTGAATCGGGTGGCGCTGGTGGAGATCGGGGGAGGGGGGAGCGACTGAAGGGCCTGCAAAGCGAGGGCTCAGCCTCGGCGCCGGCTCGCGGCTCCCGTTCGCGGCCGTGGACGACCGGTATCGCGCCGTGGTCCTCATCGGGGCCGGCATCGACGAGCGCATGCACCCCACACTCCCCGAGGCCGCCAACTTCAACTTCGCCCCGTATATCGAGCCGCCCAAGCTCATGATCAACGGGCGGCACGACGAGGAGCATCCGTGGACCACGCGGGCCCTGCCCCTGTGGGACCTGCTCCGGGAGCCGAAGGAGCTGGTGCTGCTCGACGGCGTGGGACATCACCCGCCGGCCGAGCAGCGCGTCCCGCCGATCAACGCATTTCTCGACAAGACGCTCGGGGCTGTCGTGATGCGCTAGGCCCGAGAAGCTCCACCTGAATCGGCGGGACTACCCTGTGGCGGCGAACCGGGGGAGGGCGGAACGGCCAGTGGAAGACCGTGGGCAGCCCATGGCGGACCATTACGAGATCCGAAGCACGGCGGAACCCGCGCCTGGTCGACCGCGTATGGGTTGACATGAAAGCCATCGTCCAGGAGCGATACGGCTCACCGGACGGCCTCGCGCTCCGTGAGATCGAGAAACCGATCGTTGGCGACGACCGCGTGCTCGTGAGGGTCCGCGCCGCCTCGCTCAACGCCTCCGACTGGCACCTCATGCACCGCCTGCCGCACGTCATCGGCTTTCTGCTCGGGATGCCCCGGTCCCGCGTTCGGGGTGGAGACATGGCCGGGCAGGTCGAGGCCGTTGGCAAGGGCGTGACGCGATTCAAGCCTGGCGATGAAGTGTTCGGCGTGGGGATCGGGAGCTTCGCCGAGTACACGACGGCCTTCGAAGACCGCCTGGCGCCGAAGCCTCGCAACCTGACGTTCGAGCAAGCAGCGGCCGTCCCCGTCGCAGGGTGCACCGCCCTCCAGGGCCTGCGCGACAAGGCGCAGGTGAAGCCGGGACAGCGGGTCCTGATCTACGGAGCCGGCGGCGGCGTGGGCACCTTCGCCGTGCAGATCGCGAAGGCGCTCGGTGCTCACGTCACGGCCGTGACCAGCACGGGGAACCTGGACCTCATCCGCTCGATCGGCGCCGACGAGGTCATTGATTACACCAGTGAAGACTTCACCAGGCGCAGCGAACGCTTCGACGTCGTGTTCGACAACGGCGCAAACCGATCCCACGCCGACTGTCAGCGCGTATTGGCCTCGAACGGGAAACTCGTGCTGTGCGGCGCGCCCAAGAGCATCTGGGCCTCACTGTGGCGTCTCGTCAAGGCGATGATGACACCGCAGAGCGGGAGCCAGCGGGTTTCGTTCCTGGCAAGGGTGAGAACTGGAGATCTGGTCGCGTTGAAGGAGCTGGCGGAAGCCGGAAAGCTCTCTCCGGCTATCGATCGGCAGTATCCGCTGAGCGAGGTCCCTCACGCCCTGCGATACCTCGGCACACGCCAGGCGCGAGGGAAGCTCGTCATCAGCGTTTCCTGAGCCAGCTCGTCTTCCACGATCCCAGTCGCCGGCGCAGGCGGCGGCACTGGCTCCGGTGGCGGGACCCCTGCAGTTTTAGTCCACCATGTACTCGCCCCGTTGCCATCGAACAGCCCGCGTTGCCGCCGCGCTGAGCGTCGCGCTCGCGGCGGCCGGCGCGCCGGTCCACGCGCAATCCGGTTCGGACGCACGTCTCGAAGCGCTTGCCTCGCTCACTGAGACCAAGATGAAGGAGTTCGGCGTGCCGGGTGTTGCACTCGGTATCGTGCTTAACGGTACCGTAACCATCCGCGGCCTCGGCGTCACCAATGTCGAAGACCCGCTGCCCGTCACCGCGCACACCGTCTTCCCCATCGCGTCCATCTCCAAGACCTTTGCCGCAACCGCGATGCTGCGGCTGGTCGAGCAGGGGAAGGTCGATCTGCGCTCACCGGTGCGAACCTACCTCCCGGACTTCCGCGTGCGCGACGAGGCTGCAAGCCGCGACGTGACGGTGTGGCACCTGCTGACCCACCTCGGCGGCTGGGAAGGACAGGTGTCGGGCCCCGACCGCGGCACCGAGACGCTCGCGAATTTCGTTTCGTCCATCACGGACCTGATGCAGGTGGCGCCGCCGGGCGCGGCGTGGAGTTACAACAACGCCGGGTTCAGCATCGCGGGGCGCGTCATCGAGGTCGTCACCGGCATGCCCATCAACCGCGCCCTTCGCGAGCTGGTGTTCCAGCCGCTCGGGCTCGAACATGCCGGGACCACGGCCGGCGAGTTCATCGTCAACCGCTTTGCGGCGGGGCACACGACCCGGGACGGCACGCCGACGCTCAACCGGCCGTTTGCTCCGTCGACGAGCGTCACCGCGGGCGGGGTGGGCCTTTGCATGACCGACCTCCTGACCTACGCGCGCTTTCACATGGGGAATGGGACGGCCGCCAACGGCGAGCGCGTCCTGACGCCAGCGTCGCTCGAGGTGATGCGGAC
>JACQHC010000055.1 GCA_016199245.1 Gemmatimonadota bacterium | reverse complement strand
TAGATGTCCGCCCGATGATCCGTGTGCGGATCCGCGGTCGCCTGCTCCGGCGCCATGTAGGCCGGCGTCCCCAGCGCCACACCCATCGATGTCAGCGTGTGCTTCCCCGTGGATTCAGCCACCGCTTTGGCCACACCGAAGTCCGTCACCAGCGCATGACCCTCGGACAGCAGCACGTTGTCCGGCTTGATGTCGCGATGAACCACCTGATGGCGATGGGCGTACGCCAGCGCGTCCAGCACGTCGCGCAGGATCTTCAACACCTCGGCCACGGGCAGCTCGCCCTCACGCGCCAGCTTGGCGCGGAGACTTTCGCCTTCAATGAAGGGCATGATGTAGTACAGCAGATCGTCCGACGAGCCCGCCGAGAGCAGCGGCACCACGTGCGGATGCTGGAGTTTGGCGGCGAGCTGGATCTCCCGCTCAAAGCGATCGACCGAGACGCCGGCGGCCATGTCCGGCGGCAACACCTTCACCACCACGCGCCGGCCGAGTCGCACCTCCTCGGCCAGAAACACGCGCGACATGCCGCCCCCGCCGAGTTCCTTCTCGACGCGGTAGCCCGAACCCAGCGCGGTTTGCAGGCGGTCCTTCAACTCAGTCAGAGGGGCCTCTGGGAGGGCGGGAGCCTTGCCAAGCTACGCCCACACCGGCTTGCCTGCCAGACCGGTTCGGCCCACGCTTCGGCGAGGGATAGCGGATCGACGACGCTTGCCGACCGAGCGACCGCTCTGGTCGCAAGCCCCACCAAGGCGCACACGAGGAGGCGCTCGATTGTGGGAGGGCACGTACACACACCGTGGCGGCCACCTGGTCACTGCAATGTCGACGCCGGGCCAGGTAACGCCACCACCCGCGGCTCGGCCCGGCTGACGATCGTGCCGTCGCCCAGCTGGCCCGCGTCGTTGACTCCCCAGCAATACACCGTGGTATCCCTCGCCGCCGTACACGCAAACCCCGTCCCGGCGGCGACGGCGCGCACAGGTGGCACGGCGACCAGAACCGGTGTGCCGGTGCAGGTGAAGTTGGTCGCGCTGAAGCATGCCTGATCGACCGATTGCACGCCGAGCTGGCGATCGCGATTGCTGCCCCAACAGTAGAGCGCGTCGCCGGTGGTGATCCCGCAGGTGAAGCCCGAGTAGATATTGTTGCCGACCGGAAGCTCGAGCCTGGACCACACGTGTCCGCCGACCACGGCGATCGGCGTCGAGCTTCCGCCGGCCGACACCGTGCCACCACCGAGCTGGCCCCAGTCGAAGACCCGGGCCCCCCAACAGTGGGCGGCACCGGCTGCTGTTCGCGCGCAAGCGTGCCCGGACCCCATGTGGATCTCGGAGAACACGAGCGAAGTAGCCACCGCCGCGGGCGCGCTCCGATGCTGGTCGTCGCCCGTCCCGAGCGCCCAGAATTGGTTCCATCCCCAGCAGTACGCGATCCCGTCAGACGTCACGCCGCACGTGCCCCAGATTCCGGGATCGAGCGAACGGAACCGAAGCGACGTACTCACAGCAAGCGGCGTCGGGCTGCACGGCCATTCGGCGCCGCGGTAGCTGGGCGTGGGATTCTGGCACACCTGACTCACCGGCGCGCCCAGCGCATTCACGGCACTGTCCCCTGCGACGCCGGACCTTACCGCGCCCCAGCAATACGCCACGCCGGTTGTGGTGAGCCCGCAGGTGTGAACGGTCCCGGCTGACAGCGCCACGAACCGGTGCCCGCCTGACACGAGGGTGGGCGCGGGCCGGCTGGTCGTGGTGCCATCGCCCAGCTGGCCGAACGCATTCCATCCCCAGCAATACACCGCGCCTTCACTGGTCAGTCCGCAGGAATGCCGGTCACCGGCGGAGAGATGGGAGAGCACCAGGTCGCCGCTCACGCGCAGCGGGAGCGTGCTGCACGGACCCGTGACCGCTTCGACGCTACAGATCTGCGTGGTGGAGGCGACGCCCAGTTGGAGATACTCATTCGATCCCCAGCAGTAGACCGTGCCGATGCTCGCGCAGGCGTGGGCTCGCCCGGCAGCGATGCTCGGATCGACCACGGTGACGGTTACCTGTTGCGATGTACCGCCGCCTGGGGCTGGCGTGTGGACCGCGACCTGTCGGGCGCCGGCCTGGGCGATATCGGCTTGCGCGATCGCGCCGCGCAACTCAGCCGAGCTCACGACGGTCGTCGGGCGGTCGGATCCGTCCCAGCGAACCACCGACGCGGCGGTGAAGCCGGTGCCGCTGACGGTGAGCGTGAAGGCCGGCCCTCCAGTCGCCACCGCATTGGGAGACACGGTCGTTATGGACGGGAGCGGGTGGACGATGTTGAAGGGGAGTGCCGAGGATTCGCCGCCCCCAGGGGCCGGGCTGTGTACCGTGACGTTCACGACCCCGGTGACCGTCACTTCCGCGGCCAGAACCGGCGTCGTGAGCTCCGTCGCGCTCACGAACAGCGTGGCCCGGCCTACGCCGTCCCAGCGCACGACCGAGCCCGGAATGAACTGGCTGCCGGACACGGTGAGCGTAAACGCGGAGGCCCCCGTGGCCACCGTGTTCGGTGCGAGCATCGTGAGCACCGGAGGCGGGTTCCCCTCTGGACCCGTGCTCACGTCCTCGGTGGCACACCCGGCGGCGCAAATGACCGAGACCGTGAGCAGCATCCCGATCGGGGGCGGACGGATCGCGCGTGGCATTCGAGGCGAGCGGCTAGGGCGTCACCAGGCTCGTCTTGAGCACTACGATCTGCCCGCTCGTCCGGAACGCCAGGCCGTCAGGACCCCAGCGGATGAGGCTGCCGGTGGCGCCGCCGACGCCCGGAACCGTGAGCGATGCCATTGGCGTGAACGTCGTCGTGCTGAAGGATCGGATGGTCTGCGTGCCCGGCGCGAGGAAGAACACACGGGTGTTTGCCGCATCGGGACGGACAAACCCTGTCGCGTTGATCGTCCCCACGAGCGTGCCCGCCGTCGGATTCACCACGGCCCCGCTCGTTGCATACACGAGGCCACCGGCGAACGCGATATCGAGGAAGAAACCGGAAATGACGCCCGCGACTGTCGAGGTAACCGTTACGCCGGACGAACTGATGGCCATCCGACGGAGGCCGAAGTCCGTCGTCTCGTTGTTGTAGCCGTAGAGCGTCGTTGGGGTCGCCGAGAATTCGATCACGTTGCTGCCCGTGTGGCCGGGGGTCGTGGTCGGGCGCATCACGCCGTCGTCGTAGATGGCGACGCCCGTATGGCGTGGGCTGAAGCCATTATTCATGCGCGACACGGCGATTGAGGACGGGGCGCCGGGAACGACCTCCATGTCCTCCACGTAAAAGGGGCCGAGGAACCCATCGCTTCCCAACGCGAACTGGATGTCCGCTGTGAACGTCGCGAGGTTGACCCGGCGCACGGCCGCGGCGCCCTGGAGACCGACGTACAGGTACTCGCCGTTGTCGGCGATGGCGAGTTTCCGAGGGTCACTCCCCACGAACACCGTCGCTTCGATCGCTCCGGTAGCCGGGTCAATCTTGGCGATCGAGTTGCCGCGGTTGACATCGGTGTTGACGACAGATCCGTAGATCCGGTTCCGCGTGGAATCGTACACGATATCGTTGACCTCCAGCGACACCGCGGCCAGGCTCGTGATGCCAACGGTGAACGGCACTGGCGGGGATTCGCCGCCTCCCGGCCCCGGGCTGACGACCGTGATCTGCACCGTGCCAACCTGCGCGAGATCCGACGCCGGGATCGATGCGGTCAGCCGTGTGCGACTGACGAAGGTCGTCGGCCGATTCGCCCCGTCCCAGCGCACCACCGATGCCGCGACGAATTGGTTGCCGTTGACGGTCAGCGCAAACGCGCCTCCGTCCTTTGGACCATACGCAGGGGACAGGGTCGCCACCGCGGGGCTCGGATTGAGCACACTGAGCTCCACCGGTTGAGAGGTGCCGCCGCCGGGCGCCGGTGTGTGCACCGTGACCTGGCGGGTGCCGGCCTGCGTGATATCGGCCTGCGAGACCTCGGCACGCAGCTCCGCGGCGCTCACCACGGTCGTCGGCCGGTCGGATCCGTCCCACCGAACCAGCGACGACGTACTGAAGCCAGTGCCGCTGACGGTGAGCGTGAAGGCAGCGCCGCCGGCCGCCACCGTACTCGGGGACACACTGGTCAGGAACGGGACCGGATGGCCAATGGTGAACGGGAGCGCCGAGGACTCGCCACCACCCGGCGGCGGAGTAAACACGCTGACGTTGACGACGCGGCCGGCCGTTATTTCCGCTGCGGACACGGGCGCCGTGAGCTCGGTCGCGCTCACGTACAGAGTGGCCCGGCTCACACCATCCCAGCGTATGACCGAGCCCGGAACAAACCGACTACCGACCGCGGTGAGCGTGAACCCTGGCCCACCGCTGGACACAACGCTGGGTGTGAGCGTCGCGAGCACCGGCGGTGGGTTTCCCTCAGGCCCGGTACTCCCATCCTGGGTCGCACACGCCGCGGCGCAGAGCATCGCGCCCGCGATCGCCACCTCGCCACGCCACAACGCGGATTTCACCCCGGCCGCCGCGGATACTCAGCCCCGCTTCCAACCAAGCTGAGCCTGACGGGCGATAGAATACGGGGCACGAGCGGGCGCAGCCAGCTGTCGTATCCCATCAGCGCTCGGGCGGGAGCACGGCCACCGGGGCCCACCGGTCTACACCCATCACACCATTGCCAAGCGCTCCGGTGTTGTTGTTCCCCCAACAGTACACCTTGCCGGACGGTGTCACGCCGCACACGTGCGCCACTCCCACGGCAACTCGGGACAACGTCAACCCACCGAGCACCGGCTGCGGAATCCAGCGGGTCGTGGTGGTTCCGTCGCCGATCTGGCCCCACTGGTTAGCTCCCCAGCAATAGGCCGCTCCACTTGCCGCGATTGCGCAGGCAGTCGCACTGCCCGTTGCGTCCACGGACTGGAACGCCCAGCTCGCCAGGATGAGAGCGGGGCTGCTTTCTCCCGGGTCGCCCGTGCCCAACTGGCCACTGGTCCCAATGCCCCAGCAGTATCCCTTGGAAGCCGTCGACACCCCGCACACGAACCACAGCCCCAGCGTGATGGCACGGAAGGCGTAGCCAGCCCCAGCAAGCGTCGGCGTCCGTTGCACCCCCGCGCTCGGCGAGCCCCAGTAGCTCGGCCACCCCCAGCAGTAGATCGCGTTGAGATTGTTCAGCCCGCACGTGTGCCAGACCGATACCGCGATGCTCTGGAACGAATGCCCGCCTGCCACCGGGGTCTGCACGGTCTTCATGACGCTGTCGCCGTCACCCAGCTGACCGGATTGGTTCTCGCCAGCGCAGTAGGCCGCCGCTCCGGGCGTAATGCCGCAGATGTTCCGCTCCCCGACAGCCATCTGCGTGAAGAGCAATGAGCCGGCCGCGCGAACGGGGACCAGTTGCGCGGGCGCCGTGGTCCCGAGGCCCATCTGGCCATACGTGTTCTCGCCCCAGCAGTAGGGAGTTCCCAGCGAGTCGACCGCGCAGGTGGTGTGGCCGCCGGCCCAGAGGCGCGCGAACTTGAGGCCCCCGGATACCGGCGCCGACCGAGCGCGCCGGATAGTCGACCCATCGCCCAGAGCGCCGGCGGGGAGGTTGTCGCCCCAGCAATAGGCTTCCCCGCGGACGGTCAACGCGCACGTGTGACCGTTGCCCGCCGCGAGCCACGGACTGTTATCCGTACCCCGTGAACGGGAAACTGGCCGGCGGCAGGGAGCCGGCGGTAGCGACGATCGTCCCGGAGGCGGGCACGGAATCGAGACGCAGGGTGGCGCTGGCGCGTCCGTCGGAATCGGTGCCCGGTGCTGCCCCCTGGAGCTGCGCGCCGACTGCCTGCGCCCACGACACCGACACGCCGGACACTGGGTTGCCCGCGCGATCGGTCACGCGGAGGGCAAGCGG